>JBGUEQ010000021.1:0-72841 GCA_041821265.1 Lachnotalea sp. | reverse complement strand
GAACCAGAAATCATTTGTTGAATCATTTTCTTACGTAGCTTAACAGCTAGTGTTAAGCTACTGTGTGAACAGTAACTCATAGTTACCGCTACGCGATGCACATAAAACAATGTGCCTATTATATAAGAACAAACTGTCTACAAGCAGACAATTTCACGTCCACGTGGGTTGCGTAGCAACACACACTTCCGATACGAATGGTGTGCATTTTAGCACGTAGTGCATTTTAGTTAATAAGGAAGTTCGTAGAACACTCCTATTAATATGCTAAAAATACCTATGTAATTCCACTCCTTACATAGGTATCCTATCATTTTTACTAGAACCAGTGTGTGATTCCAGTTATCTTTTTTGCTTTTTCCAAAATATCTTGCTTATTTATTTTTAAATAAATTTTTAATTGCTCAATTTCGTCTTCTGTAAATCCATGTTGCTTTTCTATTTTTCCACTAGGAACAATGCCTTCTGCGTAAGAATCATTGCTTTCAAATGTCACTCTAACTATTTTTTCTTTTCCTCGTGATAAAATACAGGAATGAGTCATCTTTAATTCTTTATTTTCATTTCCCATCACTACATTCCTCCAATTACTAATATGCAATGTACAATAGTATCTAGTATGTCTTTCTCGTTTGAATAGTTACATTATACTATTCATTGACATAAATTTCAAATTAAATTTCTATTCTTCCATACTTTTTATTGCTGCCTCTATAATTTCAAGGACATTTACAGTATCTCTCCAAGCTTACACAACTCCTCTGCCTTTATTGACGTTGCCCCCACTGGCTTTTCAACTTTTGCCTAAAAATTACTTTTATTGAAGTTAATATTCATAATTTATTCACTTTACAAGTTATTTGTTAACAATTAATTCAATTTATTAACACTGTTTCTACATATTTCGGCATTATACTTAATACATAAGTTAAAGCAGATACCTAAAATTAATATAGATAAATTTTTTCATATTTTTTAAGGAATTAATTTTCCTTAACCTCCCTCCCCCTAAAAAAGCAACCAATTTGGTTGCTTTTTTTATTTAACTGAAAAGTTCTTCAAACTTCAATATTAAATTAAAACACTGTGCGTCAAAAAGTATACCGATATATGTTCATATTTTATTAGCTTAACGTTAACAAACAGTTCAATTGATTATCACCAATTTTACACACTTTCATACTATAATTAATTTATAAATTAAAGCAAAACTTAATTTATATAGATAATCTTTTTCATATTTCGTGAAGGAAATCCCCGTTTCCTTCACAACCCTCTCCCTTAAACAAAAGCAACCATGAGTGGTTGCTTTTTTGATTCTTAAATTGCAATACGCTTAACCAAAATCACCCACTCTTCTATCGTTACTTATCAATTTTTCTTTCTTATATAATTATAACCCAGCTTTTTTTATATTCCACACTTTCTGTGACTTTTATAATTATATAATTTGAGTTTTATCTTCTGTATTCACATACTTCAAGCTTATTTTCTTATTTGTATGCAATTCTAATATATTTTCATCAAAATATGGTTGGTAGGAGTCACAAAATTCATAAAATGCTTCTAGTGTGTGACATTCTTCGTTATCATTACATACACATAAATATGCAGCTTTTCTGCCATAGATGCGATATTCAACGTCAAATAGTTGATCACTATATGCCTCTTTTTCACCACTACACCAGATTCCAACATAACCATTTCCTTTTTTTCCAATTAGCCAAGAGCCTTTTTGTTGTATCTCATCAAATCGAATATTAGGCCAATGAATATGCGTAAAATCAATTGGATGCTTATCTGAAATTACATAAATAGAAGCGATTGCAGCTCCCATTTGTTTAATGGCAGGCATTACGCCATTTCCATACCAATACCCCGGTCTCATTGAGCTTCCATCACAAGGAGCTCCTGGATGGTTAACAAATACTATTGTATCTGGAGCTAGTGCAATGCTCCATAAATGCTGCTGATATCCGTAAACTCCCGGTTCAAAACAAGTAGTTCCATGATATCTCTCATTTAAAGACTTAATATATGCCTGAGAATTTACATCCGACTTTTCTTCAAAACTAATATTTTCCCAACGTTTAAATCCTACATCTTCACGTGGAGATTGAACCGAAGTCATAACATAATACTTGGTTTTATTCAAACGAACAAGTGCATTTCCAGTCTGATATTCCCTTTGTATACTTTCATACATATGAGAAATCATTTCGGTTGGAATCTGATATTTACTTGTTGCAAGAAAGCCCATCCAACCCTCCGAGTATGTATAAGCATAAGCAGGGTTTAGAACATTAATGAGAGCTTGTAGACCTTGTGTAAATGGATAAATAACATCTCGATAAACACGTCCTTGTGGTGCTATTGCAGAACCTTGGAATGTATGTATAGAAACAAGATATAATATCTGATCTGCAATTTTCATTGCTCTAGTTGAAATTTCCTCATCTGAAAAATCGATGGTATTAAGTAATGCGGCAAACGTAATACACATATAACTTCCACTTAAAAATTCTTCAAATCCATATTCTTCAACATCAGTAAGCCATTCTAATACTTTTTTTCGGCTGCTTTCGTAAAGTTGTTTCCCTGTTTTATTGGACCTGTTAAATTGATCTTCTGGATACATTTCTCCTGCATTCATGGCACATACATAAAACATTAACGAATGATTTTCGCTCCAAAAACACATTGCATCAGAGCCCTCCTCATCCATCCAATAGCGGAAATTAAGTAAAACTTCCTTCACTCTCTTTTGCAAATTCGTATCTATGTTATTATTTTTTATAAAACGAATCAATGCGCACAATAGAAAATCCGAGCAATCCATTCTACTTTCTATTTGATCCAATGTTTCATAAATATTTTCCAAGTCATCTTCACGAAAACGGTCTGTTTCTACTCTAGATAATATATTTATCATAGAAAATCCAATTTGATTTCCTCGATCTAATTTTACTACTTTACTAATATTTTTATATACTTCCTGCATGTTTTCGTCTCTAGATTCTTTCTTTAAATAAATTGGTTCTACCTCTTCCAACAGTTCAAATCTACGAATTAGGGCTTTTCCAACTACCTTAACCACCACAATCACAAATGGATGATTGCTTTCTAATTCAAACGACGCTTGACCACTTATATCAAACCACTCTATTCTTTTTTCTCCTAATGTAAGATCTCGACTTTGTGAGTTATAACCAATATTCGTATCCGTTGGTGCCTCTGATGAAAAGATCAGACTATGCCCCTGCATCTTAATTTGTTCCAACCATTCTTCTGCTTTCACAAACGGTTTTACCTGTTCTTCATCAGGCAAATTTACAATTATTTCTGATTGTCTTTCCAAAATTTGTATTCCAAAAATATTTCTTGTATCACGAATACCTGCATTTTGCATTTTAATATATAATTGATTATTACCTTTATGAAGTTTCAAAATCATATTCATTTTAAAAATCGGTTTATAAATTGGCTCTTTTATCTCACCAACCTTCTCTTGATTTAACCAGCAATCTATCGCAGCATAACTCCAAAGGCACGCATTTAACTCCATATCTTTTGCCACTTCCAAGTTCACTACTGCTACTAGTTCAACTTTTTCAAGCGTTGAATAAAAATTACTTTTATCTACAAACCAATTTCCATATGAAAAATAATAGTCCCAAGGCATATTAAGCTCGCTGTCTGCATGTAATATAATTTCATCTGTCGGGCATTCTTGCCCCTGCACCGCAATAAAGGAACGTAATTTTTGCTCATATAGGAGTTGATTTTTATCTATATTCTCATCCATATATGGAATTTCCCTTGGACCTGATATTAAATAGTGTGTAATAAATCCTTCTTTGTTTAGTCTCATAATAAACCTTTCTATCTTTCAAACATTCTGCCTGGAAGTGCCTTTTGATTCATCAAAAACGTATACAAGTGTTCCTAATAAACATAAAATCTTGTATCTTGTACTATTACAGTTATACTGCATCTAATACAAAAACACAAGATTTTAACGATTCATTCAATAATATTTTCAGAAACTATTTAGTTCGTGGATTCAAATCAAGCATTTATCATAGTATCATTTGGCTGTAACTATGAAGGTACTGAATAGTTATCGTTTGGTAGGGTAACCTCTTTTGCATGATCCCAAATATTCCATACCAATGCAAAAAGAATCTTTATCTTCTTTACTCATTGGATTTTAAAGCTTCAATCATATCTACATGCTTTAATTTAATATGCATAACCCACATTACCATGAAAGAAAACAGTAATGTTAAAACTCCTGCATAAATATAACTATGCAAATGTAAATAATCACTAAACATCATATTATCCATAGAAGCAGTATCCAACACAAAATAGTGGAGAAATTTACCCAACATACTTCCAAATAGAATGCCAAACAAAGACAAAATAACATTTTCACGATAGATATACATGGTTACTTCTTTATCATAAAATCCCAATACCTTAATCGTAGAAAGCTCACGTATTCGTTCTGAAACATTAATATTAGTTAAGTTATACAATACAACAAATGCAAGAACTGCTGCTGAAATAATCAAAACTACAACTACTGAAATTAAACTTCCCATTGAATCATCAAACATTTCTATTGTATCAGAATTAAACGAAATCGCTTGAATTGCACTGTATTCCTTTAATGAGTTTGAAACTTCTTCTTCCCATGCCTTATCTTGCTGATAACAAAGTAATGTTGCGTTATAGGTAGCTGGACTATTAAAATATTTTTTATATGTCTGTGGTGACATATAAATATAATGTCCAGTATAATTCTCTGTAATATGAGCAACAGGTATCGAAAACTCCTGATTATCTGAATCTGATATTGTGATGGAATCACCCACTTTTACGCCGAACAAGTCTGCCAATTTTTCTGTAATAATAGCACCTTCTTCTGGAATTTCGTAGGAACTATCACTGCCACGATTTCGAAGTAATACAAATTGGGAAAAACGCTCGATTTCTCGCGGTACAAATACATACACCTGTTGTGTGTTGACTCCTGCTTTTTTCACATCATATTGGTCTGTCTGCACCATCAAGTAGTCATCTATTCCATTTAAATCTGCAATTGCCTCTTTCGCTTTTGTGGTATCGTCTTCGTTCGCATCCTCATCAAGAACCACAAGTGCTTGATATCGTAAAATCGTTTGATATTGCACTTGTGATAAATCGGATATCGAATCATTTAATCCAAATCCAGTCATCATCAATCCCATACAACCAGCAATACCAAAGATTGTCATTATCATTCGCTGTTTATAGCGAAATAAATTACGCATTGTCACTTTTTGATTGAAATTCAATCGGTTCCACAGCGGTGTAATACGTTCTAACAAAATACGTTTCCCACTTTTGGGTGCTTTTGGTCTCATCAGCTGAGCCGGAGTACTTTTTAACTCCTGACGCAATACTGCCCATGCTGAAATACCTGTACAAAAAACTGCAATCCCTAAAGATATCAATTCCAACGGTATGTAAAAAACCAACTGTCTATTTGGAAAGTCATACATAGAACTATAAGCATTAATAATAATACGTGGTATTCCATAAAAGCCTAGTACTAAGCCTAATAATCCTCCCAAAATGCCTGCACTGAGCGCATATACATAATATTTCAATGAAATTTCCCCATTGGTATACCCTTGCGCTTTTAATGTTCCAATCTGTACTCTTTGCTCCTCAATCATACGTGTAATTGTCGTAAGGCTTACTAATGCAGCTATAGCAAAGAAAAACGATGGAAATACTAATGATAATGAAGAAAGACGTTTTGCATTGTCCGCGTATTCCGTATATCCTGCATTATCTTCTCTTGATAGAGCATAGTATGTTGGCTGTTCTAAATCTGCTAACTCTTTTTCCCCGTCAGCAATTTTTTCTTCTGCATCTGCTATTTCTTTTTGAGCATCTGGTTCTTTTTCATTATATTCGGCTAAACCGTCTGCATATTCTTTCTCTGCATCAACTAGTTTTTGTTTTTGCTCTTCTAGTTCGGCAACACCTGAATTATAATCTGCCCATCCATCTTCTAACTTCGTTTTTGCATCAGCAAGCTGCCTATCTCCATCTGCCTTTGCCACTTCATATTCTTGATTTTTTCCAATGATCAAATCCGCCCCTGCATTTAATGCTTCCTGACCGCTATCAATCTGAGCTTGCGCTTTATTTAGTTCCTCTTGTTTCGCCAATAAATCTTCTTTCGTATCTGCTATCGTATTAACCCCTGCTTCTACTTGAGCCAAAACGCCCGAAAGTGCCTGAATAATAGAATCTCCACTTGCCTCACCTGCAAAATATGAACTCCATAAATCTCCTAGCGTTTGGTTATCACCTAATGATATTGAGCTTCCTGCTTGTATTAATGCACTTTGTTGCTCACTTGTTACGTACGAAATAGGAACTCCAACTATTTGTGCTGCTTGATTTGAAAATTCTTCCAGATGACCTTTTTGCTGTGTCAGTGCTACTTCTTGAGTTTCTAGTTGTTTTAATCCATCCGTTATCTGTTTCTGACCCTGTTCCACTTTCTCTCTATTTTGATCCAGTGTGTTTTGACCATCTGCAAGCTGATTACCACCGATATCTAACTGAACTTTTCCATCTGCGATTTGTTCATCAAAGCTAGCTTTATTTGTGTCATATTCCGTCTGCCCATCTTCTAACTGCTTTTTAGCATCGGCCAACTGATTTTGGGCATCTACTATCTGTACATTTGCGTCATCTATTTTCTCTTTCGCATCAATTAATTTCTTATGTCCATCTGATAATTCTGTTTTTCCATCTGCTAATTGTTCTTTTGCATCATCTAGTTCATTTTGCGCATCCGTCTTGATATCATTTAAACGAACGGTAGCTCTTTCTGCAAACGAATATTTAATATCTTCTTGATATTGTTCAATCGTACTTTTGTATTGTTCGCTATAAGGATTGACCCCTTTTAGACTTTGAAACGTTATATAGGCGTCTGTGTAAACCGAAATAGTAAACTCATCTGTTCCAATTACACCATAACCATCCACCGACCCTTTTCCTATTGTGCTGCTTCCCATTTGCTTTTTATTCACATATAGTGGGCTTGTTACAAAACCTACTACCGTATAGCTTGTATCATTAAATTGCTCTGCCAAATCTGTATCTTTACTATCCGGTATAAACGTTACAATATCTCCAATTTGATACAGTTTTTCCATTGTATCAATTGCACTCAATGCAATTTCTTGGGAATTTACAGGTAATCTTCCACGCTTTAGTTCAAATTGATTTAATTGGCTACTTGACGAATAGGAATATATCTTTAATAATTTCTCTTCTTTTTTTGTTATGACGTCTTGGCTATATCCAACTTCAATTTGATCAATATCTGCCTGCTGTTTTAGTATGTCAATGTCTTTCTCCTCTAATCCCATTGTGGATACTACATGCATATCCATCAAATTTTGATTATCAAAAAAGAGTGCGGCAGTCTTTAACATATCTGGTCCGGAAGCATTTAATCCTGCAAAAAATGAAACCCCAATTAAAATCAGTAGTGTTATTGATATAAATCTTGCCTTTGAAGTAAGTATTTCCTGAACGACAAGCCTTCTTAATGCCTTTTTCTTTCCCATTACTTTCTCCTATCTACCATTCAATTTGTTCAACTGGCAACGGAGCTTCATTGACTTCAATATTTCGAACTTTAGCATTATGTATATGAATAATGCGGTCTGCCATTGGCGCAATTGCTGTATTATGTGTTATTACGATGACAGTTGTTCCCGTATTTTTACAAGTATCTTGCAAGAGCTTTAGTATCTGTTTTCCAGTTTCATAATCTAAGGCACCTGTTGGTTCATCACAAAGCAATAATTTGGGGTTTTTCGCTAATGCTCTTGCAATCGCAACACGTTGTTGCTCTCCACCCGATAGTTGCGCTGGAAAGTTAAGTTTTCTATCACTAAGTCCAACCTCATTTAATACTTCATCTACATTCAATGCATTCGGGGAGATTTGTGTAGCTAGTTCTACATTTTCTTTCGCTGTCAAATTGGGTACTAGATTATAAAACTGAAACACAAATCCTACATCTTCTCTTCGATATTTTGTTAGCTTTTTGGAAGAAAAGGTTGCAATATCAACTCCGTCTACAAATACTTGTCCTTCATCTGGTGAATCCATTCCGCCAAGAATGTTCAAAACGGTTGATTTACCGGCACCACTTGGTCCTAAAATAATTGCGAATTCACCCTTCTCTATTTCAAAATTAATACCATTATTAGCAACTATGGTACTTTCACCCATATGGTATCTTCTAGTTTCATTTACTATTTTCACGTAACTCATGTTATTTTATTTCCTACTTTCTTTCAAATTGCCTATCCACGATGTAAACAATAAAATCATTTAATAATATAAATCATAATATCCCTTGTTGACGCAAAACTCAATGTCTCGCTTGTGTCACTTGTAGAATAATAGTATACTAGAGAAAAGCAAAAAACAAGATATCTACTATAACTTACACAAAAAGGGGAATCTGTGTCACTATGTATAAAAAACATACAAGTATCATTGCGCTACAATCACAATCCTGGATCGCTGCTTCTTTAATTCGCCTCTTAGAAACGAAATCCTTTTCCGAAATCACTATCACTCAAATCTGTCAAGAAGCCCAACTGGTGCGTAAGACATTTTATCGGAATTTTGAAACGAAAGAAGATATTCTTCACTATATTTTAGATCAATTATTTGAATCTTTTCGTAGCACATTCCAAATTGAGTCTTTGGTTCCATCTGAAATATTTACGCACTACTATGAATATTGGGAAAAAGAAAAACAATTACTTACCTATCTACACCGCGATGATTTGTTCTACCTGCTAACAAAAAAATATATTGAATATGCCGATTCTATTCGTATGTATTTGCTTTTCGTAAAAGGAGATTCAACACTACAAACAGGATTAGAACCTTATGTAATTCACTTTATTGCTGGTGGAATGGTTACGATATTAGAACATTGGCTAGAAAATGATTTTAACGAAGCAATTCTCACTTTGACGCAATTAACCGAGAGGCTATTGTTAAGTGCAAACAGTTATTTAAATACTCCTGATTTGCCTGATAGTAAATAAAAACAGAACCAATGAAAAACAAATCCTCTCCATTGATTCTGTTCCAAAATGGTATCATTTTACCTAACATACAATAAATGATTACCTACTATATTCACTAAACCGATTGACTCAAACTATTTGCTTGAAAACTTTGATTCCTTCCATGTTCTTTTGAATAATATAATGCCTTATCAGCATATTGAATCAAAGTATTCTGTTCCAATCCTTGCCGTGGAATGCAAGAAGCAACTCCTAGGCTAATCGTAACAATATTAGCTACTTTAGAATCTTCATGAGGAATTTGAAGCTCTATAATTCTTATACGCATCTTCTCAGCAATTGCCAGAGCGCTCTCTAACTGTGTACTCGGTAAAACACACACAAATTCTTCACCACCATATCTACCAACAAAATCTGTTTTTCTTGAGGTTGTTTTCGCTAATTGCTGGGCAACCTGAATCAAACATTCATCCCCCATCTGATGTCCATACCGATCATTATACAATTTGAAATAGTCAATATCTATCATTATAATAGATATCACTTTGTTTTCTCTCAGTGCCATACTCCACATAAGTTCATAATACTCATCAAACTTACGTCTATTGGGGATCTTGGTTAATCCGTCCATATAAGACATTGACTCCAAATAATCACGATATCGCTTCAGCTTCATATGAGTATTTACTCTCGCCTTAACAATAATTGGATTAAATGGTTTTGAGATGTAGTCAACCGCTCCTAACTCAAATCCAAGAATTTCATCAGCTTCGTCCATTTTACCCGTTATGAATATAATTGGTATTTCACTCGTCATGTCTATACTTTTCAATCGCTTACACACCTCATACCCATCAACGTCAGGCATTACAACATCCAATAGAATTAAATCTGGTGGATCATCTGAGCAAGCAATTGCTATCGCATCTCTTCCATTCCCAACTACTCTTACTTCATATTGCCCTTGTAATATGTCTAAAAGATATTTGCAATGAAATGCTGAATCATCCACAATTAAAATGGACTGTTTATTATAATATGCTTCCATAGATATAATCTTCCTCTCATTTCTCACTCTTTACTCGATGCAATCATCAAACCTAAAACTCTCTTAAGTTCAAGTTATTATAACCAATTAAGTTTACACTTAGCTACTAGCTTCATATTAACTTTTTATGTATAAACTAAACTATAATTATTTTATTTTATTCTTCTCCTGTTCTAGTTATGCATGGTAAACGTGAATTTCAGCTAAATTGTAGGTCCATAATCATTATGTAGGAAGCAATTTAATCTTCACCAAATTTACTAAATTTATCGTAGCATATTTCATCAGTATTTTCAAATAAAATGATGCTTTTTGTCACTTTTTTATTCCCTTTATTACTTTCGTCTTATTTTATTGAATTAAATCAGCTATTTTCTCCAGCATTTGTTTATCACAACCAGCCAAAATCTAATCATTAAAATTGGAGACTAATATAATTATCCGTTATCATATAAAATTTGACCGCCCTAGTGTGAAAAACATGGACGGTTTGTTTGCTCTTTCTTTATTGATAAAATACAAAAATACTCACCTAGTTAGCTATACAGTTTTTCTCTTCCAATATTTTAAGGCAAAAGATACCATGCAAATTGCAGATATAGATCCCCAGACAAGAAAAATATTTATTTCATCTTTATATATAAATATTTCTAAAGCCACCCCCAATATGAGACCTATAAATATTTCTGCAATAAGTTTTATTATCCTGCTATTATCTCGTTCTTTTATTACTAAAATCATTTCACAAATAAACAAAATGAGAACTAGCAATGCTGTTAACACCACCGTAATTGCCCATGGTACGATATAATAACCAGATACAGTTATCTCTGGCTCCTTATGAAATTGAACCCAGACGATTCCTATTGTACAAAATATTGAAAAAATACCTGTCATAATCTTACTGCTCAAAATAAGATGATTCTTCCCTTTTGTTTCTCCCCTTCAATATAAAATTTTAAGTTTTAAAAATGCGATTACGGCTTTCTTCATTTTTCCTCCGTATTTCATTTCCCTTGTCAAAACAAGCAATACTAGCTCATCTTAAATATATTGGTCCAAAATTTCCTTCAACTTCGAAACTTCTTCCTTGGTTAAAGTAGCACCTTTTCCCATCTTTTCATGACCTGGAGCCCAATCACGGATATCGTATTTTGGTGCTGCATCATTCCAGCTTATTAAATTCAATTCTTTTTTCCATCCCTTTGCATTTTCAGATAATACTCCAACTTCTTCAACAATTTCATATTTTATATCTGCCATTATTTCTCCTATTCATAATTTGATTCTATCACGAGTAACTTATAACTTGTTTCCTTCCGTTTGCGGTAAAACCACAGCAAATTCTTCGACACCATAACCTCCAACAAAGTCCGAAGTAATTGACAAATTTGTGTTAAAACATTGAGCCACTTCGCGTTAGTGGGTACTGAATGTTATCTTTGTTTTCTTATACTTCCAATCAAATTTTATACACAATAAATTTATTATACAACTACAATTTACAGTTTACAACAAAAGATTACTGCTTTATATAATCGTAATATTTCATTTTAAATATTGATTGTCGATTACAAAACATCAGCCTGAAAAACTTGGTCAATTAGGATTAACTTCATATTCAACTCTGTCAATCAAAGAGAATGGCAGACACAACTTATTAGTTGAATTTAAATATTATTTTTATAATAAATAGTTGAATTTAGAAACTATTAGTAGTATACTTATGAAATCAACAAAAGACTGGAGATATCATTATGAATAAAAGTAAAGAATTACGTGAAGTTACAAGAATCTTAGAACGAAATCTAGATTGTATCAATTCCTCCGATTGTTGCTTATGCAGTGTCAACACCACACAATGTCATACGCTAGTGGAAATTGGTAGGAAAAGAGATTCTATGTTGAAGGATCTAGCAGCCACTCTTCGGATTGATGTTAGTACTGCTAGTAAAATCGTTGAAGAATTAGTAAAAAAAGAACTTGTTATACGAGAACCATCAAAATCGGATCGTAGAAGCGTTCAGATTAATCTTTCAGATAAGGGTATACAGATATTTGAACAGATTGAGAATGATATGAACTTGATTTTCAATGAAATATTTAAAAATATAGATCCAGCAGAACATGAATCGATTCTAAAGTCCATTTCTCTTTACAATCGGGCAATCGAACAATGGAAGGTGGAAAAACAACATGAATAACATGATTGAATCACTTATTATTAGAGAATTTAGACCTGATGATTGGAATTACATAAAAGATATCTATCAACAAGGCCTTGATACAAATATTGCAACCTTTCAGACCGAATGTCCAACCTTTGATGACTGGGACAGCGGACATTTGCAAGATTGTAGATTCGTTGCTGTATTTGACGGAAAGGTAATCGCATTTGTTGTACTCTCACCCACTTCCAAACGCGAAGTATATCGAGGTGTAGTAGAAGTCAGTATCTACCTTGACTTACAATATACTAAATTAGGAATTGGTACAAAGTTATTTAACCATCTCATAAAGGCAGCGGAAAGGAATGGATACTGGTCACTATATTCCAGCATCATAGATAAAAATGTAGCTAGCATTGCCCTTCATAAGAAATGTGGATTTCGTGAAATCGGATTTCGTGAAAAAATTGCAAAAGACAGATTTGGAAACTGGCATAACACAATTCTCTTGGAACGAAGAAGCTGTTTGATTTAGTAATTAAATACACTATTAAAAACCATACATACAGGAGGCTTTTCCTATGGAAACAAGTAAGAGTTATTTTAATGAGATTGCAGTTGACTGGGACGACATGAGGACATCGTTCTTTTTAGAAGAGGTAAGGCAAGTGGCTTATACCTTAGCGAATATTCAAACTGGAAAAATTGCTGCTGATATTGGCGCAGGCACTGGTTTTGTAACAGAAGGTCTTTTAAAAGCAGGATTGAAAGTCTTAGCAATTGATCAATCCGAAAAGATGTTGGACAGCATGAGGCAAAAATTTAAAGACTATAATGATCTTTCCTGTATGATAGGCGACAGTGATTCTATTCCTATCGGTAATCAGAGCATTGATTATGCTTTTGCAAATATGTATCTGCACCATGTAACCGATCCCTCCATAGCTATTAAAGAATTATATCGAATTTTAAAAACAGGTGGAAAACTCGTTATTACGGATTTGGATGAACATAATTTCACCTTTTTAAAGACGGAGCAGCATGATGTTTGGATGGGATTTGACCGTGAACAAATCAAGGATTGGTTTTTGCAAGCTGGATTTAATGAGGCCTCTGTTTCGTGCGTCGGTTGCAATTGCTGTTCTGACTCAAAAGATAGCGAAGATACGGCAAGTATCAGCATATTTGCAGCATATGGAGTAAAATGATTTATTTAGCAATAAGTGCTCCATTGCACATTCTAATTTCCGTTACTTTCATCATCTGTATCTATAATTTATTGTATTTATTAATTCTGTATCATTCTTCTTAGCTTTTACTCGAGCACGAATTAATATAATTTGTGATATGATAATTATAAAAATAGCTATAAACGCTGTAATAATAACAGATATATATCTGCCATCAAAGGATTCTGGATCAAGATGTTTTAATACTATACCCATAAATGCCCATATCAAAACACAGCCATACGCAAGACTTTTATAAAATATCACACATATAAATCCTATGATAGCACCTACTATAATTATTAAGTTCGTCCAAAAAACCTCGCTTAAAGATAACCTATTCCAATTAATAGAAACCAAAAATGTTGTTACATTCGCTATTGTCGCTATTGTTATCCAACCTAAATACACGGTAAATGGTAATTTCACTGTATATTTCTCAATCCCAGAATAATCCTTATCTCTTATAATCAGATTGATTTTAACCAGACAAATAAGGATAACTAACATTAATATTAAACTTAACCAAATCTCATTATAATGCCATGCAAATATCCATATCGTATTCGCAATTGATGAGATAGAAAACAGAATACCCACTGTATTAAAACTCTGTTGCTCAATCACACTTTCTCTTTTGTGATGTATCAGTTGATTTATTGAATACACCAAAAGTAATAGGTAAATTAATCCCCATATAGTAAATGTAATTCCTGCAGGAGCAAAAAGATTTTGATAAGAATCCGATATTTCTCCTGTTCCCTTACCGTTTATAGGTAAAGCATCTGCAAGTAAATTTGTAATAACCATTATAATATATGAAACAAATACTACACTTGATAAGACAATATTATTTTTATTTATCATACGCTCTCCTCTGCTATTGATTCTAGTGTGTGTTTTACTGTAGCTTTTAATTCGGCCTTTTGTATGATTGTTTGCATCATTATTGACAAGTTGCTACCTGTATCGCCATCTTGAAGCGAAAAATATTTATTTTGTTTAGAATTTCCTTAATCTTAATGACATAATATGCACCATATATTAACGTATCATATAACTGTTTACTTGTCATATTTTTTTAATCAACCTCTAGTTCAATTTAATCTAGGAAAAAGATATTGAAAATAGCTATTTATACCTTTTCAAGTGCTTAGCTAGTATCTAAAATGGATACCGCCAATTTAGTCTGTGTATCTAAGAATTTTAAATTTAACAATGCATACTCTACTACTATTATTATATCGTACAAAATGACAGATTTCCATCTAATTTGTCATTTTTCTTAAGTTGTCATTATTATTCAAGTTCTGTAGTTTCGTATTTGTAATTATATTATCATTTGTTAAACGTTGCTTCTCTTTTAAATTACTTGATTTATTTTTAGACTAAAGGATTTAAAATCGAAAGGCGACTGCCTTTATATTAGTTTAATCGTAGTACCTTATCCAACACCCCAGTTTTTCTGAACCCATTTGTGACTATACTGCTATTCCTATTAAGCACACCAGGAAAAAACCTTTAATTAGCTTAACCTTGTTCATCTTTATTCCCCTTAAATTCTATATAATGTTAATAAGCATTGCAATCACATTATATATGCAGGCAATTATCACACAGACTACCATTCTATTTTCCATCCAATCTGACTTTCATTAGATAAATAGTAAAATTCACCATTGCTTAAATTTACGCTTAAATCGGTGGTGAGCATTTTAAGTTCCTTTGCTCTAATTTTATCAATTCTTCAAATATAATTATTTGATGTTTACCCGCCTTTACACTATTAAAAAAATCCTGTTTAGGTTCAGAAAATAGTTCATTAAATACATCGTTAACTCTATCATTTGCAATCATTTTTCTTTATATATTTAATTTTATACTCGCAATTATATCATCCTCAGCATCTATAAAATGTATCTTTTTTATAAAAGCTTCCAAAATGATTGAATCCAAAGCTAAGATGTCACAAATATGATTCTTTTTTTCCCTTTTTTCCGTCTTATCACAAATAACCTTACTCCAATTTGATAATGATTTCCATAAATCATCATCTTTATCTGTAAGGTTAATCGGGAGTTTCTTTGCATTTTTTTGAACAGTATGTTTTAGTTGGACTAATCGAATAATAAATTTCTTTTTTGACGGTAATTCTATGTGAATATCATCTTTTGCTTCAAATCAACATCTGACTAGCATAGCCCTCTTAATTCACCTGAAAGCATACCTGTTGATAAAGCAATTTCAATTAAATCATATAGATAATTATCTTTTGCATATTCAAGAAATCAATTTCATAATACAGAGTCTATCAAGTCGGTAGCCATAAAATCAAATGTTTCAACTTCCACAGTATCTAGGATACTTGATTCTATCAGTTATAATCGTCCACCTCTCTAAGCTTCTATTTCAATTGATGAGTTTCGTGGAAATGCAACTACTGGAAAGTATCAGTGTATCCTGGTTGATCCCAAAAAGCACAAGGTTTTGGATATTGTTCCAGACAGAACACAGCCTCACCTAATTACTTATTTTAAGGATATTCCCCGTTCTGAACGCTACCGTGTCAAATTTTTTATCTGTGATATGTGGCAATCATATGTTGACCTCGCATATACCTATTTTCCTAATGCACAGGTTATTATTGACAAATATCACTTCATAAAACAAGTTACATGGGCAATTGAAAATGTGAGGAAACGGTTGCAAAAAACAATGCCTGCATCACTTAGAAAGTATTATAAAAGAAGATATAAAAATCTGAAAGACAAAAATAAGAAAGACTGTGATTTAATGCTTCAGAATAATGACGATTTAAGAACATCGCGTTATCTAAAGGAAAAGTTCTATTCAATTTGTCAGGAGACAAAATATTCGGTTCAAAGAACAGCATTTTGGGATTGGATTAAAGAAGCGGAAACATCATGTATACCTGAATTTGAACGTTGTGGTGCTACCTATCGGCACTGGTCAAAAGAAATTCTCAATGCCTTTAAATATGGGTTAACCAATGGTCCTACTGAAGGATTCAATAATAAAAACATCAGTAATGGGGCGCGATTCAAAGAATCGCACCCCAACTATTGACACAGAGCCAAAAATTATATTAAAATAAAGAAATAAAGCACGTAAAAACGGTGTTATACATATGGTCGTATAAAGGTTGTTTTAGCAATCAGTACTTTTTTTAAGATGTATTTGTGAAAGGTCAACCTGCTCGATAGTTTTATACTTTTTCATTGCCTCCACACTGCTCATACCATCTGCTATCGCATTCTTACGAGCTGAATTGATGATTTGTATTTCTTTCATACGTTCTCCAGTAAGTGTATAAAACTTCATTGCAATCAGTGATATAATCCATGCTATCATAGGTAATACACAGAACAAAATGATAACGACTGTATTTAATCCTTCTACATACGGTGTATTTACATCTGGTAATGTCTTCATTTTTAGAACTACTAAAATTACTATACCTACAATCGTAGAAGAAAGACTTGAAACTAGTTTATCAGAAAAACTAAGCAACGTACCTACCATACCAGGGGCATACATTCCACTTCGATAAACCTCATAATCGGAGCAATCAGCAACCATCGGTATGGCCATATCTGCAGTTGTATAGTATGATCCAAACCCAATCATATAACATATAACAAACAACACCGTATAAAGATTAATGTTGGTAAATGACAACTGTGTTAAAGCACTACCTGGTTGCCATATAACAAGTAAGACAAAAACAACTGTATACATTAATAAAGCAATTGTATTACATGTGATCATACCTTGTCTTTGTCCATGTTTTTGTGATATTTTTAAATTTAAAATAAAAAATGGAACTGCACCAAGAAAACCAAGGATATAAAACGGCAAATATAAACCATTAAAATTACCCATCATACATGCAAATAGCATAATGCTCACTGCAGAATTTTGCGCAATTGTACTTGCTAATTTACTTCCAGCTGCAGCAATAATAAGCATATTTAAATTCTTATTATGTTTGATAATATCTAAATAATCACGAATTCTGAATTTTTGTTTCTCATTACTCATACCATAGAATTCAGGTCTGTCTTTTTCACTTATACCAATGACTGCAAAAATCATTAATATTATAGAAATAATAATAACCATTGGTACCACAAGGTTAAAGAATTCTTCCGTTCCAAAGCCAACTTTAGCTCCCCACAAACTAGAAACCGCCATAATTAACCCCATACCTAAGAGAGATGCAATGGTGTTAAAAATGTTAAATAAAGGACGCTGCTTCGGATCATTTGTTATACATGTCTGACCACCACGGGTACAAGATGTTTGAAAGGTATATCCAATAACAAAAATCGCATAAAATAAAACAAATAAAATATAACGCAGAGCCATCATACTTTCTGGAATTAAGCGTGTTCCAAAGAACATAATCAATGCACTAAGTGCAAGAATTATATTCCCAAAAATCATAAAAGGACGAAATTTTCCAAACTTTGTGTTAGCCTTATCAATCCACGCCCCAATTATAGGATCCGTAACTGCATCCATAATACGCATAATTGTTACTATTAACGTTGCAAATACTAAAGCTAATCCCAATACACCGTTTGCATGGTAGATTAAATAATTCATAATTAAAACAAAATAACAATTTGTTGAGCCATTGTTAAATGAAAAGAAAAGCATTTGCCACGGCTTTGCTCTATTTACACCTGTGGACGCACTCATTTTGTTGCTCATCTATAAACCTCCTTAGATTTTTTCCTATTTTCATTTTCATATTTTGATCCTTATACCCAATTTTGACTTTTATTTTTTCTCTTATTAAGCTTATAATTGGGATCTGGTAAACTAATCTTGCATATTGATATCTCGTCCTGACAATCTTCTGAAACAACACTTATACAATTCTCATTTTCGAGCTTAATGTCAAAGACAAATAGTTTGTCACCTTTTTTTTCTTCTATAAGTTCTCCGTTATTATATAACTTGACAGATGACAAATTAGTACAAACATATACTTTTGTTACTTTCTCAGAACGGTTCACATATCGCCTTCCACAAATGTGCACAAATGGTTCCTCGCTCCACCATGCCTTATAGATATAAAAACTATCTTTTTTTGTAGTTCTGTCAAAAGTAACAAGACCTTTGTGATTCATTCCTGGCTCTCCACCTTGATCACGGGCATCTGCTGCAAAATCAAACATATTCCAAACATAAGTTGCCCATAAATATGGATGACGCTTAAAACATTTTAACATATACTCATGATATAATAACTGATACATTTCGGTATGATCACCACGGTGTGGTTTTGAATTATGTAGATTTGTCATAGCTTCTGCACCATACTCTGCATAGCAAAGAGGACGTTTTGGATATATTAAATGAAAAAATTTAATCCATAAATCATTTAGAAATTTTCCTGGTACATACCAGCCCAGATACAAGTTCCAACCTACCAAGTCACTAATATGTGCTACTTTATTAAATGGACCACACATTGCATAGCAGGCTAATGTTGTGAGTCTCGTAGTATCCATTTTATGACACAAGTCATTCAATTCATAATGATTATCAAGCATGTCTTTGTGATTTTTTTTACTAATTGTTATTTCATTCGATAATCCCCATACAACAATACTTGGATGATTATAGTTTTGCATAATTAGTTCTGACATTTGACTGATTGTATTTTTTCGAGCTTCTGGCAAATGCTCAGAAATATATGGTATTTCTGCCCAAACAATCATTCCTCGTTCATCACAAAGATCATAAAAATACTGATCATGTTGATAATGAGCCAATCGAATTGTGTTTGCTCCTACCTCGCAAATTATATCCATATCTTGATCATGCATCTGGCGTGTTATAGCATTTCCAATGTTTTGTCTATCTTGATGCCTGCTGACTCCATGAAGAGGATAAGATACACCATTTAGAAAAAATCCTTTTTCCGGATCTACATAGAAAGATCTTACACCAAATCTTGAACTGACCTCGTCGGACAATTTTCCATCCATCTCTAGTTGTACTACCGCGGTATATAGATAGGGATCCTTTCTCCCATTCCACAAATGTACGGATGGAATTTTCAAACTTATATCGGAACCTTCTCCCTCTACAACCGTGGCTCCATTCATATCTTTGAGCATAACATGAACTTTTCCATTCTCTATATTGTTGTGGGTCTCAATTCTAACATTTGCATCTTTTCCATCTACTATTGGAGTTATTTTCAGATCGCTACAGTAATAATCCATATCAAAATGATATTTTGATAACTTTAGAAGATTCACATCTCTATAAATTCCACCATAAAATGTGAAATCAGCTTTTTGTGGATAGACTGTTTTATTTGAACTATTATCTACACTAACAATTAACTCATTTTGTTCTATAAGTAAATCTGTAACATTGACACGAAATGATGAATAACCACCATCATGATGAAAAATCATCTGTCCATTCATCTCTATATACGCGCTGGAGTTAACACCTTGAAATTCAATCCAGATTTCCTCTTCAGCTTCGTCATACAACGGTTTTAAAAATAATTTCTTATACGAACAACTTCCGCGATAATAATCGTTCCCACCGTCTTGTCCGTCTACCGCATTCCATGTGTGTGGTATATTCACACTACTTTTTGTTCCATCATAATGGACAAATGTCCAATCTTCATTGAATAGGATTTTCTTTCGCATATGTCCATATTCCTCCGCCTTTTCGTATTTATTTATTCTTTATTTAATAATCTATATGGTACATGTGACTCTTCATTATGATGATTTTATGTCATACCAAATTAATATCTTATTAATGATGAAAATTATTAATTAATTAAAACCTATAACCCTTTGTGATAACTTATATGCACTTACCGTTATCATTCTCCCTACTCTTCCTGGAAGATTAGAAAAAATACCAATGATACTAATTCTCAATTTAATATATAAAAGAAAATTTTTATTCTTAAAGTATTTCCATAATTCTATCTTTTTTATATAATTTTCCTCCGTACCAGAACGTATTAAAAGTATAGAGGAAATAGTTGTTATTATTTCAAGATAATTAAACATATACCTGTTTAACTTTTTATTACCGACTTCGCGTAAATCTACTGATTCTAACATAAGTTTATTAACTTTAATTTGTTGATCTATTCTACTAATCATAACCTTTTCATTAACCGATTGATCTTGTCTACCAATATAATATCTATAAAAATCAACATTTAAGTAGCACATTTTCTTAACATATGGTAATGGCAAATATACAAATAAATTATCCACATAAAACGTATGCTTCGGTAATTTTAAATTACATGCATGTAATATTGAAGTTCTATAAATAATAGAATGCATCAAAATATATTTTCCTTTTGGAAATTTACCAACATCATCCCATGAAAATATTCGATTTTCAGGTAGAATGTTTTTATATTTTATCACTGTTGATTGATTTGTTATTACTTTCTCATAAACATAATTGCTAATAAACATATCAACAGGCGTTTCTAATTTTGATAATTCATTAATTTTATTCAGAATCTGTTTATATGCATTGAGATCTACCCAATCATCACTATCCACTACTTTAAAATATAAGCCTGTTGCATTTCGTATGCCTGTGTTGATTGCCTCACCATGTCCACCGTTTGATTGATGAACTGTTTTTACAATTTCAGGATACTGATTTGCATATTTATCTGCTATTTTTGAAGTATTGTCAGAAGAACCGTCATTTACGATTATGATTTCTACTGAAGATCCACCTGGTAAAATTGACTCGATACATTTCCCCATATACGCTTGAGAGTTATAACAGGGAATAACAATAGACAATAGTTTCATGATAAAAATACCTCACTATAATTAGAATTAACTCTCCCTAGACAATTGTATCTAGGGAGCAATTTCTTCCATATAATATAATATCTAACTTTAAATGACCTTAATCTTTTTTGCGACGTTCTTTCTTTAGTGTGATTATTGTTAAAATTGAAGAAGCCGCAAGTAAGATACCTAGTAAAATATCTGAACCTGCTAGAACAGTTTTCCACCATGGAGTTACTCGAATCATAGTAGAATCATCAGAAATACCATTCATTGCATTCGAATGCACAACTGTATATAAGATACGATGCATTGAATCTCTCATTCCCCATGCTACATCGGCATGACCAGTTCCTGGCTTGCAACCTGCAAGATGTTTCGCATCCATCATTCCATCTACTAAGTTACCACCTGCTACCATCATTGCAGGTAAGTTCATATATGTAGATGCAGTACCATACCACATATCACTTACAATTATTCCATCCATGCCACATTCATTACGAAGGAAATTAGTACATAAACCTTTTTGCATACCACTCCAGTGCAATCCTATACGATTAAACGCAAGCATGACTCCACTTGCACCCTTAAGGGTAACTGTTTCACCATTATAATTGTACTGTGTACCTTTTATCGTAATTGGCAATTCAAATGCTCGCATGTAAATCTCTCTAATACTTTGTTCATTTGCCCATGTACAGATACCACGACGTAAATCTTCCTGGTCATTTAGACCTACGTGTTTATTATAAACATATAACCCGTTCTCTTCCATAGCAGAACATTCATATGCAGCAATCATACCACTAAGGAAACCATCTTCACTAAAATATTCAAAATCACGTCCCGAGTAAGGTGTACGTTGAATATTGGAACCAGGTCCATATATGCCATTGTATCCAGCCCAAAGTGCATCTTCACCTATCATATCTCCAATTTCATACATCAAATCAATATTAAATGTTGCAGCCAAAATTCCGGCTGATGGATAAGACATCGCGCGAGATTCTTTCTGTGGATCATTCATTCTTGTTGCAAGTCCACGTGCTCCAGCACTATATGGTTCTGTTAGCCCAAGCGGTCCATTATGGTCAAGCTCTTCTGGTTTATTGATTGAATCTATTTGTGCTGATCTACGCATACCTGTAGGAATAAGATTTACATAATCATCCCATGAAAGCTGGTCAAGAAGTTGATTCCAACGTTCATCATCATAAGCAATTTCATTTCCTTGTGAATCAACACGTAAATCAATTAAATTAAGTATAATCTCCTTACCATCTTCATCTAATTGATATGTATCATAGGCAGGATATTCTCCTTTATCTTCTGCAAGTTTTATTTCACCTTGTCTTCCTAAACTCTCTTGATCTTTTTGTATTTGATCATTCCAATGAAGGACTACTCCACTATCCCAATTTGTTGGCACTGTATTAACCCAATTGCTACGTGTCATATAGGTTACACTATCATCGCCTTTATTTTCATAGTTATTGAAGTCAGCATATTCAAATTGGTTCGTTACTTCTGCATCGGTTGCAGCAGAGTGAGAATATGTAATAGTATCTAATTGATAATTCAATGCTGATGATACCAATTCATCATTTCCATCTCTGTCCATTCTGTTTGCTGTAGTTGACACATCATATCCTTTTTTTGCAAGAATATTATTAACTGCATCATGTGAATCTTTTGCAGCAGTTAGATAGTAATCACCTTCTGTAATGACATAAGTTTTTGCATTGTTGGCATCATAAGAAGCAAATTGTCTTTCATTGACAACTACGCTAGCTGTAACAGTTTCGCCAGCCTCCAAAAGTTTAGTTTTAGTGAATCCTACCAGATCAACAGAAGCAGCTTCAACCCCGTTATCCTTATTATAACTTCCATAAGGCTTCTGTAGATAAATTTGAACAGTCTCTTTTCCAGGGTATGATCCAGTATTTTTAACATCAACACTAACTTCATACTTGGCATCTGAGTCATTACCCACTTTTTCTACTTTAAGATTAGAATATTCAAAATCAGTGTATGACTTTCCATATCCGAATGGATATGAAACGGTATCAGCATAATTATATTCCCCAGTATTTTCAGTTCCCATTACAAAGTCTTCATATCTACTTTCAGTATATCTATAACCCAGATAAATTCCTTCTTGATATACAACATAATATTTATCCTGTTGAGGTGAACCATCAGTATTAACTGCATTTGGAGCATCTTTGTATGCAGTCGTACCAAAATTAGCAAGTGCAGGATTCTTATCATGTGTTTTCCAAAAAGTAGCTGAGAGTCTTCCTGAAGGATTAATATTACCAGCAAGAATATCAGCAACGGCATAAAGCCCTGTTTGACCTGGTGTTCCAATCCAAAGTGCCGCATCTATATCATATGAAGGGTCATTTATAAAATCCGCCTCTATCTGATTTGCAAAATTCAAGAGCACAATTACTTTTTTGAACGCTCCCTCATCTTTTTTCTGCTTAAGTCCTGCGAGCAAGTCTTTTTCCTTAGGTGACAATTGTAAATAATCACCTTCAGTTGAATCTCCCGTTGCTCCTTCAGAATCATCTAGTTTGCTTAATGAACGTGTTCCACGAGGCATATCTGAACCTTCGCCACCAATTCGAGCAAGTACCACTATTGCAGCATCTCCGTACTGAGTAAATGTTGATCCATTTGCCTCATCAACTTCTGTCCATGGAGCTTCACCAACTACTTTTACACCTTGTACTCCTGGACCAGTTTCACCAACGCCTCTCATGTATTTCGCTTGATCAGGTGATGAATACCAATCCCAAAGTGTAGGATTTACACTAAATAAATTGTCTCTTTCAAATGCTTGCTTATATGTAGGGGCCGTAGAAACATCTACTAAACCTGATCCTGTTCCTCCATAAGCCGGGTCAATACAAGACATACTGAAAAGACTAACGGATCGTTCATCGTCTGACAAAGGAAGTGCATTATTTTCATTTTTTAATAAAACCACACCTTCTCCCATTGCCTGTTCCCCAAGTTTCTGTCCAGCCTTCTTTAAATCTTCAATATTATTGAATTTTGATTTATAATATTCATTATCATCTTGAGCTCCCTCTTTTTGTTCAATTATGAAAGAAGGAGTATTTAATGCACTACTAATAGCAGCGCCATTTTCATTAGCAATAATTGTTCCCACTAACATAATACCTAGTAATACTGAAGTAACTGGCATAGATGATTTAATTAGAAGATTCTTTATAGCTATTGTTTTAAATATACCAACTATATTAACAATTAACCCCAGTACAAATAAAATAGTACTGATAAAAAACGTCACTTCCCATGTCGAATCAATGCCAACAAAAGCGGCTGAAATGTATGGATATATGGCATATACAAAAAAAAGAAATGCCACAAAGTGAAAGGATGACATAATAGCCGGTACCCAAACAAACTGTTTGATCAAAATAAATACAGTCGAAATTAGGATACCTACGACTAAAACCCAAAATGCAATCCAAGACATGCTATTCATACTTGTATTTCCACGTCCATAACAAATCGTGTAAACAACTACTGTAATAAGTGATAGCACAACACCAATGATTGAAACATAAAATCCCCGTTTCATGTTTATTAGTAAATCTTTCATATCTTTCTCTCCTTTTTTTTATTGTAAATCAACTCTTTAGGCTGATATTACTTTAGTGATTTTCTAATTTTTCCACTTATAGGCCAATAATTACATATTAATACAATTTTTAACGAATTTTATGTTTGAGTTTTTATAAATACACTTACTTGCCTACCTCAAAGCCGTCATATTATATTGTTTTTTCATCTTTATTTCACATTTTTAAGTGGTTTTAAACATATTACATTAATTTAGTTCTTTATACAACCAATTATGCATATGTGGTTAATTTAGTTGAATAAGTGGTCTTAATCTTATGTAAACTAATAGAACTATAAAGGTTCTTATATTATAAACTTAGAATTAAGTAGTTTTAATTCATCAACTAAATCTTTGATTTCTCCAGCAATTACATTCATTTGTATTGACGACTCTTTAAAATTTAATGTAATAGCATTTGCTTCTTCTGTACAAGCTGCATTCTCTTGCGCAACAGCAATTAGTGAGTTAGTGACATCCTCTACTCCTGTTCTTTTTCTTTCCATTTCCTGTGCCATAACTTCCAATTTATCTATATAAGTAACCATTTTATTAATAATGTTTGATATTTCAATATATTTTTGTTTAGTATTTAAAACATTTTCCGTTTGATGATTGACAACTACCTTAAACTTCTCACTTTGATCCATTATTTTATTAAAATTAAGAATTAACTCTTTTATGGTATTATCAATCAGCAATGTTGTTTCTGTTGATTTTTTTGACAATTCGCTTATTTCATTAGCTACAACCGAAAAAGCTCTACCTGATTCTCCTGCTCTTGCTGCTTCAATAGAAGAATTTAAAGCTAGAAGGTTAGTTTGAACTGAAATATCCGATATAAGTTTACTAGAATTCCCAATTTTCTTTGTTGACTCATTTGTAATAAATATTATTTTTAAAATTTCATCAAATGCGTTCATAGTTTCTTCATTGATCTTAGTCAACTTATCAATGTCATTTAACCCTTCTTTACTGATACCCATGATTATTTTGCTTGATTCGTTTAATTCATTTGATTGTTTTACGCTTTGTTCAATTACATTACCAAGAACATTAGAATCTTGAGTTGCTTTTTCAGTACCCTCTACCTGTTTAACTGCTCCCTGCGTAATTTCTTTAAACGTCATGGTAATATGTTGTGCATCATCATTCAACGATTTGCTATCATTGATAAGCTTAGTTGATGTTTTATCTAAGACTTGTACACTTGTATCAATTCGACTCACAATATTACGAAATGATTCAATAATATGATAAAATGCTCTATTGAGTTGTCCAAATTCATCCCTAGCCTTAAACCTAACCTGATCAATTTCTATACTCAGATCTTGTTCAGACAATCTTTTCATTTCATTACTTAATACTTTAATATTTTTATTAAGATAGATAATTACACTGATTATTCGTATTATAAGAAACAAACTAATTACTGAAGTAATAAAAACAGTTCTTATATTGAATGCCATTGCAGTATCTTTCCTCTTTATTTTTATAGTTTCAATATAGTTGTCCAAAATTTCATTCATTTCATTATGACTTGTTATCATTTCATTAAAAATTTCATTTTGAGATTGTTTTTCTTCTATGGGTTGTACTTTAAAATTCTCACTCCACAATTGATACATCCGCTGAAAATCTAAAGTTTCCTCCGTCATTGTACTTCCAGAAGTCAATGAAGGAGTTTTATACAACTCTTCATTGGAAGATTCTAATTGAATCATTTCATTTAAATTCTCTTCAATGTCTAATAAAACATGGCTATGTTCATCAAATAATTTAGTATAATCACTTTTATTAAACTTCATCTCTCTTTCAAGCATACTAGCTTTTTCCAAGCCTAATTCAATATTATTAAGATAATACCTGCTGTCAGAGGTGTCGTTCAAAAAAACTTTACTATCAAGATCTACCGTTCTACTTACACTAATCAAAATTGACATGGAAAGATATACAATCATAATTATGAATATAGATATATATACAGTTATTTTAAAGCTAATATTTTGGTTCTTAATCATTTATTTCCTCTCCTAACCATCTTCTTATGTCCAAAACAACTTTTCACATGTGATGGATTTCAATATAACATTGTTTTCATTCTCCTTCCTAGGCATACAGCCCTTTCAAATGGTTGGATTTTAGTAAAAGTTTTACATATTTCTCGAACAAATGATACACTAATAAAGTAATTACCCCCTAAAACAAATACCATTTACACAAATTGCACTTACATCTTATTTATTTAACGAATACCTTTGTGTAATTTTACATGTTTTCCAAAATCCACACTAATATTATTAGTTATACTAACTATTTTCAACACGTTTTACTTAAGTGGTAAAAAATTTTACTTAACTGGTTCTAAACAACATCTTTGTTACCTCATAAGGACGAATTAAAAGCCGAACTTCTGTATTTTATTGAGTCACCGTTTAATCTAACAAAAAAAATCCCAATCATGCAGTTTTTGCACAATCGGGATATATTATTGAATAGGAATTAATATTTTGAATTCAAAGCAATTATTTTCTACCTTTACCGTTAAAAATCCTTCGTATTTCTTTACAATGTGGCGTATACTTTTTAGTCCAAATCCATGCTGTCCATTGTTAAATTTGGTACTAATAGGTAACTCTTCATCAAATTCTAATTTGTCTTGAACAGGATTGATTATGTGTATAACCAAGAACTTTTTCTCAGTTCGAACAAGTACATCAATCATGCGTTTATCTTTATTTTTAAACTTACTAACACAATCAATTGCATTATCTAGTGCATTTCCAAAAATAGCATATAAGTCAATTGAATTCATAAAATTCATATGACTACCATCCGCAATACAGTTTATTTTAATGGTATTTGCTTCACAATATAAACTTTTTTCAGTTAAAACAGTATCTAGTACTTCATTACCAGTATTTACGATAGAATCATAAATTTGAATTGAATTTTTTACTTCTTCAAGATAATGTTCCTTTTCTTTAACACTTGCCATATTTTGTATTGCTTTCATTTGATGTTTTAAATCATGACATTTATGATTAATTAATGAAATATTTTCTTTAGCAAGGGTATATTGTGCTTTCTGTTGATGCCAAAGTTGATTTAAGAAATCGATTTCTTGTTTCATAGCACTTTTCTTAAATAAGGCACTTTGAAGATATAATAAAGTTACACAATTACTCTGTGCCATTAAAATAACAATTTCGGTAGTATCTGTATTTGATACACTAGTTTTTAGTAAAATAAAATATAATAATTCAAAAATAATTAGAAGTAAAAGCGCAGAGGATAGTTGCCTAGGACCAATTTTGTATTGACCATTTTCAGGTATATAATGAGCTATTGTACGTGCAATCACTCCATAAACAAGTAAGAATAACCATATACTTCCAACCCATTTCCACGAATCATTAAAAATCTTAGAAAATAATTCGACTTTGATATACAAAACTATCCACAATTCATACGTAAGCTGTTGAGATAAAATTGCTAAAATACTACCATATATCATATCTCTCCATGAAATTTTAGTCGTTAAAAAGAAAAAAATATTTGATAAAATAAAATAAATTACATAATAAATTATAATATTCCTATCAGAAAATGGATAAAACATTTGAAATCCTATACTAATCAAACCTACTGAAATTAATGAGAATACTAATCTCCGATAATAATTTTCTTTATGTAATAAAGGATATGTATATATAAATATTGCAATCCAAATCGTTAAATCTCTATAAACTAAATATAAAATATTGTTCAATTCAGTAATCATACACTTTCTCCTACATAGTTTGTTAATGCTGTTAAAAATGATGTTTTATTTCTTCGGCTTATCTCTAACTCATTTCCAGCAACCATAGCCATACCTTTTCGTATTTCTGACACATATTTTAAATTTACCAAATACCAATGATTACATTTTACAAACTGATATTTTCCGAGTTCTTTTTCTGCATTTTGTAAAGTTCCTCGTACTATATATTCCCCTTCATCCGTATGGTAATGTAACATTCTATTTTGTACATCTACATAATAAATTTGAGTAGTTTTTATTTTCTTTACGCCATCGGAAAGAGATAGTAAAATCAAACCAGACTCTCTTTTTCTGACACGATTTATCGCCCTTGTAAATCGAACTGAAAATGTCGAATAATTAATCGGTTTTAAAATAAAATCAAATGCCCCCACAGAATAACCGTTAATTGCATAATGTGCCATATTTGTTATAAATACAAGTACCACCTCTTTATCGATCTCTCTTATTTTTTCAGCTGTCTTCATACCATCTAAAATTGGCATCTCTATGTCAAGAAAAATAATATCAAAATTTATTTTATAGTCCGTTATTATTTGTTCTCCATTATCAAATGATGTGACTTGAATTTCTTTCGAAAACTCTTTACAATACTCATCTATTAAGTCTTGAATTTGTTCTATATATTCAACCTCGTCTTCTACAATTGCAACTTTTAACATTTCCTTCTCCTTGCTAAATTTAATACATCGTACTATTTTCCACATTACTTACATGTTATAAGCGAGTAAAAATAACTTTTTCTCTTTCCGACTAATTCCCGTGATTAAGAACATAATACTTTTGCTCCACTCAAAATAAAATATGCACAACTTAAAATCTGATTCCAGTCCTCTGGAAAAATATGTTTGAGAACATCATCTAATCCAATTCAAGAAAATATTTTATCAAATAAAAGCGTTTGACCGATACACTTTCTACTACATATGCATTTTTTTGAAATGCTGTCCCATTTAGAAGTATTTTCAAAAACATAAGTAACATTGTTTTTCTTGTTTTTAAGATAAACTAAAGATGACATACAGTACCACCATTCTATGTATAATTACACATATTATACATAGAAAAGATGTTGAAAGCAATACTAAAAAGTTTAATCTTGCAGATTATACAAGTCCTTCATCAAATCCAAACACCACTTGCTAGGCATCCTTGACAAAAATCTTTTACACCAGTGTCTTAAACTTAAAAAGCCAACACTAGTAAATATAAGTGCTGACTTGATTTTTATTGAATATTACATATTCATTTTTTTACTCCATTAATTCTTCATTTTCCATTCCTCAACTGACATCTCAAGAAACCATCAAAGAGTTTATTCTTAATCAAGTCATTTTGATTTTTCTTTTGTCTCAACATATTATCTTCATTGCTAATTTGGCTTTTACTAATATAACTGGCATTTTTTATCCCTAAAAACAAAAAATTCTTGGACTAATACTTTTTTTAATAAATTTTTTACTAAATAACCAGCCCTATTCCTGCCGAATGCGGTCATCCTCCGCATTATTATCCATAAATACACTCTGCTTAATTTCAATAATTCTAATTTCATCCATGTTTCGGTTCCTCCATTTTTACATCCTTGCTATGCCCCAAACTCAATATCCAATGTCTTTAATCAAAAATTCCTGTCCACCTAGTATCTTTTTTGACCTGCTTTTACAATTTGGACAACAGCCCTCATTTTTCATCACATTATAAAGAGACTGACATTCGTCACAGATTGCTTCTCCCTTTATAATTTGCATACGCAGTTCGGCATTTTTTAAAACTGGTCGGTTTTCCACAACCATTGGAAAATATTTTTCGAAGAAAATCGGCAGATAGCCGGTGAGTTCTCCTATTTCCAATGTGATAAAGCGGATTTTATCAATCTGATTGTCCTTTGCAATTCTTTCTACGGTTCTTACTGCTTCTTCTAAAACACCTATTTCATGCATATCTTTTACTCCTGTTTGAATGATCCAGCTATTGTACGACCGACCTTTAATACAGTATCTTTTACAATGGCACCTACCAGTTTTTCATAAGGAACGCCCCATGCATCATACTTTCTTGTAAGAATAATTGCATCAAATTTACATCTTGTGGTACATAATCCACAGCCAATACAAATATTCTGATCTACTCTTGCTGCTCCACATCCAAGGCATCTGGCTGTTTCTTTCTTTACTTGTTCCTCTGTAAATGTTATTCTTTCATCCTTAAAACTTAATGATTTACTTGAATCACGTCCTGATTTCTGGCGTTTTGCATTATCGTATTCTGGAAGAACCAGATTATCTTTATCAAGATATTTATAATTATCTCTTTTTACCCTTCCAAGTGTGAGACTATGGCCTTCCCATACAAAACGTTGCAAAGACTCAGCCCCTTCCTTTCCAGCTGCAATCGCATCAATCGCAAACCTTGGTCCTGTATAAGCATCTCCACCCACAAAAACATCCTTCTGCGCTGTCTGATATGTCCAAGAATCTGCTTTTGCAGTATTATTACGATTTAATTCTACCTTTGTCCCATCCAATAAATGGTTCCACTGGATAGATTGTCCAATTGCTGATAAAACAAAGTCACACTCCACAGTTAATACATCATTCTCATCATACTGAGGGTTGAAACGTCCATCTGAGTCTTTTACAGAAAGACATTTTTTAAATACAATTCCTTTGACTTTGCCATTCTCTAAAAGTATTTCCTTTGGTCCCCAACCACAATGCATCTGAATCTGCTCTTCTTCTGCTTCTTCAACTTCATCAGCTGCTGCTGGCATATTTTTACGATCTTCCAGACAGAACATGGAAATAGTTTCTCCGCCAAAACGTCTCGCTGTTCTGGCTACATCAATTGCAACATTTCCACCACCAACAACGATAACCTTTCCATGTAATGGGTTCATTTCCTCCATTGCAACTTCCCTAAGGAAATCAATTCCAGAAATTACACCATCTCCATCTTCGCCGTCGATTCCTATTTTTCTTCCGCCCTGCGCTCCAATTGCAACATAAAAACCTTTGTAACCTTGTGCACGAAGTTCTTCTAATGTGATATATTTTCCTACCTCAACACCAGTTTTAATTTCCACACCTAATGCCTTTATTACATCTATTTCTGCATCTACCACATCTTTTTCTAAGCGGAATGCCGGCATTCCAAACTGCATCATGCCGCCTGCCTTTGCTTCTTTTTCAAACACGGTAACCTGGTGTCCATAAACTGCAAGATAATATGCACAGGATAATCCCGCAGGCCCTGCTCCAATAACAGCAATTTTCTTACCTTCTTGATTCTTTTTCTTTGGAATAAACCGAACATCTGCTTTCATATCCTGCTCTGCAATGAACTTTTTAACTTCATCTATGGCAATAGCTTCATCCTGATCTCCTCTTGTACAAACCTGTTCACAGAACCTTGCACAAACACTTCCGCAAACAGCAGGAAATGGATTTTCTTTCTTAATAATTTCCAGTGCCTCTGCATATTTTCCGTCTGAAGCCTTTTTCAAATATCCCTGAATTGAAATGTGTGCCGGACAATTCGTTTTACATGGAGATGTTCCCGTTTCAGGTACCACGTTATCTCGTTCTGTCAGGAAATCCGGCTGCCAATTTTCTTTTCCAAAGAATAAATGATTATCTGGTATCTTTTTATTTTCAATCTTAACAGGTTTTTCCTGACATAACTTCTGACCTAATTTCACTGCATTTTGTGGACAGACTTCCACACATCCACCACACGCAACACATTTTTCCTGTTCAACATTTGCAACATAGTTAGAGCGTGAAAAACTTGGAGATTGTGTGTACCAGGAAGTACGAAGTGCCATACAGGTATCCCAGTTACAGTTACAAAGGAAAAGCGAAAAGTCAGGTCCATCTATATTGGATACCTGATGTACATATCCTCTTTCTTCTGCTCTTTGCAAAATATCTTCCGCTTCTGCTCTGGTAATTCGTCTAGCCTTTCCTACCCGAATACAGCTTTCTGCATATTTTCCAAGTTCAATACACCATTCTCCTTCTAGATCTGAAGTACCTTCTCCTACCATTCTACGCAGTCTTCTGCATTCACATGGTGCAACTGCTATACTTTCACCTGCTTTATCTAACCAGTAAGATACCTCTTCATACTTCACTTTCTTAGGTTCTTTTGCAATTGCTGTCTCTATTGGAATTGCACGCATCAAGGCTGAACCCATTGGTATGAAATTTGAAACTTTTTTCTGTAAATCCAGAATATAATTCAGAAAAGCTGGTGCTGTCTCAGGATACTTTTCTGTCATCCACACCTGCATGATGGTATTTTCCATTGCTCCCGGTGCAAAAACAGGCATTTGTATCAAATCTACGCCAGCATCATCACTTGTGTATTCCAAAATACCGATATGTACCAGTTCATCTGCAAATTTTGCAGTTTCTTCAATTTCCATTCCTTGAAGTTTTGACAAATCTTTAATGTAATATGGTTTTCTTAACTTCATTTTTAACAGAAAGTCTACCATCTTATCAGACAAAATACGGTCAAAAAAGATATATTCCCACGATGTCTCTGATGGGTTTAAGTTCAGCATATTCATATGCTTCACTAACCTTATAAGATTCTTTCTTGGTGTTTTACTACAAGTCTCCCAGTACTCCTTTAAACAGGCTTTTTCGCCATCTGTAAAAACGTGTTGCTTTGCCATTGAACTTATCCTCCATTAATCACTTTTTTTCATTATATCAACAGCGTATCTACTTGTCATGAGACTAACTTGACATAGTGTCTCATAATGATACAATAGAGATATATCGTCTCGATAAAAGGAGGATTTTTTCATGATAGACCGTACTAAAAATGCCATTGTAGATTCATTCAACTACCTAATAAGAACAACAGACTTCGAGCATATAACAGTAAAAAAAATTGCTGATGTGGCAGGTATCAGCAAAGCTACTTTATATCGTTATTTTAAAGATAAATATGATATTATGAATTACAATTATAAAGAACTATTGGATCGTTTACTTGAATCTCCAAATTGCACCGACTATCGGTCTCTTTATTATTTGCTATTTTATTTCGGAAAAAGAGATTGGCAGTTTTTGCACCGTGCTTTTAAAATCACTGGACCTAACTGTTTATCTGATTTTATATATGAATATTCAACAGAAACTGTACTGAAAATAACGCGCATGAACAGGAACGGCAATGGCTTAACTCCATCAGAGCAACTACAAATCGATGTCTTTTGCATCGGTATCAGTACAATGTATCGCAAATGGATTTTTGAAGGTTATCCACTCACAGCCAGCGAAGCTGCTGATTCATTGTTCGAACTGATGCCTGATAGTTTAAAATATTATTGGTTCAGAGGTACCACCTAATTACTTATAGAACCGCTCTTTTTCAAAAACTAAGCTTCTCTTCTCACTCAGCCTTCTCATCTTGAATTTTCTTTTGAGTTGCCTCTGATTGAAGCTTTTCCATTTTTTAATTCTTCAATCTATAATTTTCAATTAAAAAGATTATAGACTAATAAACTTTTGCCTGTTGATGGATTTATTAAGTTGTTTTTTGAGTTCGTATGCTAATCATGCTTTTATTTTTTCTGCCATCTCAAGCATTACTGATAATTCCTGAGAAATCATTTCAGAAGTATTATAGTTACTCTGTTGTATATCCACCGTTTTTTCCGATTGTGCTGCTACTTCCTCACTCATTGCTGATAAATTGTGTATGTGATCCCTAATTCCACTATTGGAATTTGAAAGTTCATCGCATTTTGACTCCAACTTCATGGTAATCTCGGATGTTCTAGACAAACACTCTGCTATTTCAGCAAAATTCTTTTCCGCTTCCAAAACCAGATTCGCTTCCTCATCCATTTTTTCAGCATTATCATTTACAACATTTGAAATACCTTGAATCTCATTCATAAATATACCTAGCATTTCATCAATTTGAATCGTAGACTGTCTGGTTTCATGGGCTAATTTACTTATTTCACCAGCTACCACGGCAAACCCCTTTCCTGCCTCTCCTGCTCTTGCCGCCTCAATCGATGCATTTAACGCCAAAAGATTTGTACTGGAAGTAATCTTTTGAATTGTATCCGTAATACTCTTAATATTATCAACTTTTTTTTCAAATTCATTCATTCTTTCAGCGATACTTTTACTATGACTTACAATCATTTCTGTCATGCTCGCTAATGTATCCATCTTATCTTTACCCACTTTAGTATAATTAACAGACTGATTTACACTTTCACTAATGATTTGTACAATTGACAGCAATGATTCCGTAATTGTATTAATCGTTTCTGTCAATATCGTCTGTTGCTGTATACTTTCCGCTGTATCCATTGTACTTTCAGAGATATTTTCAACTGCCGTCTTTGATTCCATCATACTAGCTTTCAAATTATCTGCAAATTCATCAACTTTTTCAATTGCTTTTTCAAGATTTGATGAAGCATCGCTCAAATAAGCTATCTTATTTGACTGATTCATCTTATGTTCCTCAATCACGGCTTCATCTTCCTTTGTAAACTCACTTTGTCTTTTATTTACAAGACTCCATACAATAGCATATATAATAACGAGTGCAATCAGTACTAATCCTTCATTTAACTTAACTGTACCCGCCAACATACGCATAGTAGTAACCGCAATACTCCCAACACTGATTGCTAAAGTTGTAAATATCGTAAATTTCATATCATGATAAAGAACAATAATACTTCCTCCAATAAATGCATATGCCAAAACCACCAAATTATCAGTAAAAATCATCCAGATAAAAAAGGTTATTCCATAAAGAGTACACAACAGATATCTGATAATAATAGAGTCTGGCTTCCGAATGAGAACAATATTTAGTATTATAACTGATAAAATCGCACTAATTAATGTGTAGTAAAATGCATTTAATGAGCCACCAGACTTCCATTCCGAGTAGCAAATGATTGGAATAACCAATATCAAAACACTTATTACATAAACCATAATTTTATTAATATCCTTCGTTCTATTATTCATAATTATCCTCCACGTTTTTATCCACAATATGGATACCATTTACACTTCATTCTTACGACTTTAAAGTCTGCTTTCATTCTATTATACACTATAATACAACTTTTTTTCTACATTATATTACAAAAACTTAACGGTAGAATCGTGGGCTGCTCTTTCTGTATTTTCATTTAACAAAAAGAATACCAGCTAATCTAAATATTTTATTAAACTGTCCACACCATGACTGTATCTCTAAGCCAACCTTGACAAAGGTCTATGTTGTTGGTGTGATACGTAATCATATGGATATTTATCTTGGAGGTTAATTATGACTATATTTTATTTTACATCAACCGGTAACTGTCTTGAGGTTGCTAAGAAGATCGGTGGAATTCAAATTTCTATCCCGTCTATATTAAAATCAGGTAAATTGGATTTTGAAGATGATAAAATTGGCATTGTTGTACCTAATTATCGTGGTACACTTCCAATTCCGGTAAAAGAATTTTTAAGTAAAACACAATTAAAAGCTGAATATATTTTTGGGATCATTACATATGGTGCATTTAATGGGAATGTGGAGTTCTAATATATCCCCGAATAAGAAGCACTTTCCAATGTATACAGGAGATAATAAAACTGCGCTAACTTCTCAAAGAATAATCGCTAACACATTATTAGATTTAATGAGCATAAAATCGTTTACAGATATAAGCATCAGTGAACTTTGTAAACAAGCCCAAGTTTCCAGACAAACTTTTTATACCCTTTTCCATTCAAAAGAATATGTTATAATTTATGAGCTTGAAAACAAATATCCCTTTACAATTGAAGAATTGCCTAATTCTGAAAAAATCACTTTAAATGACCTCTGTCATTTCTTCAGCCTTTATGTTGAAAACAACTATTATTTTCTAAAATTAGTAATAAACAACGGTTTATCTCTATTGTTATTTAATGGATTTTATAATTCTCTTCTCTCATGTAAACGTGCAATTCTTGAAGAAGACACATCTACGCGTGATTACATTGCTTTTTTTACTGCAGGTGGTTTTACCAGAATTATCAAAAACTATGTAAATAAAGGACCTTTTAACGATGCCTCTTTTATAGAAAATATAACATACGCTCTATTCAGTGGTCATTATTTCAATCGGTAACGTATTCTTATGAAATAAATTTTGCTGGCTTGTAGATTTTCAATCTAGTATAATGGCTAGTTTATCGGCATTACGATTCGTGCTAGCTACGAATGGATGTCGAACGTCAGCCATCTGACTGTATTTGCTGTACTTTTTTTAGAAGTTATACACATTTTCTTTCTACGATTGCCGTTTTGTTTTATGAGTAGCAAAATCCCTCTAACACTGTTGTTAAAGGGATTTTGATAACTTTATAATTTTGTCATATTTTTTTGTTATATTATGGTTTCGTAACTTACTCCTACCTTTTACAGTAGAATTGTTATAACTATTTAACTGTAAACCAACCTGGTACTAATTTGATTACATTCATCAAACCTTCTGGAATCTTTATAGATTTATAATCGTTGAGATCAACAGTTTGTTCAATTGGCAAATTATTCTGAACCTTATACACCCAGTCAGGATTCATTATGATTGCTTGACCTAGTGCAATTATGTCATACCCAACATTTTGTAGTGCGTCTTGAGCATCTTCCTTGGTTGAAATTTTTCCTACGCCAATTAATGGTTTTCTACCTGCTATCTTTTCTATTAGAAGCTTTCCTATTATTCTCTTATCATCTGAATCTCTTTTTGATGTCTGCTTATAGTAGTTTATAGAAGGATTTAAATAGTCAATTGATTCATTCGCTAGTCGATCCACAAAATATAACGTATCATCAAGTGTAATTCCCTTTTCTTCAATTTCTTCAGGTGAAAATCTGTATCCAATGATAAAATCCTTATCAGCAAATTCATTTTTTGCTCTATTGGCAGCATCAATGATTTGAAGAGGTAATCGAATACGATTTTCTCTTGTCCCTCCCCATTGGTCAGTTCTTCTATTAGAATCCCCTGAATAGAACTGCTGAATTAGGAATGTGTTAGCACCATGAATTTCAATTCCATCAAAGCCAGCCTGAATAGCCCTTCTGGTTGTTTCATAAAATCCTTGTATAAAATCTTGAATTTCCTCTTCTGTCATAGCTTTTGGTTCTTCCACATCAGTTCCCATTCCCATCGCACCATGAGATGGTTTAATTGCTGATGCACTAACAAGAGTTCCCTTGCCAGGAATAGCCATTCTACCTGCATGAAAAATCTGAAGAATAGCCTTTGCGCCATTAGATTTAATAGCATCAGCTAGTTTTTTAAGAGAAGGAATATATTCATCCGTACCCGCATAAAATTCGTTCTCAAAGCCTTGTCCGTTCTTTTGAAAAAAAGTACACCCGGTAATTACCATTCCTACACCTTTAGATCTTGCTGCGTAGTATTCAAGTTCTTCATTTGAAACCGTCAAATCATCATTTGAAGACCATGTTGTCATTGGTGTAACAACAATCCTGTTTCTTAATACAATATTATCTTTTAATTTAAATTCCTGTAACATATTGTCCTCCTTTTATTTGAATATGAATATTTCATATTGTTTTATACTAGTTGATATTGTTAGGCGTTGCGATGGGCTAGTCCATACAATTATTTGTATAACTATGGAAACTTATAATAAGTTACCTATTTCCAAAGTGCATTCATTTTCAACCTTGGTGCTATTCTTAGATATTTTAATTGTTTACTCGGATAACCTAAACCCAACAACATTACTGCTTTGTCACCTTTCTACGAAGCAACTAACTCAGTCCCTTACACATGCACCGCAACCAATGAATTTTTAATTGTTAATACGAATTATTCTTTTTTCTCCTTTTTCTCAAAATGTAATATTTTTGTAACAAAATCATTTCATTCACGAATAATGATTTCCTCATTCTAAATGATTAGCCATTATTTTGATATCATAAGCAATTATTTACTTAAACCTCCAAAGCAACTTACATTATTTTATTCTCCTTTTCTTGGGGAGAAAGTTATTTGGATCTTACTAAGGTTGTATAATATGGACATCCTTATTTTAATTTTTTGTTAACTTTTATTGTGATTTTACACTTTAAAACTTGAAGTATTCTTTTCTAAAGCATTCGCCATATTAAGTAATTTTTTAGCTTTAGAAGCAATTTCATTCGTTATAGCTGCTTGTTCTTCTGTAGATGCTGTAACTTCTTCTGAAAGTGATAATATTTCCACTGAATTTGAGGCTATACTCTCTACTGTAGAGATAATTTTGTCCTTGCCTTTCATAGTTTTTTGAAGTACCTCATTAACTTCGTTTATTTTTACTGGAATGTTATTTACTTTATTAATAATCTCCTGGAATGAATTTACAGATTCTTCTATAGTTCCTTTACTTTCCGTTACTTTATTGACTACTATATCCGTAGTTTCCGAAACATCTCTTGTTTCTTTCATAACATTATTGACTAAACTGGTTATACTTTTAGCAGAGGTCAAAACTTCTTGCGCGAGTTTTTTTATTTCTTCTGCCACAACAGAAAAACCTCTTCCTGATTCTCCAGCTCTTGCTGCTTCTATAGATGCATTTAATGCCAAAAGATTTGTTTGTTTAGCCACACTATTTATAACATCTACTATAGAATTAATTTGTGATATAGTTTCATCTAAATTTTCCACTTTATTTCTTACAATATGAAAGGATTTTTGCATATCGTCGATAGTGCTTGATAAACTAGTAATATTTTCTGCTCCTTTAGTCGAATCATTCTTTATTTCTTCACCATTTTCAGCTAGTATCATTAGTTTATTACTTACAGTATTTAAGTCTGATGAAAAACTATCTAGAATTTCAAGTGCATCTGATAAATCTTTTGTTTGCTTTTCCCCTTGTTCTGATACACTTGTAACAGCTGCTACAATTTCTTCACTAGCTACTGCCACTTCCTGACCACCGTTTGAAATGGCTTGTGATATACTATTTAAACTTACTGAAACAGTTTTGATTTTTCTAATAAGTACTCTAAGACTTTTTGTGGTTTCATTACTTGTATAAGCAAGCCTTCCAATTTCATCCTTACCTTTAACAGTATATTCTGCAGTTAAATCTCCTTTTCCTACCTCACCAACAGTAAATTCTATACTTTCTATAGGTTTAGCTATTCTTTTTGCTATTAATATTGCAGCAATAATAACTAAAATCAAAAGAATAATACCTGCAATAATAGATTTCACAATTCCACTAATTATTGAATTCTCCATATTATCCACCGAAATACCTACAGAAACACTCAGAATAACTTTTTCTCCTTGCTTTATAGGTACTGTTACGTTATATGCAGGAGTATTTTCCCATTCAAACATATAAGATTGAGTGTTTCCTTTAAAAACCTCATCAAATTCTTTAGTATCATACTTTTTTCCAATGGAATCCTTTGAAGTCCCAGCTACAAGTATTCTATCAGATGAAATTACCCCTATATAAAATAAATTTCCCTCTGAGTGATCATAAGTTTCATCAACTATAGATTGTATTTTACTGCTCTTATCAATTCCTGCATTTTCCATGTTTATTTTTATCATATTTGCTAGATTTATACCATCATATTTCATTTGATTTTGTAATCCTGTTACCATTTGATAAGTCGAAAAAGTAGTACTAATTAATATAATAATAAAAGCCATGACCACATAATAAAAAATCAGATTATTTCTTATAGACTTAAACATAACTTACCTCCTTAATTTTCTTTCGTACGTGAACGAAATATATTTCATTTAGAAATGTCCTAAACATATTTTCACAATATTCTTTGAAATTTTATTTAGATTTTTTTCAAATATCTGTTTTCCATATATTTGATACTTCATTGAATATCATTGGGCTACCGTCCTCAGGAAGTATGTAATTTATTTAAGTTTTTTCAGAAATTCAATTTCTTCCATACTATATTCGCCGAGATTTGATTTCTTAAATTCTCCGCTTGTAATCATGCTTTCGAATCGGCTTCATCTGTCAACCTGAAGCAGCAATACATAAATTTCACTTTGAACATTCTACACTATGAGGTAAAACTCCATAGTGTAGGATCTGAAATCGTGTGATTTTAAGACTTATAAATTATACAATTTCCTCAATAATATCCGAATCATAATTGCAAACTGTATACATAGAAAATGTATGATGCTTGCTCCCTAATTTGTTACTGTAATAACTTTTATCAATCAGTCTTCAATTTCAAAAATGCCATTTTTTCCCCACAGCCACTTTCCTTTCTTGTGTGAGCCAAGTTCAAAATGAAGCTTGCCAATGCCGAGATCTGGATCCTGTATTGGCATGCTTTGGTTTGGCATATATGCCGACACAACACCCTTTTGATAGCTGAAGGTAACTGGCTGAAAGTTCACTCCCGACGGACCGATTTGCATGCACTTTACACCTTCCATGAACCAATCCGGCACCTGCTTCGTATCGCTCTCGATATGTGCCTCCGCCGCGTTATCATTCTTCCTATAGCTTGCGCGGATCAGCCACTGCCTTGTAGGTGTGCGAAGCATCGGATAGCCAAGCATAATGACAGCGGCAAGTGCCTCTCCCTGCCGCTCGTCCACGCGCAGTGTACTCTTGTTATAGTTCGTCACTGCCCAGCAGGAGGCAAGACCAAGCTGTGTCGCAAGCAGTACAAGTTTCTCTCCGTAATAACCCGCCATTTCACGTCCGATTTCGTTATCGGGAGCAGCACATGCGATATAATGATAAACCGTTCCTGCAAAAACGGACGGTACTGTATCTATCGCTGTCTGGCCGTTTCCTCTCGGCCCGTAGAGTTGAAAATGAAGTCCCGTCTCTTTATTGATCTTATCCATTTCCTGCTGCAAGATGTCCATCTTTTCTGGTTCAATCTGTATGTCTGCATAAGAACGACAAGAAATTCGTCTCTCAATAGCTTCATAAATATTCATAATAATTAATCAGATCCTTTCAATGTGCATTTGATGTATCCTCTTTGGTTACAATCGAAGTATACCACATATGTTTTGTAACGTCAATAGTTACATCTATTTTTTAAAAAAGGCTCCTAGGAACCCCTACAGAGTCATATAATTATTTTTCCTGCTCGTTTTCAATGATATATCTCATATCTATGATTACATCAGAAAGTAGCATAGAAGACATTTCTTTTTCTAGTGTACCTTGTATCATCTTCAAACGCCCATCCATCACTGAATGCATGTTTCTTCCTACAGCACACTTTGCGCTTGGTCTTTCATGGAAACGGAATAAACCTTCTGCTTCCACACTGTCTACTGCCCGATAAATATCATAGAGTGTAATTTTATCAGCAGGTACAGCAAGAGATACTCCACCATTGCCCCCTCGCTGAACATTAATAATTCCTGCTGCTTTCAACTGTCCGAATATTTTTCGAATAATAACAGGATTTGTACCAACACTGTAAGAAATAAATTCACTATTTACCTGACTATCGCTTTTATACACCTCTATACAGGTAAGTAATTGAATTGCTATCGTGAATCTGCTTGAAATCTGCATAATGTCACCTCCATCATTACATTAACTATAACATTTTCGAATTGTAATTTCAATGGATACATCAAATTTAAGGTGAACAATATTTATATTCTTATGATAAAAAAGTTTTATGGGCATTTCTATAAATATAACCAATCAACCCTCAGTTTTATGGATGTTTTCTCTCCAAAACGAATGTCTCTGACGCCATATATCACAGAGTTCTTGTGCTCTGGCACCAGTTTCGTAGATCACATTCAAAAGGGTGCGGTCTCTGTAAGCCACATTCCCTTTCCCGGATGAAAGATGTTAATACAATGAATGCTATCTGCCATCTGATCACCTCCCTCTGTTACCTGTTGAATGTTTCAGTACTCCTTCTGTCACCACATGAACTGCTGTATCAATTTCTTTATTCTGGTTTAAATTCTCAATGAACTCATTTGCAAGCTTTACGGCTAACGCTTCCACTTCTCTCCCAAAACGAGTCATATCAAATAATCTGTCCAATCGCATTTCATCCAATTGCAATTTCTCATATGATCTCTGATGTTCTGTAAAATCTATAAAATCCTTTGGTTCATTACGACCTTTATCTTCTTCAAGAATCTTTTCGTAATTCCATTGGCAGACAACATCAATTACCTCATCCATTGAATAAACTTCAATTTCACCAAGTTCTTCTCCTACATCTTTCCGGTATAAAACACCAGCTTTATCTTGTCCAATGGCATAATCTTGACTTTCCAAATAATCAAGAAGAATTTCTGCATCTTCCACTGAGATATCAAATGGCAATTCTCTTTCTTGAATCCACTGAATCATTTCTTCTGGTTCTGAAAATAACTTAATTTCCTGTTTTATCGCTTCTTTACACCTCCTAATCTATGATTTGCTATTTACTATTCCTGCTAAAATGTTTCAATGGGAAATCTCTGGTCTTCGTTATTAGCACAGTTCTAATAAAAAATGCTCATAATAGATTTAAGATAATCATGGCTAGATACGCATCTGAGCCGTCTTCGGCTCAAATGCATCTAGTTAGGGGAGCCAATCCCCTAAAAACCCTCATATTTTATATTCCCCACTACATTTCCCCATGTTTTGGCATCTGTCATTTGGAATTTCCCCCTGAAAAGTCCATTTCCAGGCCATATTTCCCCATCAACACAAAATCAGAATATTTCTTTAACCTAAAAAACCTCCCACCCCATAATTCATCTCCACCACAAACAAAAAAACAGCATGCTCTCCATGACTTTCCCCTTTCAGGTTTGCCATTTCAAACACACTGCTATTTATATATTTTATATACTGATTCCCATAATACAAATTATCTGCTTAAATGATCCATCATTTTTCTTCCAATTTCTATTCTTTGTACTACCTAATTTCAGTCCAATTCCAGCCCATTTTCACCCAAAATTCTGACTCCATTTCAAACTGGTTTTGACTCCATTTTGACACCTTTTGACTCCATTTTTGCCCCAAAACTTATGATATTTTACGACAACTTATAACACTTCCAAATCTCAGCAAAGCTCATAAACACTGGGCTTTTACGCCACCTTACTACAACTCATACGGCGTTACCTGATATACATAATAATTCAACCAATTCGTATACAGATTATTACAATGTGCACGCCATTTCAACTCAGGTTTCAACGTGTAATCATCATTGGTATAATAATTTGAAGGAACCTCGATTTCTAAACCTTTATCTTTGTCTCGCATAAACTCATTATGTAATGTCACTCGGTCGTATTCGGAGTGTCCCATAATGAAAATTTGCTTGCCTTGATTCGCTATCACTATATTAACTCCAGCTTCTTCTGATTGTGCAAGAATAGTTAGTTCTGGATTTTTATCGATATCTTCCTTTAATACCGTGGTATGTCTAGAATGTGGTGCTAAAAACACATCATCAAATCCTCTTACCAATGGCACTTTTCTATTTAAAACAGTGTGGGAATATAATCCAAACATCTTCTTCTCTAATGGGTGTTTCTGGATTCCATAATGATAATATAAGCCTGCCTGTGCACCCCAACAGATGTGAAAGGTAGACGTTACATTCATTTTTGACCAATCCATTATTTGAGTAAGTTCCTCCCAATATGTAACTTCCTCAAAAGGCATCTGCTCAACTGGGGCACCCGTAATAATTAGTCCATCAAATTTCCTATGTTTTATTTCATCAAATGTATTGTAGAACTTGTTCAAATGACTTGATGGTGTATTTTTAGATATATGGCTACTTACATTGATAAACGTCAAATCAACTTGAAGTGGCGTATTTGATAATGCTCTCATCAATTGAATTTCTGTGTCTTGTTTCACTGGCATAAGATTTAGAATTCCAATATCAATAGGACGAATATCCTGATGCATTGCACGGCTTTCATCCATCACAAATATATTTTCAGTTTCTAATATTCCCTTTGCGGGTAAATCACTTTGTACCTTAATTGGCATATTACCACCTATCTCATTCTATAGTATATTTATCGGTATTATATCATATAATGTCACTTTTTGTTAAGATGTATTTTACTTTACCATTTCTAGAAAGTCTTCTTCGGATATAATCGCAACGCCTAAATCCTTGGCTTTTTTGTTTTTAGAAGACATGGAGGTAGTGTCGTTGTTAATTAGAAAATGTGTTTTAGAGGTTACACTTCCAGTTACTTTTCCACCTTTTTCTTCGATCAATGCTTTTAAAGCATTTCGATTCTCAAACCGTTCTACACTTCCTGTAATAACAAAAACTTTATCTTTTAACACTTGATCGTCTTCATTGATTTGCATTATTTCTATGTCTAATTCTTCGATTAGATGATTAAACTTCTCTCTATTACATTCGTTTTCAAAGTATGCTACGAAACTTTCGGCTATTACCTCTCCAACGCCTGCTATTTGTGCTAACTCTTGCCTCGTAGCAGCTGTAAGCATAGCAATGTCATAGTTATACTCTTTGCATATCATTTTAGCATTGGATAAACCAACATTTAAGATTCCTAAGCTGTAGATGAGCTTTGGTAATGTTGTATGCCTGGAATTTTCTATGCTTATCATCAAGTTGTCAAATGATTTTTGTCCGAAGCCCTCCATGGTAATCATTTCCTCTTTGTATTTGTCTAGTTCAAAGATATCTGCAAACTCTTTGATAAATCCTTTTGCAATAAACTTCTCTAGTGTTGCTTCTGATAAACCATCAATATTTAATGCATCTCGACTTCCAAATAAAGTAAATGCTTTTATTTTCTTAGCTAAACAATCTGGATTGGCACAAAATAATGCTTCAACTCCATTCATATTCTTGATTGAGGTTTCTTGCTTACACACTGGACATTTCTCTGGTATGTCATACTCACCACTTCTTGTAATATTATCCGCAATCTGAGGTATAATCATATTTGCTTTATATACTTGAATGGTATCTCCAGTACCAAGTTGAAGGCTCTTCATAATACTTATATTATGAACACTCGCCCGACTCACCGTAGTGCCTTCTAATTCAACTGGCTCAAATATTGCCACTGGATTAATAAGACCTGTTCTGGAAGGGCTCCACTCTATTTCGATTAGTTTTGTTTCTTTTATTTCATCTTGCCATTTAAATGCCATCGAATCTCTTGGAAACTTAGAAGTGTTTCCAAGACTTTGTCCATACTGGGTATCATCATATGCTACCACAAGTCCATCAGAAGGAAAGTCATTGGTTACGATCCTTTCTGCAAAATCCTCGACTGTTTCAGATAAATTTTCTTTATTCACCATCTTATATTCTACTACATCAAATCCCTGTTTTTTTAGCCACTCAAATTGGTTCTTTCTTGAATTACAAAAATCCACCTCGTTCGCCTTAACTAAGGAAAAAGCAAAAAATTTCACATTTCGACTTGCCGTAATTTGATTATTCAACTGCCTTACGGAACCGCTACATAGATTTCTTGGATTTTTATATTTCGCATCGATATCTTCAATCTGGTCGTTGATTTTAGCGAAATCAGAATATCCGATTACAGCTTCTCCACGCAAAATAAGCTCCCCCTTATACATGATTTTAAGCGGAACATTCTTAAAGACCTTTGCATTATTCGTTATTACTTCACCAATTTCTCCATTACCTCTTGTTACTGCCTTATGAAGCGTCCCGTTAAGATAAGTTAGTACAATGGTGAGGCCGTCTAATTTCCATGACAAAAGTGTCTCATGATCTCCTACCCAATCCGCTAGTTCTTCTACTGACTTGGTTTTATTCAGAGATAACATTGGCTTTTCATGACGTTCTTTAGGAAGTTCACTCATTACTTCATAACCTACTTTAACCGTCGGACTATTGCCAAGTATCACTCCTGTTTCTTGTTCAAGCGCTACTAGTTCGTCATATAATGCGTCATACTCATAATTACTCATTACTTCAGTTGCTTCTTGGTAATATGCTTTTCCCGCATTATTTAAGATTTCTATTAATTCTTTGATTCTATCTATTTTATTATTGCTCATTTCTCTCTCCATACACCGTTGTATTCGAAGAATCTTTGATTAGTTTCTCTAACTTATTGAGTTCTTCTGCTGTAACATTTCGATACGTTCCCTGTTTTAGATTTCCAAGTGAAATATTCATGATTCTTATTCTCTCCAGATTCGTAACTTTAAATCCAAAGAACTCACACATTCTTCTTATCTGTCTGTTTAATCCTTGGGTTATGACTATTCGAAATGTGTTCTTTCCTATCTTTTCAATTTTACATTTTCTCGTAATGGTATCTAGGATTGGGACACCGCCTGACATACCTCTTATGAATTCATCGGTAATTGGCTTGTCTACCTCTACGATATATTCTTTTTCATGCATATTGCCAGAGCGCATCATTTTGTTTACGATATCTCCATTATTCGTCATCAAAATAAGCCCCTCTGAATACTTATCCAGTCTTCCTACTGGATAAATTCTTTGAGGATAATTGATAAAATCAATGATGTTATCTTTTTCCTTTTTCTCTGCTGTACACACAATTCCAACTGGCTTGTTAAATGCTAAAAGTACCATCTTTTCTTCATGTTTTACTTCAGTTCCATTTACACAAATAATCTGATTGATGTTAACCTTACTTCCCATTACCGCAACGATACCGTTCACCGTTACACTGCCGGCCTCCACAAGACGATCTGCTTCTCTTCTAGAACATACTCCTGCTTCACTTAAATATTTATTGATTCGAACCATATCCGCAGAATCTTTTTGTTCGAATTCATTTATTATGCTACTCATTGATAATCCTCCAAGCCTATACATATAAATCCATGTAGGCTATTCATTTTTTATAATTGTAACCATCAAGTGGTTCATTTTTAATCTTTTCTGTTTATCTTTCCTATATCTCTTAACTGTTTATCTTTTCCGTTTAATCTTTTCTGTCTAATCTTTTTTCTATGTATTATGTGAAAATTCTTTACACTTTTCTTTGTAATATTTAAATTCAATGGATTAACTATTTTGCTTTATTCAATCATAATTACGATTCATCTCTAGGTTAGACGAGAACCAATCGTAACTTTAACCATACCTATAGTTTAACTGTAACCATAGTATTAGTCAAGGTTTAACAAAAGCTATTTATAGCCAAAGGCTATAAATAGCTTTTCAATTTTCTAATACTATCTTCCTCGAACGCCATCAATTCACTTGCAATTTCAACTGATCGATCTGTAGCATTACCACTTTCATTTAATGTCGTCATAATACCTGTCATTCCTACCGAATTTTCGCGAATCATCATATCAGCTATATGTTCCGTACTCGTATTAAAAATTGTACTTGCCTGAATCGAAGACCACTTTTTTATTTTCTCAATTGGTTTGTTTTCTAGCATAACACCTGCTTCTATTAGTTTGTCAGATACTTTTGAATTAATCTCACGAAATCGTTGAAGCTGCGTACTCATTTCATAATTCAAATCATCATCATAAACTTTGTTTAACAAAGTACTAATAGTGTCAATTCCTTTTCTACTATTTTTATAAGTTTCCTGCAAAAGCTGCTTATCAGAACTAGTAATCATAAAATTCACCTCCACTTAAAATTCCTATTGCTACCAGATTAATTTAATTTATTGTAACTGTTCAGAACCGCTATCGTTACCACTTCGTGTTGCACACAAACTTAGGTAAACTACATAATTTTGACTTGGCAAAAAAAATGCTTACTGAATAATTACAATTTATCTTTCCAAACATAGCATATGGATAATCTAATATTTTATGTAATATTTTATCGTAAAATAATGGAAATCCAAATTAAAAATAAAAATCCTGTTTCGTATAATCAACGCACATTTGCAATCAAAAAGCTATCATCCTATAGAAAATAATTTAGGTAGTTGCAAAATATATTCACAACTACCTAATCATAATAGAATAGATTCCTTTATTCCATTTCTGTCAATTTAGCAACTACCTCTTCACAAACTTGTGCTATTGTTTTGTTATCAGTAGAAACAATAATATCAGATGCAGCTAAATATTTATCTTTTCTTTTTTCCATTAACTCTGCTATGAATTTGGTATTCATGTTATTATTTAAAATAGGTCGTTGAGTACTATCCTTTACTCGTTCAAGCGTTGTTTCTGGATTAGCAGTCAACAGAACAATACGTCCTCGTTTTTTCATATGCTGAACATTTTCATCTCTTAGAACAATTCCACCACCGCACGATACAATCAGCTGTTTTCTTCTTTGAAGCTCTATTAATGTATTACTTTCACAGTTTCTAAAATAAGCTTCCCCATATTTTTCAAATATTTGTGATATACTCATTCCTTCTTTTTCTACAATCAATTGGTCAGTGTCAACTTCTTCCATTTCAAGTAAATGACTTAGATAAGAGGAAACAGTGCTTTTTCCCGCACCCATAAAACCAATCAGCATGATATTATAAGAAAATAAACTTTTTGCCTGAATTTTTCTACTATTTTTTACAATATATTTAAAAACATCAAGTATTTCTTCTTCAAATTTATGATTCTGAAGTTTCGTTACTAAAGCTTTATTTTGCTTTTTTTCCTGTTCTGGTTGTAAAATAGGCAATCCATTTTTTTGTTTATACTGGATAATCTCTTGAATATAGTCCATTCTCTTTTCTAATGATTTTACAATCTGATCATCACACTGACTGATTTGTTCTCTTATTTCCTCTAAATTTCTCATCGAAACCTCCTAAATAATTATATTATAATGAGTTCTATTTTCCCGCCTCTAAATAAGTATTAACTAATTCCTCGCCAGCTACTTCCTCAATTTTATCATATACAGGTGAAGAAGCTTCTTTTATATCCTGATAAAGACCTTCTGTAATATCATAAATTTCAGTTCCACTTGCAGTAATTGCCTGTTTTTTTTCTATCACTCGTTCATCCGCTGCTTCTCTTGCATATGACTTAGCGGTCTTCGCAGCCTCATCAATTATCATTTGTTTTTCTATTGGCAAACTCTGATAAAATTCATCACTCACAATCAGAGAAATCAAATGTGGTAAATGATTTATGTTAATAACGTATTTCTGTTGTTCATATAACTTACTAGACGTAATTACCTCATATGGATTTTCCTGTGCATCTATTGTTCCTTGTTGTAAACCAATATACACTTCACTAAAGGTCATAGGTGTTGGATTGGCTCCCAAAGAGTTCCAGAAAGCAATATGATAAGTATTTTCCATAGTTCTTATCTTAATTCCTTTGAAATCACTTAATTTTTCAATCTTAATATTGGAAGTCATTACACGAAATTCCTGGTCAGCATATCCCAATAATTTATAACCACCTTTATCATAAACGTCTTGTATTAAACTATAAAACGCTTCATTGTCTATCGCCTTTCTTACCTCATCAATAGTTTGATAAGCACAAGGCAAATCAAAAATTGCAATCTTTGGCATAAAAGACACCTGAGGAGCCGTATTTTGTACCACGAAAGGGATATCACCTGCCTTACAACTTTCTAGTAATTCTACATCTCCCCCAATTGTACTATTCGGATATACCTGAATCTTCATAGTTCCATTACTCAAGCGTTCCACCTCATCAGCAAATTTCTGTGCATAAATCTGTGTCACTGTATCTTCAGGGCTTGCTGTTCCTAACGGCCAAGCATATCTTTGAACATCAGATTGATCAATCGTAGTCTTTTTCCCACATCCTGACGCTAAGATAACAAATAAAATTGTAAAAATCAAAACTATCTTCTTATTTTTTTTCATTATGTGCCTGCCTTACTTTAATATCCCTAAGCTAATTGCGGGTATAAATGTTATTAAAATCAGTGCTATCAAAAAATATCCGATTAAAGGTAATGCTTGCTTAGAAATTTTAGTGAGTGGTATATCTGTTAACGAACTAGCTACAAATAAATTAATTCCGATAGGTGGTGTAACAAAGCCAATTGCCAGATTCACTACCATAATAACTCCAAAATGTGTTGCATCAACTCCCACTGTTTTAACAATGGGAAGTAAGATTGGAGTCAAAATCAAAATAGCTGGTGTTGTATCCATTACCATTCCAACAATAATTAAAAAAACATTAATTACTAATAGAATTAAAATTTTATTTGTCACATTTGATAATATCCACGTACTAATTAACTGCGGTACTTGCATCAATGTCAACACTCTTGAGAATGCTACGGATGCAGCCAAAATAAATAAAATTGGTGCAAATGTTCGTATTGCCTCAACAAAAATTTCCCAAATACTTTTTACTTTTATCGTCTTATAAACAAATAAACTGATAAACAATGCATAAAATACAGATATAACCGCTGCTTCTGTTGGAGATGCCACACCGCTATAAATACATCCCAATATAATAACTGGTGTCAAAACTGCCCAAAAACTCTCTTTCAAAAGATGCATTAATCCTTTTTGTCTTAAATCATCTACGGCTTTATTTATCTTTTCTTTATCTTCTCCATTTTTTTTGCAATAAAAGATTGCATATATCATTAAAAGGGATCCAATCAAGATTCCTGGAACAATACCCGCCATAAATAGCTTACTCACCGATTCGCCTGAAGCCATTCCATACATTATAAAAGGAATACTCGGCGGTATAATAACTCCAAGTCCTCCTGACACCGCAACAAGTGCGGTAGAAAATACCTTATCATATCCTAGTGTTACTAAAATAGGAATCGTCATACTCCCAACTGCTGCTACGGTAGCAGGTGCCGAACCTGAAATAGCACCATAAAACAAACAGGTTATAACCACTGCACATGGTATACCTGCTGTACGCTTTCCAATAAAATAAACAAAAACATCAAACAGCTTTTTTGAAATTCCTCCTTTCGCCATAATAATTCCTGAAAGAACAAACATAGGAACGGCTAGTAGTGGAAAACTATCAATTCCTCCAACCATGGAACGTATTACAAATTGTCCACTTGCTGTAAATGATGGATCAAATACACCCGGAAGTACAGATGCAATCCCCAACGAAATAGAAATAGGAATTGCTATAATCATGCAAATAATAAATAATACAAAAACAATTGGTGCTGACATATATTACCCCCTTCTCACAACATTAAGTTCAATTATCCATCGTTGCAAAACTCGAATAATCACCAACAGAAAGCACATAAAAGGAGCTGCTTGAATAACATACATAGGTAGCCTGCATGCTGGACTTAGCTGTCCACTTACTATAGAAGTTATCAAATACCGATACGCATAGGGAATAAGATAACAAAAAAATATTAATTCAATCGTATGATTTATTAGCTTTGCAAATGCCTTTTTTCTTTTTGAAAACGCCGCAAGTATCTGTTCTATTTTTATTGAAATACATTTTCTTGTACAATAGCTCAAACTAATAAATGCAGACCATATAAATAGATATCTAGTAATCTCTTCCGACCAGGTTAATGAATAATTAAAAATATATCTTGCACAAATTTGAATTCCCATTATAATAGTCATAGCCATCAATAAAATAACCATAATGAATTCTTCTAAATTATCATTAAGCCACTTTATGATTTTCATTAAAATACCTCCTTTTTCTCTAAATTAATAGATTTAATAATTTAGAGCTTTAAAGCGTTATATTCAAAATATAATATCATATCTTCATTTATAAAGCAAGCTGCTTATATACTATAAGCAGCTTGTATGTAACTAATTATTTATTTCATTACAACTAAATAAACTATGATTCTTCATATAAAATTTATAGTTTATTTCATACTACGACTCAATAAATTCAAGACATCATTCAAATCATTCACAGCTATTTGTCCTGGTGCAGATGCTTTTTTAGCTGCTCCAAATGTAAGTGCTGATCCAAATACTTCTCCTGCCAATCGACTTATTACACCTTTACCAGACATTGACATTGTAATAATTGGTCTATCTGCATATTTTTCTGACATGATAACAGTTGCCTCAAGTAATTCAAGAACATCTAATTTGCTATTTGGCATAACTGCAATTTTAGGAATATCTGCTCCTAAATCCTGCATCTTTCTCAAACGATAAATGATATCATCTTTTGATGGTGTTTTATCAAAATCATGATTAGATGCTACTACTTTTACACCATTTGCATGAGCGCTTTCAATAATATCCTTTACGATTTCATCTCCTGTAAAAGCCTCCACATCAACTAAATCAACAAGACCAGTAGCAACAACTGCTTTGTTAAGGGCTGCATATTTATCTGATTCTATTGCTCTTTCACCGCCTTCTTTTGAAGTACGGAATGTAAAGAGAAGTGGAACTCCATTTAAAGCTGGAACCAAATCATTTAAAACATCTTTGACCTGATCAAGATCTTCCACACCTTCAAACCAGTCAACACGCCATTCCACCACATCTACTGAGATATCTGCAAAACTCTTTGCTTCTTCTATTATTTCTTTCTTTGTTTTAGCTACGATAGGTACACAGATTTTTGGTATTCCATCACCTAAAACAACATTTTTTACTGTAATTGTATTCATTTAAATTCTCCTTATTTATCAGAACTTTTTTGTGTGTATTTAGTATAATTCATATTAACAAATAATGCTAATAACACACCTACAAATGTAATCCCGATATTTAATAATATAACATACTTTGGTCCATTTACACCACCAGAAGAGGTAAGCATACCTGCAATAGAAATAACTAAGTAGTTAGCTAAACTTGATGCTAACATAATAACACTTGTAATGGTACCCCTGATTGTTGGGAACATGTCATTAATGGTTGCAGTAGCAAGCTGTAACACTCCTCCTGCTGCTGAAAATCCAATAACAAAGCCACCAATTGAACAAATAATAGGCGTATGTACAACATAAACAATGATTAACATAATCATAGCTATAAGTGGATATAAGAATAAAAAACGAACAGATTTAACTAATTTACCTACTAAAATTGCTGTTAAAATTACCGCTATTATTGTTCCTATTGAGTAGTAAGATTGAATAATACTTGGGTTTTCCATTCCAGAATATTTAGCAAATTCCTGATAACAGTTTAACCAAAGAAGAAAGGTAGAAGTACATGTAAACCCAATCATTACTAATGCAAAATTTACTGGTGTAAACTTTATTGATTTAACTTTTTTAAAGAAAGAGTCATCTTGTGAGGACTGTGCGTCTTTCTTTGGTAATGGAATAAAAATTCCTAAAATTGCCAAAACCACAAATGCTGCCGCCATTAAATAGAATAATGTTGTATGAGGCAATTCATTCGTTGCTACAAAAGCAATCATAATTGGAAGAAGCAACTGTCCAAATGATATAAATAACTTAGTCAAAATACTTGCAAGTCCTGAAGCATCAACAAAAATTTCCACACAAGCTGGTATTACACCTGTATCGATAAATGAATTTGCAATACCACCAACAAGCGCAAATAGATATGCTACATACATATTTGGTGACAATGCAATTCCTACAAAGTAGATTGCATAAGAACATATTCCAATCAGGATAGATGGTCTTCTTCCTATTTTATCAGATAATGGTCCTGAAAAAGGAAGTCCAATTAATCTTCCTAGTCCTAGAGCTGCAATAACAAATACTACTGAACTAACATCAAACGTTCCGTCAGCAAGCGTTTTTGCTCCCCATTGTTCTGCAAACTGCTGCTTATACTGACTTAGTATTGATCCACCAATACCATGAATAAAGTAATTTAAATATAAAATAAAGGCTGAAAGATAATATTTTTTTTGATTCGAGTTTTGACTCATTGTTTTTCCCTCTCTTAAGTGAAATTAATATTTAATATCAAGAATTTCTTTCATATATTCAATCGGCATTTCTTTTCCAGTCCATAATTCAAATGCTGCTGCTCCTTGAAATAGCATCATTCCCATGCCGTTCATAGTTTTACAACCAACTTCCTTAGCCATATGAAGCATTTGAGTCTCTATTGGAGAATATACTACATCTGTTACAATCAACTCAGGTCTAAAGAAAGATGCATCTGGAATATAAGTTTGTCCTTCTAATGGTTTCATTCCCATCCCTGTTGCATTCGCAAATAAATAACTATCTTCAATTTCTTTTTTTAATTGATCCAAATCTGCAAGGTCAAATAATTTTGCTTTACAGTTTGTCTTTTCATTAATATCCTTTACTGTTTTCTCTGCACGATTCCAGAATTTATCTTTAATATTAAAAATTGACATCTCCGATACACCATCTAATGCTGCCTGAACTTCAATTGCAGTAGCAGCTCCACCTGAACCCACAATTGTCATTTTTTTACCAATCACATCAATACTTGCATCTTTTAGTGCCTTCATGTAACCGACACCATCTGTAATATGTCCTGTAAGCACACCATCATCATTTACAATTGTATTAACTGCTCCACACATTTCTGACGCTGGCGATAGTTTATCCAAATATTTGTGCACTTCTGTTTTATTTGGCATAGATACGTTGCTGCCTCTGACTTTCATTGCGCGAAAACCTTTAATCGTATCCTCTAATGAATCATTGTCCACCTCAAAAGCTAAATACGCGTAGTCTAATCCTAATTTTGCAAATGCCTCATTATGCATTTTAGGTGAACTAGAATGTCGAATAGGGTAAGCAATCAGCCCTATTAGTTCTGTATGTCCTGTAATTCTTTCTGCCATAAAATAATCTCCTTCACTTTAAATTAATCTTAGTTAGTTATAAATTGTACAAATATGTGAATATTTTAACATTTCAATTAAGCAAAATATCACTTGTTCTGTATAAGTCTATTATAAATACAGTTTTCATATTAATCCAATTGATTTATTAGAACAATTCATAGATATTTTTTATATATAACTACCTTCCTACTTATTATAAGAAAAATACATAAAAATTGATTCATAAAAAATATTAATGTATTTAATGATTACAATAGATTTTGTCTATATTTTAACAATTGTTTCTTCTTACATCCAAATATACTAAATTGAAATTTCTGTTTGCTCCTGTACAAATTTTGCGAATTGTTGTACTACAGGTGTTAAATATTTATTCTTAACTCTGGCCATATATATATTTCTTGTATATCTAGGATTTGTTATTTCCAGTATTTTAACATTAAGAGACTGTAATATAGATATATTCGGTAAAACTGCTATTCCAAAATTTTCTGCAACCAAACCAGCAACTGCTCCATCTTCTTCTACTTCATAAAGGATATTAGGAGTTTCATCTATTTGTCTGTATAAATCATCAATAACTGGTCTCAATCCACTTGTCTTAGAAAAGTAAATCTGAGGATAATTAATTGTTTCTTTCAAATCAATAAATGTAAGTACGGCCAAAGGATGATCCGTTGGCACAATTACGACTAATTCTTGTTCACCAATTGGAATAAATTCAATTTCTTTTTCGTTTTCAATCTTTGAACAAAATGCAATATCGAATTTTTCTTCTTTCAAGCCTTTAATAATATCAGTGGTAGCGGCTGAAGTGAATGAAAATTTGATATCCTTTTCTTGATTCTGCCTTAAAAATCGAGCAACAATCTGTGGTACATAATGGGTTCCTAGCGTGTAAATAAACGCTAAATCAATAAATCCACTCGTTACACTTGTCAACATTTTTGTTTTTTTAATGCCACTTTCTAAAATTCCCAAAGACTCTTCCACGTACTTAAGAAACACTCTGCCATATTTGGTAAGAACAACGTTTCTCCCTTGCTTTTCAAATAGATATGTTTCTAATTCATTTTCAAGCAATGTGATTGCATGGCTTAAACTAGGCTGTGTAATTGAAAGTTCGTTAGCCGCTTTTGTATAATGCTCCAGATGCGCAAGTGTCACAAAATAATATAGATGATTTAAATTCATTCTCTAATCCTTTCTTTGCATGTTTATATATCTAATTAAATAGTTCTAAATGTTCATTAAATGTTACTATTCAGTAACTTCATAGTTACCGCTACGCGATACACATAAAATACAAGATACTTGAATTTCAGCGCTATAAAACTCGGAATTTTGCTTTGCAAAACACCTCACGCTAGTGGTTTCTAGCTAGTGGGTTTTGAATAGTTATTATTAAATTTACTCTACCACAAACCATAGTTTTAATCTATAGATTAATGAAATTTCTTTATTTGTTTTTATGTATATATTAATATAAACTTAGTGTAGTATCTTCAAAGTATCTATAAAATTTGCTTTGAAGAGCATACTATAAAATATATTTATATCTTTTCAGTACATTAATAGTTATCGCTATATGTTATATTCAAAATACAGTAACTATCATTTTGGAGTCAACAAACTCGCGTTTTCTAGATTAATCATCTCAAATTTAATGTGTACTGAATATTATATATATTTTACTTTTATTTGTTAATATATTAACATGAATATCTAATAATGGAGGCAACAATGAATAGAAAATATCCTACTATCTTCACTCCTTTTACCGTGAAGACAATGACTTTAAAGAACCGTATTATAATGACACCAATGGGTACTAATTATGGTGAACAAAATGGTGAAATGAGCTTTTTGCACATACACTATTATGAACAACGTGCAAAAGGCGGAACAGGTCTTATCACTGTTGAAAATGCAAGTATTGACTCTCCTCAAGGTTCAAACGGCACTACTCAGCTTCGTATTGACCATGATAATTACATACCGCGACTTTTCAAATTATGTGAAACGGTGCACAAACACGGCACATGCATTGCCATTCAGATTAATCATGCTGGTGCTTCTGCCATTTCCTCCAGAACTGCCCTACAGCCAGTATCCGCTTCCAACATTCCTTCCAAGACAGGTGGTGAAATTCCTCGTCCACTAACGAAGCCTGAAATTGAACATATTGCCAAGAAATATGCAGAAGCCGCAGAACGAGCTCAGATAGCAGGATTTGATGCTGTTGAAATACATGCTGGACATTCCTACTTAATCAGTCAGTTTTTATCTCCACTTACTAATACGCGTACGGATGAATTTGGTGGTTCAAAAGAAAATCGCGCAAGATTTGCAAATCTTGTTATGACAGAAGTTAGAAATGCAGTTGGTCCTGGATTTCCTATAATAATGCGAATCAGCGCAGATGAATTTTTAGAAGGTGGAAATACATTAGACGATACACTAGAACTACTTGATTATTTCCAACAGGAGGCAGATATTATTGATGTATCCGCTGGTCTAAATGGATCAATCCAATACCAGATTGACGCAAACTATCTTCCTGATGGTTGGCGTTCTTACATGGCTAAGGCCGTGAAAGAAAAATTCAACAAGCCTGTTATTACAATGGGAAATATTAGAGATCCAAAAATTGCTGAGGATATTCTAGCACGAGAAGATGCGGACTTAATTGGTATAGGTCGTGGTCTGATTGCGGATCCAGATTGGGTAAATAAAGTTGAATTTGGTCAGGAAGATACCATTAGAAAATGTATCTCCTGCAATATTGGATGTGCTGGAAATCGTATTGGAATTAATCGTCCTATCCGCTGTACAATTAATCCCGCTGTTAACGATGGTGAAGGCTATAAAGATCAAAAAATCAAATCACCTTGTAATGTTGTAGTAATTGGAGCAGGTACTGCCGGACTTGAAGCGGCCTGTACAGCTGCCGAGGTTGGATGTACAACGTTCTTGATAGAGAAAAATGAAGAATTAGGTGGACTAGCAGCAGAAATATCAAAAATTCCAGATAAAAAGCGTTTATCTGATTTTCCAAATTACCTGATTAAACGTGCTGAAAACTTAAAAAATTTATTTATTTTCAAAAGACTGGAAGCAAAAACAGAATTTATTAAGAGTCTGAACCCAAATATAATTATAAATGCAACTGGATCTAACCCTTTACTACCTCCAATTAAAGGACTTTTCGATTGCCTAGAAAAAGAAGATAGTAATGTAGATACTATTACTGGTATGATTGCTAATTTGAATAACTATCCAAAGGATTTATCTGGAAAGAAAGTTGTTGTAATTGGCGGTGGAGCTGTTGGTCTTGACGTTGTCGAATATTTTGCTCCTAGAAATGCAGATGTTTCCATTGTTGAGATGCAACCTGCTATTGGAAAAGATTTAGACCCTGTATCCAAAGTAAGTATTACAACACTAATGGAAAAGCATCATGTTCATCAGTTTGTAAACACTGTTCTTTTAGAAGTTAAGGCAGATTCCTTTTTAATAAAAAGAGGAGAAACTGAGGAAGAATTACCATTTCATTATGGTTTTGTATGTCTTGGGATGCGTGCTAATAATCCAATCATTGCTGCTCTTAACGAAACATTCATCGATACCGATGTGGAAATCATTAATATTGGAGATAGTGTCCGCGCTAGAAGAATAATTGATGGTGTTCAAGAAGGCAGAAATATTTTAAGTACATTATCAAAAAGAGGTTATTTATAATCTTAAGTCTTTTTAATTATTTGATTTGTTTGCTTATTAAATGTGGTAGTGATGTGAACTTTCACTCCACATGATACGTATTTTGCACAAAGTACTATATCTTATAGGGAAGTTCGAAGATCTTTCCCTATAAGATAAAAATGAAGCACTATAAATGATGTTATTTTCAACATTTATAGTGCTTCATTTTAAGTTCTAATAAAGGATTTCACAAAATCCTATATGCAACACAGTTTTTATGACTAACCTATTAAATGCAGTGTATTTACATCAACATATAATTTATTTATACGTATCAGCTAGATATTCCGATTTAACATAACCTGTAACACCATCAAAGCTTATTCTACTCCAACCATTATCTAATTTAGCGCTTCTTGTAACTTTTGTACCTTCGTAAGCAGTTGCTACTTTGTCTGAATTCTCATCAGCTTCTGCTCTAAGATTAACAGTAGAAGATAAATATTTAATCTCTTGTGTTACTCCTTCTGTTGTCAAATATTCTGTCATGACATATCCTGTCTCACCATTAAATTCAATACGACTCCATCCATTTGAGCCAACACCGGTTCTCTTAGTACTTTCACCTACATAAATTTGTCCCAATTTTGAACCATCTTCACTACTAGAATCTCTAACATTAACCGTCTCAGATGCATAAACTGTTTCATCAACTGCTTCATATCCATCTTCTGTAGTTGCTTGGTCTGCTGCTGCCTGGTCTGCCGCTGCTTGATCCGCCGCCGCTTGGTCTGCCGCCGCTTGGTCTGCCGTTGCCTGATCTGCTGCTGCTTGATCTGCTGCTGCTTGATCTGCTGCTGCTTGATCTGCTGCTGCTTGATCTGCTGCCGCCTGGTCTGCTGTGCCTGATAATTTATCAATAAATGCTTTTAAATCAGGATCTGCTGCTTGAGCCTCAGTAAACTTTGTATCAACAGAACCAATTAACTCAACAATATCTTGTCCTGCTGCAATATCAGCGATATAAGAATCAACTTCTGGTGTAAGCTCGTCATTATAAATATACAAGCTTCCATCTTCATTTGAACAAATATATAACGGAATCTCACCTGGAACTAACGTATTAATATTAATAAACTTAATTTCATAATATACAAAAACAACATATGAATTTTCTTCAGGACCAATCTTAGTGTAACAAGTTATATTGTCGTATCCTTCAATGTATTCCTTTTTCTGTTGAATCTGCGTTTGCTCTTCATCACTCAAAGGATTCACAATTTGTAGTAAAGTATCAATATCACTTGTAGACATTGCTGTAAAATATTTATTAACAAGTTCATTAACCGCTGGGTATGCATCAACCTGCAAATCATTAGTAGCCACTGTGGTATCTTCAGTTGCCGTATCTGGTGTGGTTTCATCCACGGTAATTACTTCATCTGAATCTGCTTGCTTTGCATCCGTTGATGAATCTCCTTGATTTATGGTCATTAAAACAAATACCATTGCTATAAATACTGCGGCAATAATCACGTATGTTTTATTTTTAATCAAAAATGCTTTCATAGTCTCTAAATTTAATTTCATATAAACCTCCTACATGCTACGTCTCTTCGTTACATTATATATTTTAATAGTGAATATTCGATGTCCTTATCTTTAGTATTACGAGCCAAATGAAAATTTGTAAACCTTAACTTAAATTAAACAATTTGTACAATTTAGCTCTGTAGTTTTTGCATAATGTAGTTATTTTAACAAATATGTAACAATAATACAACTGTTATTATTTGTCTGATATGCATCCGAAGGGATTCGAACCCCCGACACGTGGTACCGGAAACCACCGCTCTATCCCCTGAGCTACGAATGCATATTGAATATTAGGTTACAAAGCCACAGTAGTATTCTACATCATAACTAGTAAATAATCAATTGGAAGTTTATAGTTCTTTAATATTTTGTTATTTATTTGTTACTGTTCAGCCATGCAGAACCGATGATACAAACTGACTGTGAATGCTTGCACTCTAATGGCAATTTGTATCATCGGTTCTATAGGGTGGACGCCCTACATGAATAATGTGCCAACCTGTCAGTAAATAATTGGTATACCTATATATTTTGGCACATTATGAATGGCATGGCTAGACTGTAACCTTTATTTCAATCTTTTATTCCCCTGATTTTTATTTCTTTTTAAATTACTATTTTGAGTTTATCCTCATTTCTTACATATTCATACACACTATAGGAAAGTATTTCTTCATCTTGCACATGATTATCATTGGTCTCTTTCACTATTTCTTTTAGGTCGTTTTGATTACCTTCTTCGAATTTTGGAATCACTATAATTTCATGCACACTGCTTGGAAGTACATATAAATCGCTTTCCACTACTTTAGCAAAATCTTTTAATACATTTTTATATAAAATGCACGCTGCACCATTCACTTTCGTGTTGTTACTAATAACATACATTGGCGTATTTGTATTATCTACTTCACTATCAAACATTTCTTGCATATCTTCTCCAAGTTCGTTTCTAAGGATTGTTTCAATATTATCCACTACTACCGTAAGAAGTTTTGCAGTATTTTCTTGTGCTAATTCATATAATTCTTCTACATTTGTTTTCCACATATTAAGATGTGAATTATGAATTAATATAGTAGCATTTGTCAGCCACTCACTACTAACTAGGCAATAAAAAACAATAACCAAATCCATAAATCTAATATAAGGAACATCCTCAAGCATCTCTTTGTTTTTTTCATAGTTAACCAATTTATACGCTACTCTATCTTTTACGTTGCAAAAGTCAGTAAAAAAATTAACATCGATGTTATTTTTCACTTTATTTTCTTCATAAATTGCAATGACTTCATATGCAATCTTATCAATGCTTTTTTCAGTTAGATAACTTTTATAATAATCGTTCAAATAAATGGTTGGTGATATATTTTCATCCTCCATTTTTATTGTAAGACCATCTAATTTCACATTGTTATTCTTGGTAATTGTCGTCAGCCTAACCTCTGCTTCCTTTCCCATAATATAACGAATTGTATCTGCTGTTTCATTAACAAACGTTGTATAATCCATGTATTCTCCTATTCTCTATTATTTACAATAGTATAATTGAACGTATGCTTCTATAACGATCAATTATCACAACCTAGTGAATTCTTGCTATTTTCTAGGTCTGGTTTGGCTCACAGTCTGACTGTAAGCAGTCGTTTCAATATCCTATACACAATAAAATAAACTTTATTATTTATAATTAGCTCAATTTAATAGACCCTCAACCTCATCCCTCCTATTGCACAAAATAAACTCTCCCACTCATTTTGTGCCAAATTTATTTATAATAGCCCCAAACCATATAAATTCATATTATGTAACAACTCTTATCGTTACTGTTATCTATTGCGTACGAAATACAGATTTATTGCATTTCAGCGCCATAACACGACAGATCTTTCGCAACAAAACACAGTTCCTATTATAGACACTAGTCTATTGCTATAAAATTTTAAAACAATACTGGAAAACAATGCACGAATGTGCTATAAGAACACAGAATAAAATTCCATTAAACGATAAAAAATCACTTACTTTACTTACAATTTCCACACTAATAAAAACTTTCAACTATTAATATTAAGATAATATAAATATCAAATATTTTAAGTATAGTATATAGAAAGCAGAACATGGTTCCTATATACTATAGCTACAAGTACCTTTTAATTATACTCTTGAAAGATAATCGCCTGTTCTTGTATCAATTTTAATTTTATCGCCTTGGTTTACAAATAATGGTACATAAACAGTAGCTCCTGTTTCTACAACTGCTGGCTTAGTGGCACCCTGAGCTGTATCGCCTTTAACGCCTGGTTCTGTATCCGTAATCTCTAGTTCAACGAATAACGGTGGCTCAACCGCAAATACATTACCGTTATGTGCACATATTTTAACCATTTCATTTTCTTTCACAAATTTTAAAGCATCACCAATTTCATCTGCATTTAATGCAATTTGCTCAAATGTCGTTGTATCCATGAAATTAAATAAATCTCCATCTGAATACAAATACTGCATATCGTCTCTGTCAATACGAGCTTGTGGAAATTTTTCTGTAGGTCTGAAGGTTTTTTCAACTACTCCACCACTTCTAATATTTCTTATTTTAGTTCTAACGAAAGCCGCACCTTTTCCTGGTTTTACATGTTGAAACTCAATAATCTGAAAGATATTGTTATCTATTTCGATTGTTATACCGTTTCTAAAATCACCTGCTGATATCATATCTGATATTCCTCCTTAAAATAATGCCGATGGTAATTATAGATTTAATTACCACACTCTTTTCTATTTTATAATAAATAGTTATTTATTTCAACTATTTTTTTACTTTACATATATTTTCAGTTATAGTTCCGTAACCATATTCAAATATTTTATTTTTTACTTCTTAAATAGAAGAATAAAACTATTTTTTCTAAATATCTTTTTAATACAATTTGTATTTCCTCTTTGGGATGTATTGGCTTAACTAGTATTGTTTTAAGACCTGTTCGATTTGCTCCATATATATCTGTAAATATCTGATCTCCTATAAATATTGTGTTATCTACATCTGTACCGATTGATTTCATTGCTTCTATATAACCCTTTCTTGAAGGCTTATGAGCATTAAAAATATATTTCACTTTGACTACATCATGAAAAGTTCTAACCCTTTCTTCTTGGTTATTTGATATGAGGCACATATGAAACCCTATCTTCTCAAGACGAACAAACAATTCCTTTGCTCTACCATCTGCTTTTGCACCATGACCCACTAATGTATTATCTATATCAAAAAGAATTCCTCTATAACCTTGTTTATATAAATCTTCATAATTTATGATAAAAGAAGAATTGACATATTCATTCGGATAAAATCTTTTAAGCATTATTCGTACTCCTTTTCTTAAATGTTTGCTTTATAAAATCAAATTTTGTTTCTGCCATAATAACTGCTGTAAATATGAAAGCACATCCAATTAACATTTTATTTGTAAGAAATTCTCCAAGAAATATAATAGAAAAAACTGCACCAAATACTGACTCCATTGATAAAAGCAATGCTGCTGTTGAAGGTTCTGTATACTGCTGACATATATTTTGTAGTAAAAATGCAATCATAGTACTACATATTCCTAAATAAAGCATTCCACCAAGCATATCTGGCTTAGTTACTTCCATTGGAAAACTTCCATCCATAATTGGAGCCATCATCCATGATAAAGCTGCAGCAACAAATATTTGAATAAATGTTAAAATAATAGGATCTTGATGCTCAGAAAATTTATTGATAAAAATAAGATGGACAGCATAGGCAAAACCACATAATAATGTTAAAACATCTCCAATATTAATCACCATATTTCCATTCAATGATAATAACCCTATTCCAACTATTGCCATGATTGCCGAAGCAATACAGTAAGCATCTGGTCTTTTTTTACTAATAGCCCAATATAAAAAAGGGACTATAACCACATAGATTGTTGTTAAAAAAGCATTTTTCCCTGCTGTCGTATAAATGCATCCTATTGTCTGTAGTAAATAGCCAAAATACAAAAAAACGCCAAGTATGATTCCTGATAAAATATTATCTTTATTAATTTTCTTTAATCTATTATAAAAAATACATCCTAACCCTATGGAAGCTATTGTAAATCGAAATGCTAACATGTATACAGGTGGTATCTGATCTAACGAATTTTTTACAACAACAAATGCAAATCCCCATATTAGTGCTGCTAGTAACAAGCCTACGCTAGCCATTAGTTTTATTTTATTTTGTCGAAAATTCATATTTTTCACTTATCCTTTTATTATAGATTAATCGTATCGATTCAATACCTTAATCATTACATTTAATCTACTCATTGTATTTACTTGTGTTATTATATCCAAAATCAGTAAATGGTTCAAGCAAATTAATAAAGATTTCTATTTGACATAAGATTTCTTTTCTATTATGATAATAATTACATATTTATTACTGTATATTTATATAAATGCATTACTTATATAAAAGTAATAATACACAATAAAATAAAATAAGAAGGTGGACTTAAAATGATTGAAAGAATAACTGGTCATACTGTCCTTACAGGCTTACTAGGAAGTCCTGTTTCCCACAGTATTTCTCCTATGATGCACAATGAAGCATTCAAGCTTCTTGATCTTGATTATGCTTATTTAGCTTTTGATGTTGGAACCGATAATTTAAAAACTGCCATTGAAGGTCTAAAAGTACTTGGTGTAAGAGGATTTAACCTTACCATGCCTGACAAAAACCTCATGTTTGAATTAGCAGACAAACTTTCTCCAGCTGCTGAGCTTATTGGTGCAGTTAATACCGTTGTGAATAACAATGGAATCTTAACAGGTCATAATACTGACGGTGTTGGCTATATGCAGGCTGTCAAGGATGCTGGCTTTGAAATTACAGGTAAGAAAATGACACTTCTTGGTGCAGGTGGTGCGGCTACTGCAATATGTGTACAAGCGGCATTGGATGGAGTTTCTGAAATTGATGTTTTTAGCATTAAAGACCAATTCTATGATAGAACAATTCGCCTTGTTGACAATATTAATTCAAAAACTAATTGTAAAGCGTCCTTATATGAATTACCTGATGATGTAACTCTTAAAAAAAGTATTTCAGAAAGTTATATCTTAACCAATGGAACTTCTGTAGGCATGTCTCCTAATGTAGATAATAGTATTATTAATGATAATACCATGTTTCGTTCGGATTTAATTGTATCGGATGTAATTTATAACCCACAGAAGACCAAATTTCTTTCCTTAGCGCAAGAAGCTGGTTGCAGTACATTCAATGGAATGTATATGCTTCTATACCAAGGCGCTGAAGCCTTTAAAATTTGGACTGGTCAAGAAATGCCAGCAGACGTTATTAAAGAAAAATTTTTCAAATAAGGTAACTTTGTAACAATTTGTCTTTTGACACAAAGTAATAGAACCGGGTAATAGAATCTAATTTTATAGATTTTACTTACCCGATTCTATTTTACTTACCATTTCTCATAATGAACTAATTCATCCAATCTTTTTCTAGGACGTGGTTTGGGAGATTCATCTGGATATCCTAATGTGAGTATGCACACCACATATTTGTCAGATGGTATATGAAGCAATGGTCTAATCTGTTCTTGTTTAAACCAAGCTACATAGCATGAGCCTAAACCTAGATGACTTGCTTCAATGACTATATGTTCCGCTGCAATTGCTGTATCTCTTATTATTTGCTTTACTTCTTCTTGTGATGAACCTTCCCCAATAATTAGACCTTCTTCCTCTTTTAACCTACAGCAAATATCCGCTACACAAACAATAAATGTTGGTGCCGCCATCATCCACTCTTGGTTATGCGAAGCTTTTGCTAACTTTCTTCTGTTGTCTTCATCATTAACTATGATATAGCTTGCTGATTGTGTATTACTTCCACTTGGTGCTAATCTTGCACAATTTAATAAATCATTTATTTTTTCTGATTCAATTTCTATATTTTTATATTTCCTTATACTTCTTCTATTTTCAATCGCTTCTAACATAATAGATACATCCTCTTCCTATCGAATTTTATTTTATATTGTTCCTTCATATCCATGATACATAACATCTTATGACACTATGCTTAATATAAGCTCATCTCCTACTTCATGCCCTAATAAATCGTTTAGCTCTTTTAATCCATTAATATCAATAAAACAAACGCTTAATTTGATTTTTGATTTGTCCCATAATTTCACTATATCTTTATATGATTTATTTAACTTTTCTATGCCTGCACGCATATAAAATATCTGAAGTAATTACCTTGGTTTTATTTGATATAATTGCCTTTTCAACGTCTGTTAATAAGATATCATTTTTAATTATTTCATTTTTACTTACTTCAATAGCGTAATAAAGAATCACTAACTCAACGCCTATATATACCATACTTATTATAATTAAATTACTCAAACTATAGAAACATATTCTTTTCATTTCTTTCATTTCTTTCATTTCTTTTTTATCATAGATAACGCATCCTTTATTTATAATTATTTATTTTCAAAGAAAAAATCCTAATAATTAGAATTTTATGAAAAGTTTATTTTTAAATCTTTTCCAGTTATCTAATTATAAAGATTTTTGTAATTATCCAGTATTTTCCTCATTTGGAATATGTGTTGGATACTAAATAATTGTTCTTAATTCGCTTCTAATAAAGGTTAAGATAAGCGCATTTTAAAATCTTGATATCCAAACTCTTTGACTATTTCTATTGAATCTCCCTTTTTCAAAGCTATTGCAGGTAATTTCATTCCATTAAATGTATTGTTTTTCACCATGGAATAGATGGCCATATCACAAAACTTTAACCGTGAACCAACTTCTAATCTCGTTTCAAAGGAATAATCTCCTATAATATCTCCTGCAAGGCAAGTCGGTCCACCTAGGCGATAGGTATATGCTTTATCATTTGCATCATATGCATCTTCTATATTGGGACGATAAGGCATTTCTATAACATCTGGCATATGACAAGCAGCTGACGTATCAAGAATTGCAATATCCATGCCATTTTCAACAATGTCTAGCACTGTACTTACCAAATACCCTGCATTCAAAGCTACCGCCTCTCCTGGTTCAATATAGATTTCCAGATCATATTTATTTTGCATTCTTCGAATGCATTCAATTAAAGTTTGAAGGTCATAATCATTTCTTGTAATGTGATGTCCCCCTCCAAAATTTAACCATTTCATTCTATAAAGCATTTCTCCAAATTGTTCTTCTACTGCATGTAACGTCGTTACTAAATCATCCGAATTTTGCTCACATAAGGTGTGAAAATGTAATCCGGAAATTCCCTGTAATAAATCTTCACGGAAATTTTCTTTTGTAACACCCATACGAGAAAATGGTGCACATGGGTCATAGATTGCATGTCCTTCTTGGGTAGAATACTGTGGATTAATTCTGATTCCACATTCTTTCCCATGTGTTACCGCCATTTCTTTATATTTAATCCATTGGTAAAAGGAATTAAATACAATATGATCGCATATCGTGAAGATTTCTTCCATCTCCTCTTCTCGATATGCCGCAGCATAAATGTGGTTTTCACCCTTCATATACTCCTGCGCTAATTTTGCTTCAAATAGTCCACTGGAAGTAGTACCACTCAAATATTGCTCAATTAATGGATAGGTTGCATACATAGAAAAACATTTTTGAGCCAGTAAAATATGACAACCTGTTTCGTCTATCACTCTTTTTAAAATTTCTAAGTTTTTTATTAGTTTTTCTTCTTCTACCACGTAACATGGAGTATTTATTGTTTCATAATCCATTATTTCCCTCCACTTGTGCTTTTAACTATTATACGATTCAGCTTATGGCTTGATTGTAATGCTTTATGCAGCAACTAGTCCACTAAAGTTGGATTAAAGTCTTCTTCCCAAGGAAGTCCCCATTTATTCAACGCATCCATAAATGGATCAGGATCAAACTCTTCTATGTTAAATACACCTTTTCCACTCCATGTACCATTCATAACTAACATAGCTCCAATCATTGCAGGCACTCCGGTTGTATAGCTAATTGCCTGTGAACCTACTTCTTTAAAACATTCTTGATGATCACATATATTATATAAATAATAGGTCTTGTCTTTTCCTTCTTTTTTACCTTGGAAGATACAACCAATATTTGTTTTACCAACCGTTCTAGGTCCTAAACTTGCAGGATCTGGTAATACTGCTTTTAGAAACTGTAATGGTACAATTTGTTTTCCTTCATATTCAATCGCTTCAATTGAAGTCATTCCAACATTTTCAAGACATTTCAAATGAGTTAAATAACTTTGTCCAAATGTCATAAAGAATCGAATTCTCTTGATTCCTTTTATATTAAGCCCTAAAGATTCTAATTCTTCATGGTGTAATAAATACATGTCCTTCATGCCGACTTCTTTAAAATCATATTCTCTTTTAATTTCCATTGGCTTTGTTTCAATCCACTTTCCATCTTCCCAATAACTTCCATTCGCAGATACTTCACGAATATTAATTTCAGGATTGAAATTTGTTGCAAATGGATATCCATGGTCACCACCATTACAATCCAAAATATCAATGTAGTTTATTTCGTCAAATTCATGTTTCATTGCATACGCAGAATAAACTCCTGTTACGCCAGGGTCAAATCCACTTCCCAATAAAGCCATGATTCCTGCTTCTTTAAACTTCTCTTTATAATCCCATTGCCATTTATATTCAAATTTAGCCGTATCCATCGGCTCATAATTAGCGGTATCCACATAATGTGTTTTCGTTTCCAAACATGCATCCATAATGGTTAGATCTTGGTATGGAAGTGCTAAATTCAACACAACATTTGGCTTAAATAAATTGATCAGCTTAACTAACTCCTCCACATTATCTGCATCTACTTGAGCAGTATGAATGATTGTTTTGGTTTTACCTTCTAATTCTTCTTTTAATTTATCACATTTACTTTTTGTACGACTTGCTATCATAATTTCTTCAAATACTTCACTATTTTGACAACATTTTTTAATTGCAACTCCTGCAACTCCTCCACAACCAATAATTAACGCTTTTCCCAATTTATAAGTCCTCCTAATCTAATTTGTTTTTATTCTACATCACGTAATAATTCTTCAATATAGTTTGGTAGAGCAAATGATCCAACGTGCAACTGCGTGTTATAATATTTCGTTCCTAACCCTCTGGCATTCCACCTAGCACTACTAAAATCTTTAAGTGGATGGTATTTCTTGGAAGCAAATCCAAACAACCAATATCCCGAATGATACGTAGGAATATGCGCTTGATACACCTTACTAATAGGAAAACTTTCTACAATTCTCTTATGAATTCGTTGCATCATAATAGCATCATCATTGTAAAAAGCACTTTCATGCTGATTTACCAAGATTCCATCTTCCTTTAACGCTTTGGAACAATTTCCATAGAATTCTTTTGTAAACAAACCCTCGGCTGGTCCAAAAGGGTCTGTTGAATCCACAATAATCAAATCGTATTCATCATGACAATTTCGAACAAATTTAAGTTCATCTTGATGTGTTATAAATACTCTCTTATCATCGAGGCAACATGCTGTTACTGGCAAATATTTCTTACACACTTCCACTACTAATTCATCTAGTTCTACCATATCGATGTGTTCAATGGTTTCGTATCTTACTAACTCGCGTATCACTCCACCATCACCGGCTCCAATCACCAAAACTTTTTTAACATTTGGATGAACCGCCATTGGTACGTGAACAATCATTTCATGATAAATAAATTCATCTTTTTCCGTTAACATCATGTTTCCATCCATTGCTAAAAATCGACCAAAATCTTTCGATTCAAAAATATCTATTCTTTGAATCTCGCTTTGTGCACTAAATAATTGTCTATCCACTTTGATTGAAAAGTTAACACCTGATGTATGAGGCTCCGTAAACCAAAATTCCATTGAATCATCACTCCTTTTATTTTAAAACATTAAGATTCTCAATTTGCATATCTTCTGGCCCTGTCATAAAACAGCCTTTATCTTTTGCATATAAAATATAATCCAGTATATCTTTTGTAATTCTTTCTCCTGGTGCTAAAATTGGTATCCCTGGTGGATAACACATTACAAATTCACTACATACTTTTCCAATACTTTCTCTAATTAGAACCGAGTACTTTTCACCATAAAATGCCTGTTGCGGAGAAACTAGCACATTAGGACTGATGTATTCATGATCTAACATACCGGTTCTATCCTTTTTAAACTTTCTTCGTATCTCTGCCAAAGCACTTACTAAACGTTCTATATCACGTTCGCGATCACCAACCGATATATATGCTAATATATTACCAATATCTCCAAATTCGATTTGTATGCCATATTCATCCCTTAGTAAATCGTATACTTCTATCCCTGCTAACCCGATATCCAACGTGTTAATGGAAAGCTTCGTAACATCATAATCGTATATGGTATCTCCATTTACTAATTCTCTACAATATGCATAGTAATCACCAATTTGGTTGATTTCTTCCCTTGCATAATGAGCTAAACTTCTAACTTTTTCAAATATCTCTCTACCATGAAGTGCTAAATTTTTTCTGGAAATATCCAAGCTAGACATTAACAAATAAGAACCACTTGTTGTCTGCGTTAAATTTATGATTTGTCTTACATGACCTGAATTTACATTAGGTCCCAATAACAATAGAGAGCTTTGTGTCAAGCTTCCACCTGATTTATGCATACTGATTGCTGCCATATCCGCACCTGCTTCCATAGCGGACATTGGTAAGTTTTCATCAAAATAAAAGTGGGTTCCATGCGCTTCATCTGCAAGTACCAACATACCATGTTTATGTGCAAGTTCTGTAATGCCTTTTATATCAGAGCATATACCATAGTAAGTAGGGTTATTTACCAATATCGCCTTAGCATCTGGGTTTTCTTTAATCACTCGTTCTAATTCTTTCAAGGACATTCCAAGTGATATCCCTAATCTATTATCTACACCTGGATTGACATAAACTGGTGTCGCTCCACTTAGAATCAACGCATTAATAGCACTTCTATGTACATTTCTTGGCATGATTATTTTATCGCCTGCTTTACATGCTGAAAGAACCATACTTTGGACCGCTGACGTCGTTCCGCCTACCATCAAGAAACCGTGTGCCGCACCAAAAGCGTCGGCTACTAATTCTTCGGCTTCTTTAATGACTGACACTGGATGACATAAATTATCTAAAGGTTTCATTGAATTTACATCTACTGCTAAACATTTTTCGCCTAGAAATCCCGTTAATTCACTGTTGCCTTTTCCCCTCTTATGACCAGGTACATCAAAGGGTACAACACGTTCTTTTTTAAAATTGTTCAAAGCCTCATATATTGGCATACGGTTTTGATCTAACTGCATAATTTGTATTTTACTCCTTATCATATTTAAATTAATATTCAAGAATATGCTATATTTATATTCTTTCCAAAACTTTACTGAATACACCCTTGTAAATTATACAAAAAAAAATTCACTTGTAAAAGGGCAGATTATTACTACTTTTACACTTGAATTTTCATTCACTAATTTGCATTATATTTATTAGAATTTACATTCTTAATTTTAGCCAAAATTAGCGCATAGAGTCTATATAGCAAGAATTACTTTTACCACTCTTATTGATTGTTTCACAAGTGTGATGTGCACTTCGTATGCACACGGTTGTGTAGTCATTAACTCAATGTTTAAACCATAAATTCAAACATCAACTTATAAAATTTGAGTACAATACTCAATCAATAAGGCAACGAAGTTGCCAATTCGGCATTTGACCTGGCTGTCCGTATGGCACTAATTTTAATTATAAAAATTAAAAT
>JBGUEQ010000020.1:0-72990 GCA_041821265.1 Lachnotalea sp. | reverse complement strand
TGTTCTTTAAGTTCGGCTAATTTATTCTGTGCTTTTTCAACTTCTTTCTTAATCTTAGTTAGATTCTCAGTATAGTCCTTGATTTGATTTTCCTGTTCTTTTATTAATGTATCAATTTCTTTGTAGTCAATTTCTAGCTTGTTTTTTTCTTGTGTTACTATCTTAATTTTGTTTTCCAAGTCTGCTTTATCTTTATTATACTTCTCTAATCCAGATTTTAATGCCTCAAATTCAACGTTTAATGTTTCAACCGTAACAGACTTGTAATCTTCACCAAGTTCTAGTAATTTTTGTTTATTTTCTAGTATCAGTTGATTTTGTTGCTCCAAACTACTTTGTGCGGTAAGAATCTCAGCAGATGCTTTCTGATTTCTTTCTGTCTTTTCTTGCAGTTGTGCTTTTAATGTCTCTAGATTGTCCATTTCTGGTATCTCAACACTCTCAATTGAGTGTTCTCTTGAACCACATACAGGACAAATATCTCCTTGTACCATTGCAACACGCAAGGAATAAGCAACATGTTCCCTCTCGACTTTTTGAATATTTTCAGCAATCTTAGTGATCTCATTGATCAATAAATCACATTCTAGTGTTTTATCTGATATTTTTTTAGTAAGTAACTCAATAACAGCCTTTGCTTTTTGAAGTGATGTATTGCACTCGCTATCCTTGTCCCACTTAATTTTCACCTCTGACAATCGATCGCGAAGTTTCAATACTGCATCTTGGTCTCCTGGGCAGTGTTCCACTAATTGATTTAAAAGAGTAGCCACACGATTTTCTTCTTCTGTCTTTTGTGTAAACTCGTTAAACTTCTTGTCTTTTTCTGTTTTTTCTTTCGCAATGATTGCTTTTTTAGTATCAATTATTTTTACTAAATCATCTGTTTGCTTTGTAAGGCTTTTATAATCACTTAGAATCAGAACCCCATTATTAATTCTACTTTTGTAGTCCTCCGATACTCTTAGCTCTTCGATTTTGGCTTCTCTCGTACTAATTTCACCATTAATAATCTTGCTGTTTTTCTCATTTATTTCAATAGCAGTAACTGCCGCTTTAATCTTTGTCTTCAAACGGCTAATATTTTCGCTTACGTCACTCGTTTCTTTCAACAGCTCATCTAACTTGACTTTTTCTACGATAGCCTCCTTTACTTGATGTTCTTCAATTTTAAGTTTTGATAAGTCCTTCTCTTTTCTACTTTGTGCTGCTTCAAACGTAGTTTCGATTTTTTTCCTATCGACCGCTATGACAGACATTTTGTCCGCCAGTTCTTGTATTTCCTTTTCTGTTTTCTTTAAGTTTTCTTGTGTTTCTTCATATGGATCAATATAAGGTTTTACCTTCAATGCCGACTCGCCTAATACCACTTTTTTTTGCATTACAGCAATCTGCTCGTCGTCTTCTTTTTTCCTTGTTTCCTTATCTTTTTCCTTTTTTAGTTCGATTTGTAAATTCCACAAAATCTCTCCGCTTTTATAATTCTCACTGGCAATGTCATTTTCAATTTTACACTGTGTAAACTGTGTCTGCATTTTGGCAAATTCTTTATTTTTCTCTTTCAGACTGATTGCATTACAGCCCTCATAGCCATTTAGTTCACCTTCTAGACGACTTGCATTGTTTCGTTCTGCCCTTATTTTACGTATCAATTTGCTGGAGAGGTCGTCACCATATTTTTGAAGGTTAAAGAGTCGCTCTAGCATCTTACTTCTTTCACTACCTGTTAGCTTTAGGAATTCACTGAATTTCCCCTGTGGCAAAACTACCGTCCTTGTAAAATCATCCAGTTTTAACCCGATGATTTCCTCACATTTAGCAGTAACGCTTTTTACCATGTCTTCTAGCACAATGTCATTGTCTCCTGAAATCTCAACGATCTTCGCAGATTTGGTTCGAATGGAATCTGTTTTCTTGTCTCTTTTAAATTCTCTATCAACTCGATATCGCTTCGCTACCTGTCCTGAAATCTGAAATTCATAGCTTACATATGCCGTATCACAGTTTGTGTTTATGTAATTTGCACTCTTTCTTGCCACTTCACCATATAAGGCAAGCGTGATACCATCAAGTATCGTGGATTTACCGCTACCTGTCGCCCCAAATATTCCAAACAATCCTTGCTTGGTCAATTTTGCAAAATCTATTTCCTGAGCCTCGATAAAACTGTTAATCCCTTTGATTGTTAATTTAATTGGTTTCAATGTTGTCATCCTCCTCATTAATAATAGAAAGCAATAAATCCACAACCTCTTGCTGTACTTCTACCTTTCTTTCTTTTAAGTAGAAATCCCTAAAAATCTCTTCAATCGATTTTTCAAAGAAGCTATTTATATCAAGTTCTTCGTTGTTTTCGCCAATCATCTTTGGCATAATTTCAAGAATATCCTTTTTAGCACTCTTCATTTGTTTGATTTCATCTTCTCTTATATATCGATCGGTCTCAATCTCAAGATATACCCAACATTCCTTGTCCCCATTTGTAATACACTGTTCTATCGTTTTTTTTATTCCTTTGCATTTCCATATTTCAATTGGCTTGTATACCTGGAACGCAACCTCACTGATACTACATTCTTCCCCTGCTACCACATCAACAATATAACATTTCTTCTGAAAATTAATTTCTTTTTTATTATAATGAAGCGGTGATCCCGCATACCTCGCCTTTGCATGAGTTCCTGGTACAATCTGTGGCTTATGGATATGTCCTAGCGCAACATATTGTGCTTTCTCTGGGAAACAGCTTCCATCTACGATAAAACTACCTCCAAGGGATATATTTCTCTCCGAACCTGATTCCTCACTCCCCATCGCAAATAAATGTGAAACAACAATATTAATCGTGTTTTCCCGAAATTGTTCACTCAAACGCGAAAATAATGCCCTTATTCTTTCACCATAAGAGTCTACACGCTCTTGTTCACTATCCATCGCTCCATATAATACCTCATTTAGCCTCTTTTCACTAGGATAGGGAACGGTAAGAATCACTGCTTTTTCCCCATTCATCTCAATCTCGACATATCCTTCACCTGCCGCTATTACTTTATGTCTGCCGTACTCTCCAATATCTACAATCGTCTTTGGCGTACCAACCATAATAATTCCATGCTCTCTCGCAAGTGGTCCAGCTGCAATTAACCTCTCTGGGCTATCATGATTTCCCGCTATTACCAGCGTGATTCTCTCTCCATTAGAAGAAAGTTTCTTCAATGTGTCATAAAACATCTTTTCCGCTCTTGCTGGAGGGTTGGGGCTGTCATAGATATCGCCCGCTATGATAACCAAATCAACCTCTTTCTCCTTGACCATCACTACAAAATCATTGAGAAAAGCTTCCTGCTCGTCCATTCGACTATAACCCTCTAAATTTTTTCCCAAATGCCAATCTGAAGTATGTAAAATTCTCATGCGTTGTTCTCCTTTATTCTATTTTAAAATGATTTTATACAAAATCATTTATATATTCGAAATTTTAAATCTCAATCATTTTTTCATGATGATTCATTCTATAAAACTTTGATTTTCAATCTTATCTTTAGTATAACAAATTTATAATCATTTTTACAGTAAGTGATTCATAATATGACGTCAATAAATAACCCCCCATCAAATTTTCAGGTTAATGGGGGGCAACAAGTATCATCATATTATTTTCAAACTATCAGATATAACAATAAAAGTACTTTATTTTAAGGAAGTGGATACTATATCTGTGTTGTATATATAAACTACCATCAAACAAACTACCCATAAAACTAGAATGTGGTATGGTAATAAAAATGTAAATATTTTTAGTCTGAGAAAGAGGGTGGTTTAATTGATAGATTATTTCCATTAAAATATAGGTGGATTCAACGCACATATCATCTCTAATATGGTTTCTTCCCTATTTTGTACTTGATGTTTCTTATAGGAGGGAAAATGAATGGTCTCTCCCGCATTGATTCTATGCTCAAGTCCTTCTATCGTGAAAATAGCGCTACCTTTGACTACATAGTAAAATTCTTCCCCATCATGGCTACTTTCTTCAAATTCAATAGAATTGGGCTCCATCACTAAGTTGAAAATATCCATTTTTCGATTATCAAATCTTCCGCTTAATATACTAAAATGTTTGTAATTTCGTTGAAATCCCTGTAACTCAATGTCACTGTCTCTTCTTACAAATTCTTCTTTCATTTCCGGTTCAGCAAATAAATCTCTTATCTGAATGTCCAAAGCAGAGGATATTTTTTTAAGTGACGTCATGGTAATTGGGGACACACCTCGCTCCATTTGCGATAAAAAGCTAATGGAAAATCCCGTTTCTTCACTCATATTTTTTAATGTCATCTTTTTTTGTTTTCTAATGTTTTTGATTTTTATATAAACTTCTTCTTCCACAATCGCCATCCTTTCACTTTTTATTATTTTACCACTTATTTACAAATGTTTTCAATAGTTATTACATTTTCCAACATTGTGGAAGTTCTATATTTTTCACTTTAATTGGATTAGCGTATTCCTGCCCAAACAATTGTAATTCTACTTTTTTAATAATCTGTGGTTCTACTGCTTCATTTACAATCACTCCAGGAGTTGGGTAATTTGTTACGGGAATAATATCAACTTTTTCTAATCGATAAATTTCGTCCATTCCTTCTGTCACAATTCCAAACACTGGATATTTTCCTTTTAATTCAGGGCATTCCCTAACAGGAAAGAAAAATTCGCAACCAGCAATTCCATTTTCATATCCTCCCATGGCAACATATCCCGGTTTTACATCTAAGGGTTCAACTTCTGTATTCAATGTAAACTCAAGCGGAATTAAATATTTCGCTTCGTCATGACCAAATGCTTTGTAACTCATATCAATCCATGCACCTGGAACAATCCTTTCAATGGTGTGATTATCAAAAAAGCCTTGTTTTGCTGCATATATAAAACTATTTACCGTATTGGGTGCGAATTTGGGTAATAATTCTATTACTATTTGTTTTCCATTTTCCATTAATAGTGTAGCTATTGGGTTCATGAAACAATCTCCAATTCTTTCGTATATTGATTTAACCGTATATTACCATCTTCTGTTATAAGCACAAGATCCTCAATTCGAACTCCCATATTTCCTTCCAGATAAATACCAGGTTCAATAGAAAAAATCATACCAGGTTCTACAAGTTCATCATTATCAGAAGAAACATTTCCAAATTCATGCACTTCAAGACCGATAAAATGTCCAAGTCTATGAGTAAAATTAGGCCCATAACCTGCCTCATTAATAATGTTTCTTGCAATTTTATCCACTTCTTTTAGCTTCATGCCTGGTTTTAATTCTGCAATTGCTGCTTCATTCGCTTTTTTCACTAGTTCATATATTTTTCTATGCTCCTTTGAAACTTCCTTGTAGAAAAAAGTTCGTGTCATATCGGAACAATACATATCTTTGAAACAACCAACATCAAGCAAAACACTGTCCCCTGCTTTTAAAACAGTATCATTTGGTATATGGTGCCCCTCGGCTGCATTTGCTCCAAATGCCACTAGCGGTTCAAATGAATAGTTTTCTGCTCCTAGATTTTTATAAATAGTAAGCATTTGCTCTGCCATTTGTTTCTCTGTTACTCCTTGAATTATTAATTTTTTAAACTCGGCCATTGCAAGATCATTAATTTTGGATACGGTTTTCATCTTTTCTTGTTCACTTACATCTTTGCATCCGCGAGTTTTATCAATACACTCCGATCCCTGTACAAATCCTATTGCTGCCTTTTTCTCTTGTAATGGAAGTAGAAATCTTGCTGGTAGATTTTTGTCAACGCCTAATACCTTTGTATAATCCATTCGTTTTGCTACGATATCCATAATTGGACTTATATCGCTATACCATATTTTTTCAATTCCTAGTTCTTCTGGTACAATAAACAACTCATTAATAAATATCATATGCTTTCCATTTTCATTTAAACACAAAGCATAAAATCTTTCTCCTGGATCTATGTATGTTCCAGTCAGATAATAAATGGAAAGTGGATCACATATTAAAAATTGTGATAACTGAATCTCTTTCATTTTCTTTAGCACATTTGAGACTCTTTCGTTTTTCATATCTTCTATCCTCTTTTTCATTAATCTTTTTACTAATTTTTATTGTATTTTCTTTTCAAGCTATCATAATGTTTAGCGATTTCACCTAAACAGTTGTTAAACTAAAATTGTTTTCTTAATTTAGGGTCCATTAAATCACGTAATCCATCTCCAATAAAGTTCGCACCTACTGCCATTGTAAATATAGCAAGTCCTGGAAATCCAGCAATCCAAAATTTATTAAAATAATCTACACCATCAGATACCATCATTCCCCATTCAGGGGTTGGTGGGGAGGAACCAAGTCCTAGAAAACTCAAGGTAGAAAACATTAATATTTGATTACCTAAATCTGTTGTTGCCATAATTAATACTGAGCTAATACTATTGGGAATAATTTCTGTAATTAGAACTCTCCACTTTGAGGAGCCAAGCGCGGTTGCTGCTTCAATATATTCATTTTCTTTTACACTGATAACAACACTTCGCATCAGTCTTGCATAAGAAGGCCATGCTACAATTACCAAAGCAAACATTGTATTGAATAAACTTGAGCCTAATGCAGCATTGATACACATTGCCAAAATTAATGATGGAAACGATAAAATCATTTCTGAAATACGCATCATAATATCATCAACTATACCACCGATATATCCTGCTATTGCACCATAAATAGACCCAATAATTGTTACCAATACTACCGTTACACAACCTGCAAGTAATGAATAACGTCCACCATACAACACACGACTAAAAATATCCTGCCCAAAATTATCTGTTCCAAACAAATGTTGTAAACTAGGTGGATTCAGCCGATGTTCCAAATCCTGCATAATTGGACTATAAGGAGCAATTACGTTTGCAAAAATTGCTGCAAGAATCCAAACAACACAGATGATACAACCCAGTGTAAATAAATAATTCGATTTCATAAGCCTTATAAAAGATTTTAACATTTATTTACACCTCACTCTTGGATCAATCACTCCATATAAAATATCAACAACAGTGTTAATCAACATATAATTTAATGCAATTAATAGTGACACGCCAATAATGGACGGATAATCTAGTGACTTTACAGAATTATAGGCAAATTGACCCAAGCCTGGCCAGTTGAAAATGGTTTCAACCAATACCATACCACCTAACAAGTTACCAAATCCAAGTCCGATTACAGTCAAAACTGGAATCAACGCATTCCCTAGCGCATGATACGTTATTATCTTTCTCGCTGGGAGACCTTTTGCTTTTGCTGTACGAATATAGTCTGTTGACATGACATCTAGCAAGTTCGAACGGGTTGTTCTTGTAATTAGACCCATAGTAAATGACGCAAGTACACCTCCTGGAAGAATCAGATGTTGCAATGCATTTAGAAACTTTGCAATATCACCTTCTAATAGGCTATCAATTGTATAAAAACCCGTCACCATATGTGGAGCACTAAATGCTGTGCTTAACCGTCCAGGTCCTGGGAGAATCTTCAGTTTATAATAGAAAATATAAAGAACAATTAATGCAAACCAAAAACTTGGAATACTAACACCAGTCACTGAGATTGCTCTTACAATCTGGTCAATAATGCTATTTCTTTTCATTGCGGAAAGTATACCAAATAAAATTCCAAGAATTGTTGCTAGTAGTATGGAAAAGCTTGCCAGTTCCATTGTTGCGGGGAAACATCTTCCAAGTTCAGCGAGAACCGATTTGTTGGTTCGCATGGAGGTACCTAAATCTAATTGAAAAATACGTTTAATATGCAAAAAATACTGAATTATAATTGGTTTATCCAATCCATTTTTTGCTTTAAAAGCTGCAACTATATCTGGATCACTTAAGCTTCTTTGACTTAAGTTTGCCACAACAGGATCGCCTGGAATCATTTTGGTCAAGACAAACACAATTGTTGCGACACCAACCAGCATAACCACCAGAAGAACTAGTCTTTTGAGCATAAATTTTAACCGTCCCATGATACACCTCTTTCCTCATATGCTTTGTTTTTGAGGCTGTGCAAAAACAAATTATTGAATTTTGCAGCAGCCCCTTAATTTATAATTAAATTAATGTTTTGTATTATTATGAAGATACTATATTAGGTTGATTCTACTATTTTACATTTACTGTTGTAACATCAATACGATATGTGTCAGAGAAATTCACTCCATTTAATCTACTATTGTATCCTACATGACATGCTGCCTGTGCTAACATAAGGAATGGAGAATTGTCTGAAATTTTGCTCTGTACTTCTGTAAGTAATTCTGAACGACTTGTGTTATCTGTAGCAGAAAGTATTTGGTTATATAAACTTATTATTTCATCTTGTCCGTCTACTGTCCAGTTTGCACGTAAACCAACTTCCTGTCCTGGAAGAAATACTAACTGTACATTTGGATCATTATAATCAATGCCCCAATACATTACAGTGAAACCAATTTTTCCATTTCGATAATCATCACCAAAGCCGCCTGCCCAATCTTGTTGCTCAATATTTACAGTAATATTAATTGCAGCTAAATCTGATTTAACTTTCTGAGCTAAATCTAGAAGAGCTACTCCTTCCATATCAAGTTCACATACTGGCATTTCAATAGTAAATCCACTTTCATAGCCAGCTTCTTTCATTAATGCTTTTGCTTTCTCTAAATCCTGTGATGTTGTTACATCTTTCGCACCTGCACTACCCATAAATCCTACTTGAATAATGGATTCTGGTGTTACCGAACCTTCCCCACATATTGTCTGAATCCCCGCAAAATCAAGTGCATACTTAATTGCTTGTTGAACGGTTGGATCTGATACAGGTCCTCCCAATGTTTCATCTTCATTCATCATAAGAAATCCAACGGTCTTCGTTGAGGAATTAATCGTTGCAACACTTTCATTTCCATCTAATTCACTCATTGTATCATCCGTTAAGTTCAAAGCGATGTCAATGTCTCCACTTGAAAGTCCCATCATCTGCGTATTCGCATCATCTTGTAATTTGATAATATATTTATCTACATTTGTTACTGTACCATAATAATTTTCATTTTTTTCTAAAAGAATTTCTTCATCTGCTGTATAGCTTGTTAATACATACATTCCAGAACCTGCACTTGTAGAATCAAGATAAGCCTGAGCTGTATCTGTAGTTGCTGCATCTTCTGCATCTGTTCCACCATTTTCTTTTACAACTTGGCTATCTAATACACTACAAGCTGCATAACATAATTTAGAAAGTAATGCACTATCTGCTGTTGTTTGATTAATTACAACGGTATAATCATCTGGCGTATCAATACTGCTAATATTGGCACAGATAAAAGATGGATTTCCTTGTAAATTTTTAGTACGATTTAAGGAAAAGGCTACGTCCGCTGAAGTAACTGGATTACCACTTGCAAATGTTGCTTTCTGATTCAATTTAATTGTGCAACTTAAGCCATCTTCTGAAAACTCATAACTTTCTGCCAAACTCGGTAGTGGCTCATCTTTACCATCTACAAATTTAAACAATGTTTCATAACATGCATTTGCTACAAGTGTTGGATTCTGTTCATACATATACCCAGGGTCTAATGTAGAAAATCCAGACCCCATAGCGATTACTACCGTGTTTCCTCCTGTTGAAGATGTACCTTCACCTGTAGCATCACTACTTGTACTCGCACCATCACTTGTACTAGTGCTATCCTCGTTTGTAGAACCACATGCCATACAGCCCACTGACATAGCTGTAACTAATAATAATGCTAATAACTTTTTCTTCATAATCTTATCCTCCTAATTTTTATATGTAAACAATATAGCATTGTTAACACTTCTCGTTTTAATTACATCCTATTACTATTTCTAGTAAATCTAATGTTAGCCTGATACAAATCAATCGTAACAGTTCAGCCATACCATTCATAATGTGCCAGAATATACAAATATGCTAATCAGTTCAGTAATTGACTGGCACATTACTTTAATCATAAAGATGGCAAGCTATAAAATGCTCTGGCTTCACTTCATGTAAGGCTGGTATTTCTGTGGAACATCTGTCCATTGCTTTGGGACACCTTGCATGGAAATGGCATCCAGACGGTGGATTAGATGGATTTGGCACTTCACCTTCCAACAGAATGCGTTGTTTTTGTTGCTGTTTGTCTACCTGTGGAATGGCTGACAATAATGAGGTAGTGTATGGATGGAAATGATTTTCATATAGACTATCATAAGGAGCAATCTCCACCATTTTCCCAAGATACATAACACCCACACGATCACTAATCTGATAAACCACGTTTAAATTATGTGAAATAAAAAAATAAGTCAATCCTAGTTTTTGCTTCAACTCAGATAATAAATTTAATACCTGCGCCTGAACCGACACATCGAGTGCAGAAACTGCCTCATCACATATAATCAACTCTGGTTCCAAGGCTAATGCTCTTGCAATACCTATTCTTTGTTTTTGTCCACCTGAAAGTTCATGTGGATAACGGCTTAAATGGTACTGTTCCAATCCTACAATTTCTAGTAACTCATTGATTCTAGTATCAATAACATTTTTATCTCTAATTCCATGTACTTTAAATGGTTCCATAAGAATTTGCTTCACATTTCTTCTCGGATTTAAACATGCAGAAGGATCCTGAAATATAATCTGGATTTTTTTGCGCATCGCTTTCATTTCATTTTTATTTAAATTTGATATATCTTTTCCATCAATTACTACACTACCTGAAGTTAAGGGTAGTAGTCTGATTAGCCCACGTCCCAATGTACTTTTGCCGCAACCACTTTCCCCAACTACGCCAAAAACCTCACCACGCTTAATATCAATATTTACTCCATCAACCGCTTTTACAACTGATTTTTTATCATTTTTTTCATCAAAATATATTTTGACATCTTTTGCTTTTAATAAAATTTCATTTTTTTCTTGCTCCATCATTAAGCCTCTTTTTTCTGATTGCCAACATCAAAGTTCCAACATCTTACTTTTCGATTCTCATCCACTTGAACCAACGGAGGTTCTTGCGTTTTACACTGCGCTGTTGCGTATTTACATCTTGGGCTAAAACTACATCCTTTTATTATTTCTGTTGGATTTGGCACTACTCCTTCGATTGTCATAAGTGGATTTCTCTCTTTTGTAATCCTAGGAATCGCACTAATCAGCCCAATTGTATAAGGATGCAGTGGATTTTCAAATATTTCTTCGGTGGGTGCGTCTTCTACAATTCTTCCCGTATACATTACAATTACTCTTTCACAAAGTTCACTAACCACTCCAAGATCATGCGTAATCATAATGATTGCAGTACCAGTTCCGTTATTGAGCTTTCTAATCAAGTCAAGAATCTGTGCTTGAATCGTTACATCCAATGCCGTCGTAGGTTCATCACAAATTAAAATTTTAGGATTACAGGCAAGTGCCATTGCAATCATAATTCTTTGCCTCATACCTCCAGACATCTGATGTGGATACTCATTGGCGCGCTTTTGGGGACTTGCTATTCCAACTTCCTGCATCATTTGAATAGCTGCTTGCATTGCCTCTTTCTTATTTAGACCACGGTGTAAAACCAAGGACTCAGCAATCTGTTTGCCACAGGTTATAATTGGATTGAGTGAAGTCATCGGTTCTTGAAAAATCATTGAAATTTCATTTCCCCGAATCTTTTCCATTTGCTTTTCTGAGTTCTTCACTAAGTCCATCTCATTGTAAAGAATTTCTCCATTCACAATTTTTCCAGGTGGATTGGGTATCAGTTTCATAATACCAAGTGAGGAAACACTTTTTCCGCTACCACTTTCACCTACAATTCCCAATGTCTCTCCCTCATGCAACGTATAACAAAGACTATTTATTGCATGTACAGTTCCTTCTACTGTTTGGAATTCAACACTTAAGTTCTTAATTTCTAAAATTGGTTTTATCTGGCTCATCTAATTCCCCTTTCAAAAAAAAGCCATTTCCTTGTTGTAGGGAAATGACTTCTTTGTCATTTAGTTATTATTAAAATAATATCATTATATTTATTTTTCACAAAATCAACTCACATTGTTAAATTAGCACATTAAAGTGTTAAGCAAATAATAGCAGTATTAATTTACATTGTCAACATAATATTCTAAATAATTATGTTATTTGTGTAATTTTTATTTATATACAGAGTAATTATATTTACCAATGTTGTAAATAATAAAGTAATTTTATACGCATCGCGTAGCGAATTTGCATGCAGAAATCATATGTTACTGTGAACGGATTGTACAGTAACTATTTTGTTAAAGTATTGTATACATAATAAATAATTGTAGTTTATTTTCGAAGAATATATGTTATAATTAATGTTGATATAATGATTGATTAATTATTAGGTAACAATAATAAATTTATAGCAGACACATGTAATCATTATTATGGAGGTGATTCTTATGGCAGAGAAAACTATTAAGAGTAGAGAAACAAAGAAACAAAAGGCAGATAAAGTTGTTATTGATCCACTAACTAACGAAAAAAAAGTTACAAAAAAGCCTAAAAAAACTTATTAAAACAAAAGATATCCATTTCTGTTTACTTTCTGAAATGGATATCTTTTAAATTATCAATGCATTTAACTCATGTTGAAATATTCTATTATCCATTGGTTTGCTTTGTAATCTTCAATAATATTTTCCCCAACGTAGTAATGATAACACTAGCCACTAATGCTTCTGGAATACCATTCACCGCAACAATTAACATAATCGCTCTATATACGGTTGAAATCGAAATATTTTTAACTACTGCAAAAGCATCCTGAAAAAAGAAAAATATTAAATTTAATACCAATAACGTATTCGTCATTGATCCTGCAACCCCTGCAACTGCTAATGCAATCCACTCTGCTGACTTCCTATTGGAAAATAGTTTCATCAATAGTTTGTATACGTAATATGGTACAATTCCAACCAATATGCGAGGTACAAAACAAATAATCAAAGCTAACATACTACCGTGATCGGTACCAGGAATTGGAATCAATGGAGAAAAAGCAAACGATAATAGGGATGGTATCATAGTATTGGTTATTAAACTGGCAAAACCAAAAAAGCTACCTAAAATTGCCCCTATTCTTGGACCAAGTAAAATTGACCCTATTATTACTGGAATATGAATAATAGTTGCTTTAATCAATCCCAATTGAATAAAACCAATGGGTGTAAACGTTAAAATAAAAATAATTGCAACAAACATTGAAGTAATAACAAATTTTTGTAGTTTTTGTGTATTTTCCATTTATAATTCTCCTATCTTGGTTCAAGACTTCTTTTCTTTCTATATCAAATTATATTATGACATACCTATCTCTTCCCAATTCTTTTGCTTCATACAACGCCCTATCTGCTCTTAATAGCACGGTATCTACCGTATCAACTATTTGTGAACAGGTTAATCCAAGACTGATTGTCACTTTGTATTGCGAAAGTAATTTATCCTCACGTACACTTTCAAATATACGTTCTACTATCTTAATTACCTCTTCTTCTGTACCATACAAATAACCTGTGAATTCGTCTCCACCCCATCTGGCAATCATTCCATTGCTAGGGATTCTATCATATGATATTTGTCCAACTAATTTAATAATTTTATCTCCAAATAAATGACCGTAAGAATCGTTTATATTTTTAAAACAATCGATATCCAGCACAAATACATAAAAGGGTGTATATGAATTATCTACTTTTAATATATTTTCTATCGATTCATTAAATCCACGTCGATTGTACATATTGGTTAATGTATCTACTTTGGCAAGTTGCTTTAAATTTGAATCATTTTGTATGATAAGCTTAGAAACGATTAGCAATACACACAAAATCACAATTGAAATAATAACAAATTCACTTAATAATTGTTCTTTAAAAGTATCTACAAGGATTGACGTATCCTTCTTAATTAAAAGATACCAATCCAAATCGTCAATATAACGTGTAATCAAATAACCGCTTGATTGCCCTTCACTATATTTATATACACCTAATGCAGATGTATCAGCTAAAATATTCTGTTTATTTTCCTTCAGAACTTGTATATCAAATATATTGAAAGAATTTGTAGCCTCAGTATTTGAATTAATCAAAACATTTCCATCACTATTAAACAACATCGCTTCTAAATCAAAATCATTACTAAATGTTTTTAAAAGCTGTTGTACCTGATTCATCTCAAGACCAACACCTGTAACCCCTAATAAATTTCCTTCTTCGTCTTCAATACGACAATTTATAAATACTGATAATTTATTTCCATTTGCTTCATCTGTATCAATCTCAAGATCATACAATTTATTACTGTCCAAAAAATCATAATACCATTGATCGTGCTCGTTATCCGCACTGATCACCTTATTGACACCGTTAAAATGATAATAATTCAACGTACTATCTGATACTAAGAATACGGAATTGTAATTATATTTTTCCTTAATGCCATTCAGATACTCCAATAATTTTTGCTCATGTAACTCCAAATTTGTATCGGTTTCGTCTTCTAACCAATTTTTCAGGAAACTATCATTTGCCATTGTTAATGAGACAAAAATCGGTTTCGTTAATTCATTACTAATATCTGAATATATATTTGTTGATGTCAGTTTAGAAATATTTTTTATATCATCTCGGATAATTTTGCTATATGAAATATAGCTCATAACACAGACACCAAGAAATCCTATTAATATCGTTGCTAAAATCAAAATATTAATTTTTAATTTAAATTTTTTTCCCATAAGTAGCCTCTCATGTCATTTAAAAACAAAGTATCTTTTAGTACCTATGAAGGTACTGAATAGTTACACCTTTTTTATTATAAAGATTTTACTTATAGAATACAACATAATTTCTTAATTTATTTAATTAAAAACATTTCGAATGTTACTGTTCACTCCGTTCACAGTAACATATGATTTCTGCATGCAAATTCGCTACGCGAAGCAGAAATCATTTGTTGAATCATTTTCTTACGTAGCTTAACAGCTAGTGTTAAGCTACTGTGTGAACAGTAACTTTCGAATCATTATTATTTATGTATATAAATGCTATTTATATCATTTTGTACTTAAAATTTCAGATTTTCTATAAAAAATTTTTTAAAGATATCTCACGGTCGTAAAGGTTAATAGTAACTTCTGATACAAATATAAGCTGTAACTAATTAACTTGGTTCATCCACATTCGTACAAAGACAACTTATTTTAGGAAGATGAATATTATTTTTATAACAAACCATTCTTACAGTAATCACGACTCCTAACGCAAGATATCCCGCATTAAACATACCAATAATCGAAAATGTAATTCTAAGTACTAAAGCGCCAATAATTCCTGCGATACAATATATGTCTGACTGAAATACCACTGGTTTTCGATTGGTTATGATATCCCTTAATAATCCTCCTCCAACACCGGTAATTGATGTGACAAATAAAAATAATATTAAATTATAATGATTGTCAATCGCTTTCATGCCCGAAGATACTACAAATGCTGCTAAGCCTATAGCATCAATTAATATCAATATTTTCGTTCCCTTCCATTTACCTTTCAGTATTATAGTAATCGTACAAGTAATAAAAATGACAAGAATCGCATTATAGCTATGGAAGAATACTGGTATACCTTCTTGCGTTACAATATCTCTAATAATTCCTCCTCCCATGGCAGTGATAATCCCTAAAATATAAATACCTAATAAATCGAATTGCTCTTCAATTGCAATATTTACGCCTGATATTGCAAAAGCAATAATTCCAATGTACTCTAACACTGTTATTCCATCCATTTTCTTTGCTCCTTAAATAAAATTTTTTATAACGATTCATTCCATCATAATTACCGCTATGCAACGCACACAAAATGCAATCACTCAATCTTGAATAGAATAGTCTACAGATAGACTCTCTCGTTCATAAGTGAATTACATAGCAATAGACTTCTTATTTTATAAAAAAGCGCAAAAAAAGAAGCTTATTGTAATCTTAATACAATACGCCTCTGTATATTAACCTGAAAGATTCTCATAAATGTATGATTGCTTCGTCGGTGCTATGCTTTCCAGAGTTTCGTCCAAATACGGTCCTTTTGCCTGAGAGTTTGTCGCGTCTTCCCCTTCGGCTCTGCTCTTCACAGTATCTCCCGAATCCTTCATCCGAATAAATTTATAACTCATTATATTCTAGAACGCAACATAAGTCAATGATTCGTCGCCTTTTTACAATATAATTATTCGTCGCCTTTTTACAATATAATGATTCGTCGCGTTTTTACAATATAATGATTCGTCGCCTTTTACAATATAAATTTATTTAACATGTTACTGCATGCAAATTCGCTACGCGAAGCAAAAATTAGTTGTTAAATCATTTTCTTACGTAGCTTAACAGCTAGTGTTAAGCTACTGTGTGAACAGTAACTTTAACATCATACTTATGATACAATAGTCGAATCGTATCAATTATTCCAGCTTTCCACTCCGATGATGTTTCCTGCAGACCGCAATATACCTATCATTTGCACCCATTACAATTTGTTCACCATTTCTAATTAAATTTCCATTTTCATCAAATCTTGCATTGCAAGTTGCAGCTTTTCCGCACCAACATACCGTTTTGATTTCTTCAATCACATCAGCCCATGCCATTAACCACATACTTCCTTCAAAAAATTCACGTTTAAAATCGGTTCGTAACCCATAACAAATAACAGGAATATTTAAATCATCTACCAAGTGTACCAAAAATTCAATCTGTGATTTAATCGCAAATTGAGATTCATCTACAATAATGCAATCGTATTGTACTAAATCCTTGTCTTCTAATAGAACTAGTTGTTCCAAATAGATACATTCACTTCTTAATCCAATCCTTGATGTAACACATGGTTCATTGTCTCTTGTATCTAACTGTGGCTTCACAAGTAATGCCCTTTTGCCACGTTCTCTATAATTATACTCTACCATTAATGCATTAGCACTTTTTGAGCTTCCCATTGCTCCATACCTAAAATATAGCTTGGCCATTCTATTCTACCTCTCAATATATAATCACAACAGATACTTACCAATTATTTTTCAAATCGTATGCTACCCATTGTTGTTTCAATTGAAGTTATATTGTTATTTCTCGTAACTATTCAGAACCCACTAAGGTCAGTAATTAGTTCAAAAATATACTTCAATCAGATTATATATTACCACAAAATATATTTGCTTACAATTATCAAATAGAGTGTACTCATTGAACAGTTAATTCTAGGTTGATTCTTCATTACTAATAGGTACTTGTCTAAATAGTAGCGAAAAATCACACTTTAATGGTTACCAACGCTATGCTACCTAACGTCATTTTATTATTTGTTATTTCATTTAATAACCATTTCAATCGAGTGCCTTACAGGAATAATAGGGTACGGTTAAATATTGTCCTTCTTTGATGTTATCACTTTGTAATGAATTTAACCTCTTAACTTCATTAATATAGTCGTAAATCGAATTATATTCAGTGCTAATATAATCTTTTGATAAATCCCACAAAGTATCTCCGCTGTGGATCTGAATGCTAGTATAATATTTATATGTAACTGAATCTTGTGTGTTATTCTTAGCAATGGAAATAAAGCTACCACATGTTACAATCACTGCAATAGTTAAACATAGTGTCATCACTACAATATAATATTGTTGTTTACTAATTTGTCTTGCTGATCTATTCATAATCATTTCCTCCATCTCGAACATGTTTTCCGAACAGTTGTTCTCTATGAAGTAATTGTATTATACGAACAGATGTTTGTCAATAGCTTTAATATAAAAAATCGAACAAATTTTCGATTAAGAAAATTTTGTCCGATTTTTTATATCATTTCACTAAATAAGTGGTGTATCTTGTTGTTTCAATACTAAGTATTCTCTTATTATTTTCGCAGCACCTTCAATACCAACTTCACTGCTATCTAATGATAATTGATAGCTGGAAGTATCGCCCCATTTTTTACTTGAGTAATAGTTGTAATAGCTTGCACGACTTTTATCCGTTTTATGAATTAGGTCTTTTGCTTTTGCATCTGTTAAGTTATATTTTCCTGCAATTCTTCTAACTCTTTGTTCAAGTTTTGCATGTACAAAAACACTTAAACAATTTTTATTATCTGATAATGCATAGTCAGCACAGCGACCAACAATGACACAAGACTCTTGGTCTGCAATTTTCTTAATTGTATCAAACTGTGCTAAAAATATTTTATGGTTTAGTGGCATATCAACAAATGCAGAAGAACTATACCCCAACGAATAGGTATCCATTACTAATGAATACAAAAAACTATTTGAGGGTTTTTCATCATGATTTTCAAACAATTCTTCACATAAACCACTTTCTTTTGCTGCCTTTTTCAGTAGCTCTTTATCGTAACACTTAATCCCTAATTCTTTGGCAACTAATTGACCTATATCACGGCCTGCACTTCCATATTGTCTTCCAATAGTAATAATTGTGTTATTTGACATTATTGCTCACATCCTTTCAAATTAAATATCTTATATAGATTATACTATAATTATCAAAAAAATGAAAGAAACTATTTATTAGCTTTATCCAATAATTTACTAATTAATTCTTGTGCTGCTGGAGTTGCAGCGAGTCCGCCCTTACCAGTTTCACGTAACGAAACATCCATACTATCACCAATTTCTTTCATGGCATCAATCACTTGGTCGACTGGTATTTTACTCTTAATTCCAGCTAATGCCATGTCTGCTGCTGAAAGAGCATTCATAGCCCCTACTACATTTCGCTTGACACAAGGTACCTCAACAAGCCCTGCTACAGGATCACAAACGAGTCCTAACATATTCTTAAGTGCCATCGCAACTGCATGTTCGATTTGATCACTGTTTCCGCCTTTTATGTGAACAAGCGCCCCCGCAGCCATAGCTGAAGCCGAACCGATTTCCGCTTGACATCCGCCAGCTGCACCTGCTATATATGCTCTTGTGGCTATAATTTGCCCTATTCCTGCTGATACGTAGAGTGCTTCAATAATAATAGCTTCCTCAACATTTTTCTCTCTAAATAGCGTTAACAAAACAGCAGGAAGTACTCCGCAAGCCCCCGCTGTTGGCGCCGCTACAATCCTCTTCATACAAGCATTTGATTCACCCATTTGAAGTGCCTGTGCAATAACCTTAGAAATGAAATCACCGCATAAACTGTCACTATTTTTATAATAGTCCTCCATTAATCCGCCATCTCCACCAACCAATCCACTTGGAGAATGAATCTTCTTGTCATAATTATTTCCTGCCAAAAGCATTGCATCCCATAATAATTTCATTTTATCAACTGAATTTTCTTTTGATACTTTTCTAGAATCCATATCATCCTGTAAAATTGCTTCCCAAAATGCAATATCTTGCTCTTCGCAGACTTGTACTATTTCCTTAATAGAATTATAACTCATATCATTCACCTTCCACATTTAAATATGTCACTTTAATAATTCCTTCTAAATGTTCAAGCCAACTTATTGATTCAGCCGGAATTTGTTGATCCGTTTCAATAACCATAACGGCATAACCACCACGTTTATCACGATAGAGCTGCATTGTTGCAACATTAACTGATTTATGTGATAACATAGATGTAACTTCAGCTACGTGACCCGGTTGATCTATATTATGAACGATAAGAGTAGGATTATCTCCTGTAAAATTAACATCTATCCCATCTAATTTATTAACCATGATTCTTCCACCACCCAAAGAAGAGGCCTGTATTTCTAATTCTCTGCCATCCGCTCCAGTAAGTAACATTAATGTTGTATTTGGGTGCGCGTCTTTTATATTTTTATTTAAAATTTCAAACTCCAAGTTACGTTTTGATGCAATTTCAAAACTATTTGGAATCAATATATCATCCGGTTGCATTCCCAAAAGACCTGCAACAATCGCTTTATCCGTACCATGTCCTTCGCCTGTTGCGGCAAAAGAACCATGAAAATAAATTTCAGCTTTGATGGGAGGTACTCCAAGAAGCTTGGTTGCAACAAGTCCAATTTTAACTGCTCCTGCTGTATGTGAGCTCGATGGACCAACCATAATAGGTCCTAAAATGTCAAATATATTCATAATTTAATACCTTTCTATTCATTACACTTATTATTCTAATTTGCATAACAAAGTATCTGCTTGCAGATACTTTCGCACCCACGCGGGTTGCGTAGCAACATACTTCCTCTTTGCGCGGTGTGCATCTTTGGCACGTAGTGCCTTTTATTGAGTAGGGATGTTCGTAGAACTTTTCTACTCATTAAAAAGGGGAATGCATCATGTATACATTCCAATTTAACAAAACTATTTTTTATTGTGCTTCTATTGTTTGTTTCTTAGTATGTGAAGCAATTTTTGGAAATATTCAGGAAGTGGAGCTTCAAATTCAACATATTCTCCTGTTCTGGGATGTATGAATCCCAAAACCATAGCATGAAGAGTTTGACCTTGTAGATTAAATGGACCTTTTGACGGACCATAAATATTATCACCTAATAATGGATGGTTCATACTAGCCATATGAACTCGTATCTGATGTGTTCTTCCTGTCTCAAGTTGACATTCAACATAAGTAAAATTACCCAATCGCTCAATTACTTTATAATGAGTAACGGCTTCTTTCCCATTTTTAGGATTAATGGCCATTTTCTTTCGATCTGTTGGATGACGCCCAATTGCACCTTCAATTATACCTTCATCTTCCTTTACATGATTATGTACAATTGCACGATATTTTCTAGTAATAGAATGTTCTTTCAATTGCTCGGTAAGTGACAAATGGGCAACATCATTCTTACATACCACCAACACACCTGTGGTATCCATATCAATGCGATGAACAATTCCTGGACGAAGTACTCCATTAATTCCAGATAAGTTATCACTACAATGATACATAATTGCATTGACTAAGGTACCATCGAAATGACCTGCACTTGGATGCACAACCATATTTTTACCTTTATTAATGAGCAAAATATCTTCATCTTCATATATGATATCTAATGGTATATTTTGTGGCACAATATCTAGTACGATTGCATCTGGGATTGTAATCTCAACGCAGTCTCCAACATTAATTCTATGATTTGCTTTTACTATTTTGTCATTTACAATTACCGCGTCATCTTTTATTAGTTTCTGTATATAAGAACGAGTCTGATCCTCTAAAAGCTCACTTAAATATTTATCAATGCGTTCTCCGGCATCACTTTCTTCTACTACAAACTTATTTTGTATCATCTACATCTCCTGGCGCTTGCGCTTTCCCTTTTTGTATGAAGTTAAAATCATCTTCCTTATAAATAAATAAAATAGCAATGATAAGCAACGCCGCTGAAACAGTCACATAACAATCCGCAACGTTAAATATAGGGAAATTAATTAGTTTGAAATACATAAAATCAACTACATAATTATTTGCTACACGATCAATCATATTTCCAATTGCACCTGCAGCCATTAATACTGCGAGCACTCTGAGAAAATTATATTTCTTAATAGGTGGCATCTTATAATAAACATAAGCGATTGCCGATAATATAATTACACATGCAATCAAGAAGAACCATCTTTGGTTTTGTAATATTCCAAAGGCTGCTCCTCTATTTTCTAAATATTGAAACTGAAATATATGTTCCACAATGATAAATGGTTCTTTGTTCATAAGCTTATTTACCACGACCATTTTTGTCCATTGATCAAAAATTATTAATAACACTAACGCTATCATTCCAGATATATAATATATAAATTGTTTTCTATTAGTTTTTGAATTAGTCATTTTTATCCTCATTAAATTCAATGAATTTGATTGCTTCTAATATTTCTTCATCTGTAACAGTATGGTCAATAATAGCTTTCCCTATTTTCTTAAGAAGAATAAACCTAATTTGACCTGATTGCATTTTCTTATCCAGTTTTGTAGCTGCTAAAATATCCTCTGGTACAATATTGGTAACGGTTATAGGCAAATTAAAAGCAACATACATATCTCGAATTTCATAAAAGTCTTCTTTTGATAAGTATTCTCTTTTCCACGAAATATATGCCGCGGCAATAGATCCCAATGCAACACATTCTCCATGTGATAATTGAAAATTTTTCAGCTTTTCGATTGAGTGACCAATGGTATGTCCAAAATTAAGAAGTGCTCTATCACCTTGTTCTTTCGGATCTTTTTCTACTACAGCACTCTTTACCAAACAACTCTCATATACCATTTCTTCCAGTATATCCAATTCTTTTTCATATATCTCATATAAATGTTCAATTAACCAAATATAATAATCTTCGCTTTTAATCAAACCATGTTTTAATATCTCACCCATTCCTGAATAAAACTGTGACTCAGATAATGTATGTAAAACACTGATGTTCATATAAACAAGCTTCGGCTGATGAAAAGCTCCCACCATATTCTTATAAGAATCAAAATCAACACCTGTTTTACCACCAATGCTGCTATCTACTTGAGCCAATAAGCTTGTCGGAACTTGAATAAAATCGATTCCTCTCAAATAAGTTGCCGCTGTATATCCGGTCAAATCACCTACTACACCACCACCTAAGGCAACTAACATATCTTTCCTATCAAATTTCTCTTGGATAAGCTTTTCATATAAAGTTCGGACCACATCTAAATTTTTACTTGCTTCTCCCTCAGGAAAAGTAAATATTGCCACGTTACTTGCTACCCCTGATAATATTTCTTCTAATTGCTTTGCATAGATACTTCCCACATTACTATCCGTAACAATGCAAAGTTTTTTATTTGCTAACTCAAATTTTTCTAACTCTAAAACTAAATGATCAAATGATTGTTCAATTACAATATCATATAATTCAATCTTTTTATTGTGCCCATGAATCGTTAAACGTTTTGCCATGCCAAATCCCTTTCGCCATTAAATATATTTTTTGATTTCTATATAAATTCTACCTTTTTTCGTCTCTGATAACACGCCTGTGTATATAAATTTGCCTACACCTCGAACGGATATCACATCATTATTTTTAAGTATTTCACTATTTGCTTCAATTAGTCTACCATTAATAAATACTTTCTTACTCATAATATAGTCCACTGCTTCACTTCTGGAGGTGGCACAGCAAACCGTTAACACACTATCTATTCTTGCGGTAGCAATGGAGCCCTTTATTATTTTGAATTCTGGCTCATATTTATACTCACCTAGTTTCGTCGCAATAGCCATTACACTAGTATGCTTGACTCTAGTTAATTGTTCAATTAAAAAATCCGCTAATTTCTCATTGCAAAACATAAAACCTTCGTTGTCTTTTACTAATATATCGCCAACTTTACTTCGATCTATGCCTAGGTTAATAATAGCACCCAAAAAATCGCTGTGCGTCAAAACGTCTGAGAATTTCTTGTTCAACGGCGATATTTTAACTACTTTAATCGGATATAATTCCCTTATATCACAACAAAAAGCATCAGGAATAAATGCAACCATCTGACGCTCTGCTAATTCATAACCACCATAAGCTTTAAATACAGAAGTATAAAACTCATTCTTAAGGCTATAAAATATATTCAGTTCATTTAAATTCAAAAAATCTGAAAAAATAGGAATATTTCTATTAAAAGCAATATTAGATAATTCAACTAATCGTTTCTTTAACAAAAGCTCTTCCTTCGTCATCGCAACTAAATCTCGTTATGTAATGAAGGTACATTAAACGCACCACTCAATAAATCTTGAAAATCTCCAGAAATATCAACATTAGGTGGTGTAATGATAAAAATGTAGTTAGAAATCTTTTGTAAATTACCACTGATAGCAAAGCAAGATCCAGAAGTAAAATCAATAATTCTCTGTGCTACGTCTACATCAAGTCCTTCTAAATTAAGTATTACTGCTCGTCCGCTTAATAACGTTTCTGTAACTTCTCTAGATTCTTCCATTGTTGTTGGCTTAATCACACATACTTCCATACCGTTCAACTGCCTCCTTGAAGGTCTCATTGGTGTTACTTTCGTATTATTATTAGTCTTAACTGTTTTCGGTTTAAATCTAGTATCATTATCGTAATTATTATCTATATCTTTTAATGCTGCTTTTTTCTTAGGTTTAACTTCCTCATAATCATCATCATACAAATCATCATCATAATCATCGTCATCATCATTCAAACGCATTACATTTAAAAACTTATCCATTATTCCCATATTAACCTCCATCTGCTCATTTCCGAGCTACCATAGGACATGTGCAGAACATTTCTACATCTATCTATATATTATAATTTCTCTCTCCAAAAATACCGGTTCCAACTCTTACTAAAGTTGCCCCTTCTTCAATTGCTACTTCATAGTCTCCAGTCATTCCCATTGAAAGAACCTTCATAGTAACATTATCAATGTTTTTTGTTTTTATGTCAACAGATAATTTCTTTAATTTTCGAAAAGTTTCTCTATTATCTTCTGCATTTTCCACAAAAGGCGCAATTGTCATAAGACCTTTTATATAAATATTGGGCAATTTGGCTATTTCTTCCACTAAGCCCAATGTATCCTTAACACTTACACCAAATTTACTTTCTTCTTGGGCAACATTAACTTCAATAAGAATAGAAACTTCTACATTTTTCTTAATTGCTTCTTGGCTAATCGTTTGAGCAAGTCTGAAAGAATCTACCGAATGAATCAAATGAACTTTGTCAATAATCTGTTTCACTTTATTTGTCTGTAAATGTCCAATCAAATGCCAATGTAAACTTTTCGGTAATTCTTCGTATTTCTGTGAAAGCTCTTGTACCTTGTTCTCACCAAATTCAATAATGCCTGTCTCCATCGCCTCTTCTATCATTTTGATTGGCTTCGTCTTACTAACAGCAATTAATGTCACTTCGCTTCTCTCACGTTTTGCCTTAACGCAAGCTTTTATAATACGTTCTTCTACATCCTGTAAATTTTCTTTCACCATTTTAAGTACTCCTCTTTAATAAATGATATCATCTTCCTTCACTGCCTTACCATTTAAAACAATATGATCATATACTGCGATACCATAAGTAGTTCCTTCTTCAACAATATAATATTCTTCATTTTGATATAACTCATTAATCTGTTTAAATACGGCATATCCTTTGTTAATATTATACACCCCTGTTAATTTAGCAGTTTTTCCAATCGGATAGCGGTCATTCGAATCAGTTTTAATAATATAATTTCCAACTTCAAACTCATGCGTTTCTACATAATAATCTTCATCATTAGAAAAATAAATAGTAGGTTCTACAACTTTTTGAACTGCGGTACCATTTTCATCATAACTTTCTAGAATAAATCCTATGTCACTACCGTTGGTACCTTGCGTAGCATATTCCACCGGTATTGTATAAAATTCTTTTTCAATCACAGAAGATGTTGGAATTTTAAGACCTTCTACGTTGCTAACCATAAATTCTACATCGATAAAACGATCCGTTGCATAACGTATACATGAATTTGTTAAATCTAATTTTGCATATGGTTTATTGTTTATTATGATAATACTAAATTTGGTATTAGCTGTCACACCATCTTTTTTAAATTTAATCTTCATTGTTGTTTTATCAGCATAATCGGCAGCTTTTTGCTCATCCAATGGCACAATAATTGACCATGCTTCATCGGTAATGAGCTTATATACAAAATCTCCCTGATTAACTAAATCAGAAGTCTTTATTGAATTCTTTTGATAATTTGCATAATTAAGTATATCCTCTGTTAAAGTATCTGCAGTAACTTCTTCATATCCATCTGTTGAATATATTACTAGCCCCTCTGCTGGTGCGCTACAAGTCGTAAATGCTCCCGCATCCGCACTATCTAAATTTGCAAGACTATTAATCAAATTCACATTAACCAACTCTAACACTTTATTTTGTATATCCGATTTAAAATTATATACATCACTATAAGAATTCGTATTAAAATCATTCGAAAAACTAGAAATCTCAACTTTTAAAGTATTAATATCATCCTCTGAGAGTGTACTTTCGCTGTTTGTTGCATCGGACAACATTTCTGCTAACTTCCCTGTCTCGTCTAATGTATAAACAGTTTGTCCATCACCTATTTTCTCACCCTCACGTGCATAGAAGTTCACATAGCCTGCTTGATCTGCGGTTACTTTCGTCTCAGTTCTAATGATAAATCCTTGATATGTATTATTCGTAGCTAGGGAACCTTTATTCACTTCATATACGGATATATGTGGATTCATGATATACATAATAATGTAAAATAAAACGTATATAAAAATGATTCCAAATACAATCATACCTATGTTTATATTTAACGGCTTGCGATATTTTGCAACCTTTTTATTTCTTGATGCCAAAATTTCCTCCCCTTGCCAAGGCCGCACCATTTAAGTAATCAAATGCAATTCCCTGATAGCTGTTTTTATTCGTCATAAGTGTAATAAATTCATCTTTTAGCTTCCACCAACTCATATTCCAATTTGAAAATGCACTATCTTGATCTGGTATTCGACTAAATAAACGTTCTATTACAATGTCCGGCTTTATATTCTCTATGAAAATAATTAATTTTTCTAGATATTCATCTTTTGAACATAATGTTATTTTACCATCTTCGTATTCTTTACACAACACTGTATTGTTAGGTATATAAAGCGAATGTATTTTAACAGCACCAATAGGTAGTGCTGATATGATTCTAGCCGTCTCTAAGACATCTCGATTATCATCGTATGGTAAATTCAAAATAACATGTGCACATATCTCAAAGCCATATTTATGAATCATTAAAACAGAATCGATAAATTCTGCAAGTCCATGTCCTCTATTTATCTTATCTAAAGTATGATAATTAACTGTTTGAAGTCCAATTTCTATACTTATAGATATATTATACTTCTTTTCTATCTTTTGTAAAATAGTAAGATAGTCACAGTTAATGCAATCTGGCCTAGTTGAAACTGCAATTTCTACAATATTTTCAACCTTGGCCGCTTCATTCATATATTGTTCAAATAACTCAAGTGGCATAAACGTATTCGTATAATTTTGAAAATACGCAATAAACTTTTTAGCATGGTATCGCTTTTTAATGTATTCCATATTTAATAAAAGCTGTTCTGTGACCGTCTTCGTGTTTTCTAATGATTCAAATCCAGTTCCTTTTTCTGAACAAAACGTACACCCTGATGAATCTATTCTATTCGGACATGTAATAGGTAAATTAATTGGTAGTTTATATACTTTTACTCCATACTTTTTAACTAAATATTCAGAATAAGGATAATAAATGCGATTACTGTTTTCTTTCATATTTTCCTCTATTTCTGTGATTTAATGTTATTTTCGACGATAGCTTCATCACAATCATTTATAATCTATAACTGTAACTATTCAGTACCCTCATAGTTACCACTACGCAATGCACACAAAATGCTTAAAGATTGCATTTTGGCGCGACAGAACTCGGGATTTTGCTAAGCAAAACACCTCGCGTTTATGGGTACTGAATAGTTACCTATAACTTATTCATTATAAACAATTTCTAGTGGTATATCAATAGATTTCGCCAATTCAAAGCCCTACTTACGAATTAAAAAACAAAGTATCTGCTTGCAGACACTTTCACTCCCGAGTGGGTTGCGTAGCAACATACTTTTGCTCCGCATGGTGTGCCTCTTGGCACATAGTGCCTTTTATTTAGTAGGGAAGTTCGTGGAACTTTCCTTTTTTAAAAAATTATAAAGTTTAACATTTTTTACCACTTATAATATTTCTCAATAAGTGCAAAATAGTATTATAATAAAGGAGGTATTAAAATGGATTCTAGAGGATTAGATTATACTTTACTTGCTATTGCAATTATTGGTGCAATAAATTGGGGACTAATAGGATTTTTCCGATTTGATTTAGTCGCCTTTCTCTTTGGAGAAATGACATTATTTTCAAGAATTGTTTATGGTATTGTTGGAATTTCAGGTTTATATACTATTAGTTTGTTTGGAAGAATTGGTGCAATGAACAAAGCTTAATTGTAACGATTCAGTTCCATGATAGTTACATCTACGCGATTCACAACAAAGTCTCTGCTTGCAGACACTTTCGCTCCCGAGTGGATTGCGCAGCAATAAACTTCTTCTCCACGAGGTGCGTATTTTGGCACGTAGTGCCTTTTGATTAATAGGGAAGTTCGCAGAACTTTCCTATTAATCAAAAAAGAACTGTTGCTTCAGACTAAAATGAGTCCTATGCAACAGCTCTTTTAATTTAATAGAAAATTTTATCATTTATAATGAAACTACTATTAAAGGCTTTATTATCTCTGGAAGATTTTCTTCATCATCTGAAATGCTAATAGTAAACGCAATATTATATCGCTCACTAAGCATTGATAATTTATCTATCGCTTTTTCAACTTGACTGCTATCTAAGTATGCTAAAGTCATAAAACTATCCAGATATAAGTGTTCTAAATCATAATCTTGTGAAATTATTCCACAAATAAAGCCAATAAATTCATCGCAATTTTCAATAGGATATTCTAATACATTTATTAGCCTAACTTTATTACTAAGTTCATGTATATTCTTCGTACTTTTGTCTAAGTAAACTATGTTGCCTGAAGTTTCTTTCACCTTTTCATTAACCATATCGAGTAGGTACTTGGTCTTGCCTTTCCCTTTATTTCCTACAATTAAATTTATCATTGTAATCTCCTCCTTAAACATAAAATACACACAGTAAAAAACTCTCTCTTACTGTCATGAATTAGAAGTAACAATAAAAATGAAACAAGTAACTGATTCCCTTACTAATAGATACGAATTGAACAACTTTGTATTAATTATAGCCTAACTAAATTCAAAAAACAACTATTATTTGTTGATTTCGCCCAATATATCGGTCATTTGAGTGTACAATACACTTCTATTTTCAGCTTTTAATATCACTGAAATAAATGGATCACCCGCTTCATCTTGACTTACTAAAATTAAGCAGGACCCAGCAGCAGCAGTAGTTCCAGTTTTACCACCAATTACCGTGACTCCTTCTGGTGCACTTACTGTTCCTTTAAGAAATAAATTCGTTGTCTTAAACGTGATATCTTTTGTCGAACCATCCGCTAACGTATATGTTGTTGGCCATGAATCCAAATTAATGATTTCAAGAAATTTATCATTTTTAATTGCTTCTTTAAAAATAAGATATAAATCATATACTGTTGTATAATGATCTTCATCTGAAAGTCCGTTAGGATTAACAAAATGAGAATTTGTCGCACCGATACTTGCAGCTTTTTCATTCATCAATGTGGCAAAATCTTCTACACTTCCCGAAATATATTCTGCGATTGCAACCGCTGCATCATTTCCTGAATACATCAACATACCATGCAATGCTTGTTCTAACGTAATCTGATCTCCTTCTTTAAAGCCACACAACTGTGCGCCTGCTTCTTGGATTTCCACATTCTTAGTACAAGTAATTACATCGTCTAAATTCCCTTTTTCAAGAGCTATTAATGCAGTTAATACTTTTGTAAGACTAGCTGGGTATAATTTCTCTGTAGCATTATTCGCATACAATACCTCATGAGAATTTACGTCAAATAAAGCCGCCGCCTCAGATAAAGCTGAATTCACCGTATCAGACATAACATTATTGGATACAACGCAGATATCTGTAGCAAATGGTTTCGCTGTTAAATTTTCAGAAGAATTAATAATATTATATGCATAGTCTGTATTTGTTATATCATATTCTTTTGTAAATTCCTTATTTGTACATCCAGTAAATAACGTTGATACAACAATTATCACTGCCAGTAGCAAAGAAGTTTTTCTATTTGTACATTTCACGCCACTCTAAGTCTCCTCTATCAAGAGATTTGATTAGCAGCTCAGCTGATGCTAAATTAGTTGCTAACGGTATATTATGTGTATCACACAATCGAACGACATTGTTCACGTCTGGTTCATGTGTCTTTGGTGTCAATGGATCACGAAGAAATATCACTAAATCAATCTGATTATGTTCAATTTGTGCTCCTAGTTGCTGTTCTCCGCCTAAATGTCCCGCTAAATATTTGTGAATATTTAAATTGGCTACTTCTTCAATTAGCCTTCCTGTTGTACCCGTAGCAAACAGCTCATTTTTACTTAATATCCCACGATATGCGATACAAAAATTTTGCATTAATTTTTTCTTTGAATCATGTGCAATTAAACCTATATTCATACGATAACCCTCCTTAATATTTTTTTGGTTGAAGTCCAACATTAAAAACAAATCCCATCCCTATAAATAAACTAACTAATGAAGTTAACCCATAGCTTACAAATGGTAATGGAATACCTGTATTCGGCATAAGCCCTGTTGCAACGCATATATTAACAAAACTTTGACACGCAATTAGTGCCGCCATCCCACAACATATCAATGTTCCTGATAAATCTTTTGCATTTCTACCTATTCTAATACATTCTATAACTATTAATGCCAATAAAACTATTATAACACATCCGCCAATAAAACCAAGTTCTTCTCCAACAACAGCAAAAATAAAATCTGTTTGTGGCTCTGATATAAAATTTCCATTTTTTACGGAGGATATAATATTATTGTTTAATCCTTTTCCAAATAATTGCCCTGAACCAATGGCAATTTGAGAATTCGATTGTTGACGTGCTAAATCCGAATATTGTTCTGGCTTCAGCCAAGCAAGTATTCTATTCACCTGATAACCTTGAATTATAGTCTGCTCAGGTTGTAAAACAATACTAATAAAAATGGCAACTAATGGGACACAAGCTGCTAATACGCCAAAAATAATTTTGTAGCTTAATCCGCCAATATATAAAAGTATTACAAAAATCATAACAACTACAATACTTGTTGATAAATCGGGTTGTGATACTATCAGATATAACGGAATAGCAATTAATACTACTGTCAAAAATAAGATTTTAACAGTATTTAGCTCCTCCTGATACTTTGAGAAAAATTTTGCAAAAAATAAAATTAATATAATTTTGCTAAGTTCTGATGGCTGAAAACGTATACTTGCTATTTCAACCCACCTTACTGCACCACCTGCATCATCTCCAACGAATTTAACCAAAAGTAATAATACAATATTAGCAATATACATAATCCAATAGAAATTCAAAACAAAGGAGTAATCCACAAGTGAAATAATTACAACTGCAACGATTCCAATAATCAATCCCAAAATCTGTTTATTTTGAACCGATTCTTTTGCACTCCCAATAATCATGATTCCTAACACAGATATGGTTATTAGCAAAAATAATAATCTAAATTTATAATTTCTAACATGATACTGCTTTAACATAATCTTTCTCCAATTTACTTTACTTAGAAGTCTGCTTGAGTTTTTTTAATGGAATATTAGCGTATAGAGCAGGTACACCTCTATCGCATCCATCTATATCCGTTTGTGTAATTTGAATATCCAATCCATCCGCATCAACTTCTAAATACTTAGAAATAACTTTAATAATATCGTTTTTAATCATTTCCATTATTTCGGGTGAGCAATTAGCTCTGTCTGATATTAAAACTAGTTTCAAGCGATCCTTTGCAACATCACTTGAATTTTTTTTTCGAAAAAAATCCATAATAGTCATACTAATTGCCTCCTTTAATTTTTCTTAAATAAGTTAGCCACTTTAGCAAAAAAGCTGTTTTCTGCATTAAAATCAATTAATGGTACTTCTTCTCCCATTACTCTATGACAAATATTCATATATGCTCTACCAGCTAATGAATCAGAGCCTACAAGTGGTTCCCCTTGATTCGTAGATATAACAATTGCTTCGTCATCTGGAACAGCACCAATTAGATTAATTGCTAAAATATCTACAACATCTTCAATTGACATCATATCTCCACGCTTTACCATATCCATTCTTAAACGGTTGACAATTAAATCAATTTTCTTCATTTCATTCGCTTCTAATAATCCTATGATACGATCTGCATCTCTAATGGCTGATACTTCAGGTGTTGTAACAATTAATGCTCTGTCTGCTCCTGCAATTGCATTCTTAAAGCCCTGCTCAATACCTGCTGGGCAATCAAGAATTATGTAATCATACTCTTCTTTTAATTCATCGGTAAGCTTTTTCATTTGCTCAGGAGTTACTGCTGTTTTATCTCTTGTCTGTGCAGATGGCAATAAATAGAGTGTTGGATATCTCTTATCTTTAATCAATGCTTGTTTAATTCTGCAATTACCTTCTACAACATCAACCAAATTGTAAACGATACGATTCTCTAATCCCATTACTACATCAAGGTTTCTTAATCCTATATCAGTATCAATAAGAACTACTTTCTGGTTTAACTTAGCAAGTCCTGTTCCTACATTTGCTGATGTTGTGGTCTTACCAACGCCACCTTTTCCTGATGTTACTACAATTACTTCGCCCATATTTTGTTTCCCTCCAAATTTTAATATAAAAAATCTCGACTTACAAATTTATATCATTTAATACCGATCTTGTTATAGATTCTATATATATACTTCCATTCTCAACAAATGATATCTTTGGTTCGCCAATCAAATTTTTTCTAGTTTCATCTGAGCTCCTAGCAATTACATCACCTATTCTTATTTGGACAGGATCCATTTCAAGTGCAACTACAAAGGATGTTTCATTCCCTGTCGCTCCTGCATACACATTTCCTTTTAACGCTCCAAGTATTATAACATTTCCCTTGGAAATAACTTTTGCCCCTGGATTAACATCCCCCAGAACCACAAGACTTGTCTCAGCCTCTAACACTTGTCCTGAACGCAAGGTTCCTTTGTAAAACTGTCCATCACGTGAGCTAAGTTCATTTAGTTTGTCCTCTAAGGCCTTTTTAAAATGTTGCTCACGTTTCTCATCTTCATCAATAATACAAACTATATGAATTTTAGAATTTGTTGAAATTATTTCTAAAATATCTTGTTCTTCCTCTTGTGTAAGTTTTCTTCCTTCAAAAGATAAAACCATTTTTGCATCTTTGAAGAATTTCTCAGATTCCTTAAACTTAATTGCGATTTCCTCTAATAATTCTTCGTACGGAGTAGCTTCATCTAATCGTACTACAATACCATACTTATTACTCTTAATAACAACAGAGTTGTTGCTCATCTTACATTTCCCCCTTTACCAGAGTCTACTAATCTCCTGCTATAACGGAGTCAGGCTCAGCTGCTGTTCCACTAATCACTTCCGCTTCATCAGCAAGATTAAAATAATATTTTATAACATCTCTGCCTACTTCCGCAGCATTTGAGGATGCGTAGCCATTTGCTATCTGTACTGTAATAGCAATCTGTGGATCATCATATGGTGCATACGAAACAAATAGTGCATGATTAGGCTTTGTCTTACTCTCTTGAGCTGTACCAGTTTTACCTGCAACTGGAAAATCCATTCCCTTAAAAGCATCAAGTTCTTCCACTACCATGCGCATACCTTCATGTATTGCAGTCCATGTAGATAATTGTACATCATCTAATGTATTATATACTGTTGGCTGATAATCTTCAATAACATTTCCGCTAGAATCCGCAAGTTTATCCAAAAGTGTCAAATTATAACAAGTTCCGCTATTTGCTACGGTAGTTACATATTTAGCAAGTTGAACATTCGTAAAGTTATTCGTGCCTTGTCCAATTGATGATCGAATGGAATCTTCATCTGTAATTTGAGGTGATGATTCCGTAATCTCAATACCACTTGTCTCCGACAATCCAAATTTTGTTGCATACTCCTTCAATTTATCAAGCCCTAATTGACTGGAATATTGTCCCGAAGAATTTGAACTTAATCGCCATCCTACTTCGTAGAAAAAGTAATTGCAAGAATCTCTTAAAGCCTCAGATACATTAATATCTCCATGTGTTTGATGGTTTGATGAATATCTCCAACATTTAGGAGCAGCCGTACCTGTTTCTACTTTTTCAAAAATTCCAAGATCTGTAATTTTTTCCTCTGTAGTGATTACCCCTTCTTCTAATCCAGCCGTAGCCGTAACCATTTTAAAAGTAGAACCTGGTGCCGTCTTTTGTTGCGTTGCTCGATTTAACAAGGGGAAGGATTTATCATTTAGTAACTGATTATAATAATCCGTATCAATACTATTTGCAAACTTATTATTATCATAACTTGGGTATGTCACACAAGCAAGCACATTACCATTGTTAACATCCGTTATAACACACGATCCTGAACATGGCCACAAAGCTAACTGTGCTGGAGTAATCTCAAGATTTTCAATTTTGCTAACTAAAAATCTATACGCACCACCTGCAGCAGAAATAGAATCACTTGGTGATACAGTTTCATCCTTTTGAAGTATTCCCTGATCGAAAAGTATTAAACATATTTCTTGTCCTGACAAGGAATTATCCTTAATCATGTATTTATAAAGTTTCTTGTCAAACTCAGAATTATTTTCGATACTATTATCAATATAAGTAACTAAAGCATTAAATATTTCTGTGGAATCCGCATATTGACTTTCAATGTTTATTTTAGATATATTAATCCAATTTTGTGAAATCGCATAGGTCAAGTATTCTTTCAGAGTGATTGTCCCATTTTTCCACGCTTTATATGTCGTATCTGTTGTATTAATTAAATCCTTTTGTAATACCTGATTATCTGTAAGTGATGTAATAAGAAAAGTGATGTATTCTTTCATTTCTTCACTCAAATTTTCATAAACAAGTGCATTGTTTCCTGTAAGCTGCGCATTAATATTTTCTATAACCGTAGATTTATTAGCTATATATTTATTATATACTGCTGATTCTGTGGTACTTGCATCATCATTGACAAAATGATTTGTGTTGATTACATTATTGTCAATTAAGGCAAAATAAACATCATCAATTGGAATCTCAATATCAGACGCCGAACTGTTTGAAGTAGGTACATATTCTTTGATATTTGCAATTTGGGATACTAGAATTCCTGCAAGTTTTTGTTCCAATATATTATAAACAGCTTCTTGTAATTCCTTATTAATAGTAAGATAAACATCATTACCTGCTGTCGGTTCTATTTTAGATTTCGACTCTATTACCTTACCCAAATTATCTACATATACTTGCTCTGTCCCCTTTTCACCTTGAAGATCAGTTTCCATATATTTTTCAATTCCAGATTTACCCACGATATCAGTTAGCGTGTATTTTTCATTTGTTGCTTGTAGTGAGTCCAATTCATCTTGGGAACTTTTACCTGTATAGCCAATAATATGTGAAAAATATTTGCTGTCAACATACTTTCTAATTGAGTTCTCTGCAATACTTACTCCTTGTAAATCGTTAGAGTTTTCCATAACTACCGCAACTGTCTCGTTACTTACATCACTAGCAATTGTAGTTGCTAAGTATTTTTGATAACTATTCGCTGACATTGCATTTCGAATTGTTATAATCTTTAGAGCTTCTTCATCTGTATAGTTATCACCAATTTGATATTTCTTCTCGCCACGAAGGTAATCAATCACTTCACTTGCCGTATTATTTGCATTATCCGAATTAGCTTCTATCTTCGCCTTACCATATACATCCGCTAAAAATCGTTGCAATTGTGTATCTTCAACCGAGTAGGAATAATTTCCCGAACTATCTAGCACAATATTAAAATCATTTATTATTGCATCGCCATTTGATTCAATGATATTAATTAATTTATAAATCATATCGTTCAAATACGTGTTCTTATCTTTAGTTGTTGTATAAGTTCCATTATCTTCGATTGTTACAGCATATACCAATTCATTATATGCTAATAGTTCTCCATTTGTATCATAGATATTTCCGCGAGTACTCGGAATTGTTCTTTCTTTCTCAATTGTTAAGGTGAAGTTATCTAGATAGGTAGCTCCATCCACAATTTGTAATTGAAAAATTCTTTGAATCAGAACTGCAAACATAATGCAAAATACAGTTGCTAATATAAATATTCTAGATGTAACTATACTCAAAATGAATTCTTTTATATTTTTAAACAAAATTGCTTGCACTCCCTTTTTCTCGTCGTTCCAGTTTACGATTTAACCATCTTATTATTCGATATAATACAATGGTTACTACAACTGTATAAATAACTTCTGGCATAATAATATGAATAAAATAGTATCCAAAATCTAATCTCGCTCGTAATAAAAATAAAAACAAATATATAATTAAACCATAAAACAAATCACTTAACGTAATAAGCACCATGGGAAGCTTTATATCTTCATCATAAAAGATTTTGTTAAAAAAACCATTCACATATCCGATATACATATAAATCAAAGCATAAAACCCCAATGCATCTCCATAAAAAATATCAATGAGTAACCCAGAAAAAAAGCCAATGATTAGGCCTTCTTTTTTACCTCTCATAAATCCAAAAGAGGAGGTTACCACAATTAAAAGATTAGGTGCAATAAATGCTAAGGATAACGTTTTAAATAATGTACATTGTAAACAAAAGCATGCAATTACCAGCAGCGTTACTGTTAATTTTCGATTCATTTAATCCCCCGCCTTTCATTGCTTATTCTTTTAAATCTGTAATAACTAATACTTCTTGCAAATGTTCAAAATCAACAACTGGGGTAATATATCCTGAATTGGTAAGGTTGTTAGCATCTATACTTTTTTCACTGATATATCCAATTAAAATACCTGGTAAAAACTTATCGCTTATATTCGATGTTACTACCTTGTCGCCAACGTTAACTAAGTTGCTTTTATCATTCAACTGGCTAAATCGTATCATTCCATCACTCATTAGTTTTAAATCTCCAGTAACAATACATCTGTCGGAAGTATTTAAGACCATAGCACTTACATTACTAGAATCATCTATTATCGATCGTACGGTTGCCCAATTAGGGCCAACCTGCGTAATAATTCCTACTAAGCCGCTTCCAGCCATTACATTATTATCTACCGCTAAACCATCATCGGTTCCTTTATCAATCATAAAAGTACTAAACCAATTACCAGGATCTTTTCCTGTGATGCGAGCTGCAACTTTATTATAACTTGGATACATCTCATCTAGTTGAAATAGTTCACGCAATCGACTTAATTCATACTTATCTTGTTGCAATGTATTGTTTTCAATGGTTAACTCGTCAACCGTTTGCTGAAGTTCTACATTCTCAGCCATTACATCCTTAAAATTTTGAAATTGTTCTACTTTATCACTAAATCCTCTTCCGATATAATTAATTCCATTTTGTATTGGGACAAGTACATATCCCGATACTGTTTTCAATGGACCAACTGCTACATCTGTTGTAAATGTAAGGAAAATCATAGCTACACATAAAACAGTAACTAATAATAAAAAGTATTTGCTCGGTATTGTAAATTTAGCTCGTCTTTTCATAAATACACCTCTATTTATCTACCATTATTGGAATTCTTCGTAGAGTATGCAAGCTTTCTAAATTCCGGTTCATTAATCATTTTACTAAATCCTCTTGCTACGCTTTCAGCAGGTTTTTCACATACATTCACTTTTAATCCGGTTTCTTTACTAATCATCTTATCCAAGCCCTTAATGCTAGAAGATCCACCTGTCAAATAAATACCAGCTCTAATTATATCGGCTCCAAGTTCTGGTGGAGTACGCTCTAATATAACTTTAGCGGCATCAACAATACTATGAAGGGGTTCACTAATCGCTCCATAAATCACTTGTGAACTAATTAATAATTCAGAAGGAAGTCCTGTTACAATATCTCTTCCATATACACCAGCGGATGATTCATCTGCAGCTAATGCATTCGCTAATTCTTTCTTAATCACTTCGGCTGTTTTATCTCCAATAATAAAATTAAAGTTTCTCTTAATAAAATTGATAATTGCTTCATCAAATTTATTTCCACCAATTTTTATTAATCTGCTTACTACGATTCCACCTAATGATACAATTGAAATTTCAGTGGTATCGGCTCCAATGTTAACTATCATAATTCCTTGTGAACTCGTGACATCAATACCAAGACCTAGTGCATCCACAATCGCTTTTTCAGTAATCAAGACTCTTTTTGCCTTAACATTCGCATTCTCTATCAAGTCATAAAAAGCTCTCTTTTCAACTTCTGTTATATCAGTTGGAACTGCAACATAGTAATCTGCATTTCTCAAGCTACTCTTTGAAGCTTTCTCAAGCATTTTCTTAAGAATCAATTGCATATTTTTAATATCTGCAATAACACCATTGCTCATTGGATAAGTCACTTTAATATTAGCAGGTGCTTTCTCATACATTTCAAATGCCTCATCACCTACTGCGAAAAAAACATTTTTATTCATTATTGCAACTATATTTTTTTCATTTAATATAGTGTCCTCTTCATCGTTATATATTTTAATGTTACTTGTACCTAAGTCGATACCAAAAATATTGCTAGCCATATCAATGACCCCCTTCTTATTTATAAAGTTATTTTGTAACTATTCAGTACTTCCATAGTACTATAACATGTATTTCTTCTGCGTTGTATTTGTTTGATAGATTCATGTGATAAATAGTCATTATTATTTGCTACAATTTTCCTTGTTCTTTCAGACTCACATATTTTCTATCACCTATAATAATATGATCTAGAAGTATAATTCCAATTAAAGCTCCTGCATCCTTGATTCTTTTTGTTGCCAAAACATCTTCCTTACTAGGAGTAGGATCTCCGCTTGGATGGTTGTGTATTAGAATAATGTAAACCGCTTGATTATTTAATGATTCAAGAAATATTTCTCTTGGTGAAATAAGTGAAGAATTTACTGTGCCTTTGGAAATAATCTTATCGCACAAAAAATGGTTTTTCGTATCAACCATAACTAAAACCGTCATTTCCTGATTAACAAACCTCAAATCTTCCATATAATAATCGGCTATTGACCTTGGATTATTCATACATAATCTGCTTTTTGCTGTAGTTTTGGCTATTCTCCTAGAAAGCTCTGCAATACATTTAATTTGTACAGCTTTCACTCTTCCTATACCTCTTATCTGCAATAAATCTTTAAATGACAACCTTGTTATATTAAGAAGGCTATCATCGCTGCTAGATATAGTAAGAACTCTTCTTGCTAAATCAATTGATTTTTCTTCTTTCGAACCTGTCCTTATTATTATCGCCAATAATTCAGCATCTGTTAATGTATCCGCCCCTGATTGCAAGAATTTTTCATAGGGCTGTTCTGATTTTGGCATTTCTTTCATTGTAAAGTGTTTACTCTCATCAAGATGTTTGTTCATAGATTGCTCCTTTAGCAACATCTCTCCAAATACTTCGCATATCGTTAAAGTGTACGATATATAATGATAGCGAGTAATACCCCAATTATACTTGCTATTGTAATCTTAATATTTAGTCCAAAGGTAATAACTAAAATTCCTAAATTAAGAATAATTGGATTATCTATCCCAAAATTCTGACCATAATTTACCCAATTCAGGTAAGACGTTCCTTCTGTTAAAGTTCCAATAAATCCACCTAGAACAATTCCTGCCAAAATTAGTAAAAACAATGACCAAGAATTTTTATTTCTGCTAGTACTCATAAAGACCTCCATTTGCTTTTGTATGGTTAGCAAAATAGGGTTCACATAAATTTCTTATGTAAACTACTAATTAGCTATAACAAACAAGTCTAATTTTATCATAAATAGTTTTTCTTGTATACAATAAATTTATAGATTGGCAATTCCTGCATCTTTTAATTTTTGTAGAGACATCATTATTCCAAACTTTGCATGTTGCCAAGTAAGTCCGCCTTGAAAGTATACAGCATAAGGTGGTTTAATGGGACCATCTGCACTTAGTTCTATGGAGGACCCTTGTACAAATGCTCCTGCTGCCATAATTACATCGCTATCATATCCCGGCATTGCCCATGGTTCTGGCACTACATAGCTATCGACGGGAGCGGCAGCTTGTATCCCTTTACAAAATTCGATAACACCTTCTGGTATCCCAAACGTTACCGCTTGGATAATATCATGACGACTCTGCGTGCTATTTGGCACAACTGGAAATCCTAATTTTTCATATATGTTAGCGGCAAAAATAGCTCCTTTTAGTGCACCACCAACTACAGAAGGTGCTAAAAATAATCCTTGAAAAAAAGATTGTGTAATTCCAAGTGTTGCACCCACTTCTTTCCCCAGTCCTGGTGAAGTAAGTCGAAATGCTGCATTTTCAATACATTCTGTTTTACCCACAATATATCCGCCAATTGGAGCCAATCCACCACCAGGATTTTTAATAAGAGAGCCCACTGCCATATCTGCACCTACATCCGTTGGCTCAATTCTTTCAACAAATTCACCATAGCAATTATCCACCATACAGATTACTTCTGGTTTAATTTTCTTAATAAATGAAATTAATTCTCCAATTCGCTCAACGGATAACGTTGGTCTTGTCTGATATCCCTTGGAACGTTGTATTGTAACTAACTTCGTTTTCTCATTAATTGCCTTCGCTATATTATCATAGTCAAATGCACCATCTGGTAACAAATCTACCTGCCTGTATGTAATTCCATATTCTTTGAGTGATCCTTTTGATTCTCTAATTCCAATCACTTCTTCTAATGTGTCATATGGTTTTCCAACTGGAGATAATAATTCATCTCCAGGTCTTAAGTTAGAAGAAAGTGCCACGTTTAATGCATGTGTTCCACACGTTAATTGTGGTCTTACCAAGGCGGACTCTGTATGGAAAACATCAGAATAAACCGCTTCTAAGGTTTCACGACCTAAATCATTATAGCCATATCCCGTTGATGCTGCAAAATGAATATCGCTTACTCTATTCTTTTGCATAGCAGCAATTACCTTGAGCTGATTGTATTCAACGGTTTCATCAATCACTTCAAATCTTGATTTTAACGATTGCGCAATTTCTTCTCCAAACGCGTAAACCTTATCATCAATACCTAAATTTTGATACATATTTGTTAATTCTATATTCATTTTACGATTACGTATAGTGCTACTCACAAGCACTATACTCCTTCCTATGTCTATTTAATCTTATAATTTTTTATCATATCTAGCATCGTTTCTAATACTTTATTTCTATCATACCCAAATTCTGGTAAATTAAGCCATGTCACATCTAATTCTCTTTTAAACCAGGTGATTTGTCTTTTTGCGAAATGTCTGGTATCTCTTTTTATTATATAGATTGCATCTTCCAGCGTGATATCGCCTTCAAGAAAAGATAGTATTTCTTTATACCCAAGCCCTTGCATCGAAACCATGTCCTTGGTATAACCCTTGTCCTTCAATGCCTGAACTTCTTCTAGCAAGCCTTTATCGAGCATACTATCAATTCTTTTGTTAATCCTGTTATATAGAGTTTCTCTATCATTATTTAACACAAAATATACAAAATTATATGGTGATTCTTTTTGTTTTTGCACTTCATTATGTTGTGAGATTTTCAAACCTGTTTGTTTATGATATTCCAAGGCTCTTATTACCCTTTTAACATTGTTACAATGTATTTGACTTGCTGATTCTTCATCTACTTCTTTTAACCTGTCATGAAGGTACTGTGCACCTTTTTCAATTGATAAGGCTTCTAGCTCTAATCGATAGGAACTGTCTTCTTTGGTCTCTGTAAAATCAATATCATATAAAATTGCTTGTATATAGAAACCTGTTCCTCCGACTAGAATTGGAATTTTACCCTTATCATAGATTTCTTGCATATAACTTTTTGCATATTCTTGAAATTTAACTACATTAAATTCCTCGCTCGGTTCAAATTCATCGACTAGATAGTGCTTCACACCATCCATTTCTTCTTTTGTAATCTTGGCAGATCCGATATCCATATGCTTATATACCTGCATGGAATCAGCGGAAATAATCTCACCGTTGACTGCTTTCGCAAGGGAAATAGATAATTCTGTTTTACCTACTGCAGTAGGTCCTGTTAATATAATTAATGGTTTTTTCAAATAATCACCTACACAATACGTTTGAATTTTTTCTCAAGTTCCGCTTTCGTCATGGAAATAATCGTTGGTCGTCCATGGGGACAATTATACGGATTTTCCAAAGTTAATAGTTCATCAATCAATCCACTTGCTTCTGCAAGAGATAATTTATTATTCCCTTTTACTGCTGCTTTACAAGACATGGATGCAATTTTTTCATCAATTATTTCAGGATTGCTAACCCCTGTCGTATCATTTAAACCATCAATCATTTCAATCAACAAATCTTTTTGTGCAATGGAAAACAAATTATCCGGAACTGCACGTATTGAATATTCTTTTCCACCAAACGGTTCAATTTCAAAGCCTATTCTGGTAAAGTTATCCATATACTTGTTAACCAATTCCTCTTCCTGCATGGATAGGCTTAGGATAATTGGTGGACTGATTAATTGCGATGTATATTCTTTGTTTTTTAAAGATTGAAGTGTTCGCTCATATAATACTTTTTCGTGAGCGGCATGTTGATCAATTAAATACATCGTATCATGAAATTGTACAATCCAATACGTATCAAATACTTGTCCTATAATCTTATGCTCTGCTCTGGCGTCCTTGGTTAGTAGTTTTTCTTCAAATAAATCAAGTTGATTGACCTCTTTTACTTTTTTCTCTTTTACTTTTTGCTCTTTTGACTCAGATTCAAGAGACGATTGTATTTTATTTGAAATAGCATCTTTACTTGGTACAAAATCTAGATTTAGAATAAAATCAGGTTTTTTTTCAAGATTACTAATTGATGTCGTGTTATTATTATTGCCTTCCTTAATGCTAGTTGAGGCAGTTGGTCGTGCCTCTTCTATCGTAGTTTCAATTTTCGCTTGATTGCCATATTTATTTTCCGCTTCTTTAAACATATGATCAATTTTAGACATTGATTTATATGCACTTTCGACATTAGGCTTTCGAATACTATCCATTCTATTTTTCTCAAATGGCTCTGGTGCAGATGGAAGGATTTGCTTTTTAGTTCTATTTGAAGAATCCTGTTTATCAAATGTAACCTTAGGTATTAACTCCCTCCTTGCAAGCCCTTCTTGAATCGTATGCAAAATAAATTTATATATCTCTTCATTATTACTAAATCTAAGTTCCATCTTGGTTGGATGCACATTCACATCCAACAAATCTCCTTCGATTGTAAAATGCAAGGCGGTAAATGGATATTTATGTTGCATCATAAAGGTTTTATAACCTTCTTCAATGGCTTTTGCAATGATACTACTCTTTACATACCTTCCATTGATATAATAATTCTCATAATTACGGTTTCCTCTCGAAATAACTGGTTTTCCAATAACTCCAGCTATTTTCACTCCCTCCATTTGAGAATTAATTTCAACTAAATTTCCAGCTATCTCTCTTCCATATACATTATAGATAATATCCTTTAAATTAGTGTTCCCAGATGTATGAACTTTCGTCTGATTATTATTTATAAATTTAAATGAAATATCTGGATGTGATAAAGCTAATCGCTCAATCAAGTCGTTGATATATCCTGCTTCCGTTACTGCTGATTTAAGAAATTTTCGTCTCGCAGGTGTATTGTAAAATAATTTTCGCACTAAAAATGTCGTTCCTTCTGGTGCTCCAATATCTTCAATTCCCTTTTCCATTCCACCTTCAATGGTATATTTCACGCCCATAAGGCTTTCTTTTGTCTTAGTAATTAACTCCACTTGTGCTACAGCCGAAATACTTGAAAGTGCCTCGCCTCGAAAGCCAAGGGACGTAACACAAAGTAAATCTTCTACACTTTTGATTTTACTTGTGGAATGTCTTAGAAACGCTAGTGCCGTTTCTTCTTTTGAAATACCACAACCGTTATCTGTAATTCTTATAAAACTAATACCGCCTTCTTTAATTTCTACGGTAATTGCTGTTGCCAACGCATCAATTGCATTTTCGACAAGCTCTTTTACAACAGATGCGGGACGCTCGATTACTTCACCTGCAGCTATCTTATCAATCGTATTCTGATCTAATAGAGCAATATTTGGCATTTTATCACCACCTGTTTTTTATTTTATTTTGAAGCTTATTTAAGGTATTTAGTGCATCAATTGGTGTAAGATTACTAATATCTAAGCTTTTTAGTTCTTCTAATATATCATCATCCTTCACGGTATCAAATAAGGACATTTGATCTAGGTCTACCTCATCTAGTTTGGCTTGTTTAAGTTTTTTTATATTTTGATCAGATGCAAGGTCTTTTACCTTTGCTGCAATATCGGCATCACTTAGCTCACTAACAATTTCTTTTGCTCTTACAATAACACTTTCTGGCACTCCTGCAAGTTTTGCTACTTGGATACCATAACTATTATCCGCACCGCCTTTTACTATCTTACGAAGAAATACAATATCATCTCCCTGTTCCTTGACTGCAATACAATAATTATTTACACTGTTTATCTTGCCTTCTAGTTCTGTAAGCTCATGATAGTGGGTCGCAAACAACGTCTTAGCACCCAATAACTTCGGATTACTAATATGCTCCACCACTGCCCACGCAATACTAAGACCATCAAAGGTACTCGTACCTCTTCCGATTTCATCTAATACAAGAAGACTATTTGCAGTTGCATTTCGTAGAATGTTTGCTACCTCTGTCATTTCCACCATAAATGTACTTTGACCTGACGCCAAGTCATCCGAAGCCCCTACTCTTGTAAAAATTCTATCTACAATACCAATCTTTGAAGAACTTGCAGGTACAAAGCTTCCAATTTGAGCCATCAATACAATAAGTGCTGTCTGACGCATATAGGTAGATTTACCAGCCATATTGGGTCCTGTAATAATAGATATTCGTTTATTTGAATTATCTAAAAATGTATCATTTGGAATAAACATGTCATTGCTAATCATCTTCTCAACTACAGGGTGTCGACCATTTCGAATATCAATCACACCTTTATTATTAATGGAAGGACGGCAGTAATTACCTCGTTCGGCAACTAGCGCCATAGATGTAAATACATCTATTTTAGCAATCGCCTTTGCGGCACTTTGAATTCTTACTACCTCCCCAGCAATGGCATCTCTAATTTCACTAAATAAATTATATTCTAACGCAAAAAGCTTATCTTCCGCACCCAATATAATTTCTTCTAAATCTTTTAGCTCTGGCGTAATATAACGTTCCGCATTGGCCAAGGTTTGCTTTCTTGTATAATTATCAGGTACTTGACCTTTATAGGAATTCGTCACTTCTAAATAATATCCAAACACCTTATTATATTTAATCTTAAGTCCTTTGATTCCAGTACGTTCTCTCTCTTTTGACTCTAATTGGGCAAGCCAGGTCTTTCCCTCGGTCTTAGCGTGTCTGTATTTATCAATTTCTCCATTAAATCCTTCTTTGATAATTCCACCATCTTTCAGAGCGACTGGGGGCTCTTCCACGATAGCATCATCAATTAACGCAAAAATGTCCTCTAGTGTATCCATCTCTTTATGAATACCAATAAGTAGCGGTGTCTTGAATGTACTTAAAATATATTTAATATGTGGAAGCATGGAAAGAGAGCTACTAAATGCAATTAAGTCTCGTGGATTTGCAGATTTATAGCTTATTTTACTAATAAGACGTTCCAGATCATAAACAGGCTTTAAATATTCTTTGATTTCTTCTCGCGAAATTGCATTGTGATTTAACTCTTCAATCGCATCCAAACGATTTTCGATTTCTTCCATATCAATTAATGGTTGTTCAATGTAGCTTCTTAACATTCTCGCTCCCATTGCAGTCTCGGTCTTATCTAGTACCCAAAGAAGAGAGCCTCGTTTATTCTTCTCTCTTAATGTTTCAACCAGCTCTAAATTTCTTCGTGTAGAACTATCGATAATCATGTATTTACCAGTTAAATAAGGCTGGATTGATGTCATATGTAACAGCGCGGTCTTTTGTGTCTCATATAAATATTGCAGTAGCGCTCCTGCGCCTATGACACCACAATCATAATCTTCAAGACCCATTGCGTTTAATGAAGCTGCCTTAAAATGCTCTGTTAAAGACTTCTTACACAAATCATCTTCAAAATACCAGGAATCCAGTGAATATATTGTAATTCCAAGTCGATTTTTCATTTCATCGATATCAACTCCACTTACATAAAATGAATGATTACAAATAATTTCTGATGGTGAAAATTTATTAATTTCATCCAGTAATTTTCGTGGTGAATCCACTTCCGTCACAAAATAATCTCCCGTTGTAACATCAGCAATGGAAACTCCATATCGATCTGCTATATATACAATACACATAATATAATTATTCTTCGTCTCATCAAGTGCTTGTGTATTTAGGTTTGTACCTGGTGTTACAATACGGACAACTTCACGTTTTACGATTCCTTTGGCCGTCTTAGGATCTTCTACTTGTTCACAAATTGCTACCTTATATCCCTTTGAAACTAATTTATTTAAATAGCCATCAATGGCATGATGCGGAATTCCACACATCGGTGCCCGTTCTTCTTGCCCACAATCTTTTCCTGTTAATGTAATTTCAAGCTCTTTCGATGCAACAATTGCATCTTCAAAAAACATTTCATAAAAATCGCCTAATCTATAAAATAAAATGCAATCTTTGTTTTGATTCTTCGTCTCTACATATTGCTTCATCATTGGAGTTAATTCTGCCACGCTATCTTCCTCTTTCTATTTAACATTCGTTATTAACGTCATAAGGGACGTATATCCTAGAACACTTCTACTAGTATACATCCCTTTATATTCTATCTCAATTCATTTGCTCTGGCAAGTGGGTTCTTTAAAATATCCTTTTATACCACACTTATATATTACTGTTCACTCCGTTCACGGTAACAAATGATTTCTGCATGCAAATTCGCTACGCGAAGCAGAAATCATTTGTCGAATCATTTTCTTACGTAGCTTAACAGCTAGTGTTAAGCTACGGTGTGAACAGTAATGCTTATATTGCGCTATCTGCCATTTAGCATTTTATTATTTATTTTTTAATATGCTTGCTCTTTCTAATGCTGCATCAATATTTTCACAGAAGTTTTCTTCTTGAATTAATTTATCAAATCCTGCCTTTTGCATAACTGACATTGGCTGCTTTTGAACATGTGATAAAATCAATGTTATTTCGCTCTTCTTACATCTCTTTTGTATTCCTATTAAGGTATGCAATGCCGTTGCATCAAGTGCTGGTACACCTTTCATTCTAAAAATAATCGCATTAATTGACTTATCCGTAGGAATATTGATAAATTTATTTGCTGCTGCAAAAAACATTGGTCCTACTATTTCATATACAAGTGTATTTTTAGGTACTACTCTAAAATTAATACTATCTGGATCATCCTCATTTTCTTCACCATCTTCTAAGTATTTCCAGCTCTTAATATTTGTGACATCTGACATTCTTTTCATGAAAAGAAATGCTGCTAACACAATACCAACTTCAATTGCTATTACTAAATCAAAAACAATTGTCAAGGTGAACGTGGTCACTAAAACAATAATATCACTCTTAGGTGACGTCTGAACCAATTCAACAAATGTTCTCCACTCGCTCATATTATAGGCAACTACAAATAAAATAGCCGCTATTGTAGGCATTGGAATCAGTGCTGCATATGGCATTAATATGACAAGTATAAGAATTAATGTAATAGAATGAACCATTCCAGCAATTGGAGTACGTCCACCATTTTTTACATTGGCAGCCGTTCTTGCAATCGCTCCAGTTGCCGGAATTCCACCAAATAAGGCCGAAGCAATGTTACCAGCACCTTGTGCCACAAGTTCCATATTAGAACGATGCCTGCTTCCTATCATACCATCTGATACTACGCAAGATAATAAAGATTCAATCCCTGCTAATATTGCAATGGTAAATGCATCAGGTAATACCATCTTCACTGTGTGATATGATAAATGTGGTATCTTTAAACTTGGTAACTTATTACTAATCTCATATAATGAGCCAATTGTATTCACATTCATTTTCAACAACTTTACTAATAAAACTCCAACAATAACTGCAATTAAGGAACCCGGAATTTTTCGGCTTACCTTTGGCCAAAAAATAAGTATCAATAAACTAACGATACCAATAATAAGTGCTTGATAATTAATGGTTGAAATGCTTGTAATGCTTGCCTGTACCTTTTCCATCGTTTCTACTGGTGACGTTGAAAATTTCAGACCTAAGAAATCTTTAATCTGACCTATTAATATAGTTATGGCAATACCTGCTGTAAATCCTGTTGTTATTGTATATGGTATATATTTTATGAGACTCCCAAATTTTAATAACCCCATCACAATTAAAATAATTCCTGCTAAGACGGTTGCTATAACAAGTCCATCCATTCCATTTCTAGCAACAATACCAGCTACTATAGTCGCAAATGCTGCTGTAGGACCGGCGATTTGAACGCGACTACCTCCCAGCAATGCAATAACAAAACCTGCCGTGATTGCGGTATACAACCCTTGTTCTGGCCCTACCCCCGAAGCAAGCGCTAATGCAATCGATAGTGGCAAGGCAATAATCGCAACAATAACTCCTGATACTACATCCCTAACAAATTGCTCTTTTGTATAATTTTTCATAACTGAAAACAGCTTTGGTTTTAACTTTTCCATCTTAAAAATGACCTCCCAGACATATGTAAGTTCTTCACAAAGTGCGCTTTTTAGCACGAAGTGCTTTTTCTTTAATTGGAAAGTTCGAGAACTTCTTTATTAAAAAAAATGGGATGTTCTAATCTCCCTAGATTAGAGCACCCCACTTAGTGTATTCCTACCCACATCATTTTTCAAGATTTAATTGCTTATTTCGACAAGTTCATTTATATTTCACTATTATTCTATTATTCTTTACTGAATTATATCACAATTAACGAACTTAGCGAATTGTTGTTCCAAACGGCATTAATGCAAGCTTAGCAATTTTAAAATGTTGCAAACCAAAAGGTATTCCGATTATAGTAATGCAACATATTGCTCCTAGTATAGCCGATTCAATTGCAAGCGGAACACCTGATAGAATAATCCAAAAGATATTTAATACGAAAGAACCGGCTCCGCCTCCATACTCCACTTCCTGTCCAAACAGGAATAATGATAATCCCGAAATTTTAAAACATTGCATACCAATTGGTATTCCAATAATAGTAACACACCATAAAGCACCTACAACTAACCAGCTAATACAGGATATAAATCCTCCACATATACACCAAATTATATTACCCAAACATCCCATCTTTTATCCTCCTATTAACCTTTTGCTACTGATTACCGTCCTAATTAGCATTCTGCGATGTTCACAATCCGATATTATTGTGCTCATAGCCTCATAGCAACGAATTATGCATAGACTGAATAGTAAATAAACCATTGCCTTGTACTAGCTCTTATATTGAATAATAGCTGCCATAAATCGTTCGCCATATTTATCGCACTTCACTTCACCTACACCTGAAACCTGTAAAAACTCGTCTCTGTTTACTGGTGTCTTCATACTCATATCTTTAAGTGCCTTATCAGAAAAGATAATATAGGGGGGCATATGCTCTTCCTTTGCAATTTCCATTCGAAGCTGTCTTAGAACTTCAAATAAGTCAAAGTTAACGTCACCTTCAACGGATTTCTTCTTCGTTTTATCTTTTTTCACTCTTTCTTGCTCTTTGGCTATTTTCATGACAACCTGTTCTTGCTCGTTTAAAATAAGATATGACTTATCAGTTAGTTTCACTACAGGATATTCGTCATTGGTAACTGCTATGTATTCTTGCAAAATAAGGAAATTCATCACTTGTCGTAATTTATATATCGGCACAGCTGCCTCAGTTGCATAATATTTATTATCGCTCATATTGTATTGGCGCATCTTGTTATTATTGCTACCATGAACGGTATCTATCATAATTGTCATTCCATATCTTTGTCTTGATTCCATCACACATCCCAAAATATTTTGAGCAATGCTAGTCACATCAACCGTCTCAAATTGTGTTAAACAATTCGAACATTTTCCGCAATAATTGGAACCATATTCTCCAAAATACCGCAACACATAATCCCGTAGACACTCATTTGTCATACAATAATAGGTCATCTTCTTTAGGCGATCACGATCACGCTCTTTTATTAGTTCTAATTCTTCGTCATCTATTTCATTATTTTCACGATTGTTATCAATAAAAAATTGATTCATAACGACATCTTGAGGCGAGTATAATAGGATGCATTCCGATGGCTCTCCATCTCTTCCTGCCCTGCCTGCTTCCTGATAATAGCTTTCAATATTCTTAGGCATATTGTAATGAATAACAAATCGAACGTTAGATTTATCAATTCCCATTCCAAATGCATTCGTCGCAACCATAACTGGTTTCGAATCGAAAATGAAATCATCTTGATTTTGTTTTCGTTCTTTATCACTTAATCCTGCATGATATCTGGTAACTGCAATTCCCTTTCGCGTCAGTTTATCACATACTTCTTCTACTGATTTTCTAGTTAGGCAGTAAACAATTCCACTTTTACCTGGATTATCATCTATATATTTATCAACAATGGAAAATTTGTCTTTTACAGTTTGTACGGTATAGAATAAATTATCCCGGTCAAATCCAGTGGTTAAAACTGTTGGATTATTTAATCTAAGAATACTAACAATATCTTCTTTTACTTCCTTTGTTGCTGTAGCCGTAAATGCGCTTATAACTGGTCTTTCCTCCAATTTGTCAACAAATTCCATGATTTTCAAGTAACTCGGTCTAAAATCCTGTCCCCACTGTGACACACAATGAGCTTCATCCACACTAATCATAGATATTGTTACGCTTTTAGCAAAATCCAGAAATTCTGGTGTTACAAGTCTTTCAGGAGCCACATAAATTATCTTATAAACACCTTGTTTGGCATATTCTAGCGCCTTATAATATTGATTTATAGTAAGTGAACTATTTAAATAAGCTGCATGTATTCCAGCTTGATTCAAGGCTCTAACTTGATCCTTCATCAGTGAAATCAATGGAGAAATAATGATTGTAATTCCATCTAACATCAACGCAGGTATTTGATAGCACATTGATTTACCCGCACCCGTTGGCATTACACCAAAGGTATCTTGATTTGCTAAAATGCTATCTATTAGCTTTTCTTGACCTGTTCGAAACTGTGTATATCCAAAATATTTTTTAAGCATCTGCTCTTTTGTGTTCATTTGTTCTTTTGTGTTCATTTATATACCTTTCTTATGTCCAACTAGTTAGTAGTAAGGAAGTATTTATAACGCATTTTTAAACATTTCTAAATCACTTTAACATCTTTACCACTTCAATTCAAATTATATTCTATTCTTGTTTTAGAAAAGCAACTGTTTTATCTATTACTATTTCCTGCTGTTTTATACGGCTTATAGTAGCTTTATTATCACCTTTTTGCAATTCTCCTTTGCCATAGATAGCAAACTGTGTATGATTCCCACCAGCTATTTGTACATATTGCGCATTCACTGGGAAATATTTCTTTGCATCGTCTATTTTAGAAGAAGTAGCAAGACCATCCTTTTCACCGGATAGACTAAATACTTTCAATCCACTATCTGTAAGGGAGCTACTCTTCGTCGTGTAACTCGCATACAACACAATCCCTTCAAATGCATCTGTCTTATCACTAGCTGCCATGCAAGCTACTACACCGCCTAAAGAAAAACCTCCAATATACCATTTTTCAATATCAGTATAAGTATCCATAACTGTAAATGCTTTATTTTTTCCAAATATTGCTAAATTAAATGGCATTCTTTGTATAATTACCTGAATACCGTTTTGAGCAATTTTATTAGCTGCATATGCAAAACTTTCTGGTTCTACCTGACCTCCCGGATAATAAATATAGCCAATTGTTGGAATCTCCTGCGTTGGTGTAAATGCAATCGTGTCACCAATTTGTTCTACTGTAACTTTATCACTCGAAATCATAGCTGAAATTGATGGTTCATCTGCTGGTATATAGAACGTTAGGTATTTTACAATTCCTATAATTACTGCTGCTATAACGATACCTATTCCTAATAAAATGACTCTTTTTTTCGTGAACTGTATTTTACGTAACTTCTTATTACAAATTGTATTAGAAGATTTCATATCTTGATCATTCATAAATCTATCACTCCTTTGTCAATATAACTATCTGGTGTTACTAATTCTCATTATATTTAATAACCATGTTCTAAGTTATACACGGTACCATTTTCATTATAAAACTCATACTCAACATCTTCATAATACCAATTTTCATCTTCTATATTTCCAAAGCTAGCCGTGACTTTATCGTCAATAGCTATTTGCTTATGCACAGTTAAATTTGAACGATCACCCCTTGTTTCATACGAATCTTCAAATTCGTAGTATTCTTTCCCTATGATTTCAGCCAAAGATTTGGGTAGAAAAACACGTATTTTAAATTCATTATGGCGTCTACTATAATCCTTCAATTCTAAGTCTATATTGATTATCTGATGATTGTCTATACTATCAAGCGAAATATATGATTTTTCAATATTTATTGATTTAACCCCATCGTTTTTAACCCAATGATATGCCGTTCTTGTAAAATCTGTGGTCCATTGCATCAAAGGAATTACAAATATAAAAACTATGATGGTAATGAACGCCCAATGTTTTATCTTGAATTTTTCTAATTTCCATATGCCTTTTATTCCCACCAATATCATAGCCAGCGGCACAAAGCCTGATAAGTTGATAACAAGGTTATTTGACTTTATTGGTTTTATAATATATTGAATGATTGAATAAGAATCATGTGGAAGTTTACTTGATATTAGAACTGCAACAAAAATGATACCTAAATATTGAAATAATTTTTTATTTTCCCTACTCAAATTTACTCCCCTTCTAGCTCTTTCTATTCATAGTTACAAAGCACTGTTTCCAGCAACTACATTACTGCCTTCATTTAAAGAACACTAAAAGCATATTTCTATAATCATTAAAACTTTTGTGTTATAAATTCACATGCATTTCTACACCATTCTAACGAATTGCCATTATCATTAAAACAGTTCCTATGACAGGATACACCACCCATGAAATTCTTTGCATAAACATATAAAAATCAGATGGTTCTGGATTACTTACTTCTAACAAATGTCTAGTTTGAAAGAAAAAAAGTGGAAACTTAATATCAATCACTTGTGCACTACTAGCCGTATTTTTGATTCCCTTCACCTTAATATGTATATCACCATACTCACCTTTTCCTACATAATTACTATCCGAAGATATCACTATTTTTCTTAGGAAGGTATCGTCAAATCGAATCCCCTTTGTGAAAAATATACTAAAATAGAAAATTAGAATTGAAATAAAGACAAAACGTATAAAAGCTTTAGCTAGTCTGTTTGTTAAAATAAATTCTATCAATTTATTATCATTCACGAATAAACTCCTTCTATTAAAGTTATAGTTATTATATGGTTCGCCATTATGTGTGACAGAGCTATTTATTATCTTCATAGTTATTGCAAGACTATATTTTATTATATCGTAACACAAGATATGTTTCAACCTCTAGAATTATAAACAACTCGCTGCAACCTGATACTCAAATTACAATGACAGTATACTTAAATCATTTGTAACTATTGCGTTTATTCATAATTACAACCAGTCTATACAAAAAACACTCATACCTTAACCTATAAGATTTGAGTGTTTTTTGATATAAAATAGAATTTAAATATATGTTCTAATGTAAGCGGCAAATACATTACCTATTTTGATTAATTTGGGATGTTCCTTCTTGTTTTACATTATGGGTCTGATTTTGATTCTCCGGATTTTCTTTTTTTGTAACGTTGTTAAATTTTGATTGACTCTTTTGCTGTTCTTCTTTTTCTTTTCCAACACTCCAGTTTGTGTCACTATTTGCTTTCCCACTACTATTTGCCATTACGCTCTCCTATTCTGACTAAGTCTTTGACTCGTCACATGGTTTAATTTTATTGACTGCATATTTAATATGTGTAATAATGGCTAAATTATGTATGAAATGAATCATTTTTTATAATTTTTATTCTCACCACATTAAAATAGTAAATCAAACAAATTATGAGCTTTGCGTTAATTTCATAAACCGAATTTTTTTGTAACTAGGAGCATATTGAATCATTATCTTCACTCTTATGCATTACCCCTTATTTCCTGAACTCTTCCTACAATTCCACTTTCAAGCATTACTTTGATTCCGTGTGGATGTTGTGGTGAATTTGTAAGCAATCTTTGCACGACACCTTCAGTCAACTTACCTGTTCTTTGGTCTTGTTTTTGAACTACCATTACAGTTGCTCCTATTTTAATATTACTTCTTATTGTTCCGTTCATTTTTCCACTCTTTCTTTCTTTCTTTCTTTCTTATTGTTACATTACTTAAAAATAAATTTTCTTTCTACAATATGCACTTTTTGTCACATAGTGCTTTTAATGAATAGGGACGTTCGTAGAACTCTTTCTATTAATTAACAAAGTGTCTGCATTTTGGCACGTAGTGCCTTTTAAATAATAGGAAGTTCGTAGAACTTCCTATTATTTAAAAAAATCCTCCTCCATTGTAACATAGTTACAATTAAATTTGGATTCTTTTCTTTTATCACGCTCTACATAGTCTTATTATCGTCTTGTTAGTCTATCTTATCATTCAATTGCTTTTTAATATCTGAAAATGATAAGCCAACTTCAATACAATAATCTTTTACTGTTTGATTCGTTGGTGGCATGGACGTGCCAAGAATTTCTTCTATTTCTTCCTTGGTAACACCTGCATCTAATACTTTTTGAAACGTTGCCGAACCAGTTACCACATTTTCTGTTGATTCTGTTTCACTTGTTTTGGCTGCACTTGTTTCTGTTTCGTTTACTTTTTCATCCGTACTTGATTCATCTGGTGATATGGCTTCAGACGTATTTATTGCTGTTACATCAACTGCATATGTCTCTAAATAACTAATTTGTTCTTGTGACAAATTCTCATTTACCTGTAGGATAAGTTCTGCTGCCTGTTTTGGTAAAAAACTTCCATCCAAATCTATTGGCAATTTTTTATACAAAGCTACAAAAATACGCAGCGACTCTGTTCCTATTTCATAGCCAGAATCTTCATACAAAGACTCCAATTTCTTGACTTGAATCTCTGTTCCTACTGTATCTAATCGAATATTAAATGCCGTATATAGCACTGGTAACTCTATTTCAAATAACTCAGATACATCAGAAAATGTATAAGAACCCCGTATATCAGCTGGATTATAATTTCCTTCTGCTTCACCTTCTTTGATTTTAACAGGTGTTTTATCAGAAGTAGTAACCCATACATCAAGTACTATGGTCGCGCCTATACCTCCGAAAACAACGATAAATATAATGATTCCCATTGTCAATGCTTTGATTTTCATTTGTCCGCCTCCTTTGTTTCTTGGTTTGAATCTGCCAAACTAGGCATTATTTTTTTCGAGGTTTCCATATTCACTGTGTCAGCTATTGGACAATTTCTTTCAGAAGTACATTCATAACAACTAATGCATTGGTGATTCGTTACCACTTCTTTTTGTGAAACCTCAATATTCATTGGACAACCGTGATCACATTGTTTACATCCAATACAAGTACTTGCATTTCTACGTATTTTAAAGATGCGGATTTTATTCGTCAATCCAAGAAGTGCTCCATAAGGACAAGCATACTTACACCATGGACGTTCTACAAATAATGAAAGTAGTAAAATTACAATTAACATAATAATAGAAGGTATCGTAACTTCACTCGACCAGAAAGTAAATAAAGCATTATATGGATCAATATGACTAAATAATATATATCCTGAACGTGCTGTTACAAAAACAACCCAAGCAAGTACACCATAGCGTAAGAAACGTAGTATTTGATCTAACTTAGTTGGTATAAAATGATTGAATTTATTCCCAAAGAATTTACGTCCTATTTTTCCGACCCATTCTTGAATCGAACCAAGTGGACATACCCACCCACAAAACACTGGTCCAAATAGCACCGATAAAAAGAAGACGATACCCATTAATATAATGGAAGACATATGTATTTTTTGTATAAACGTTCCCAAGGTAGCTAAATTATATAACGTAACTACACCGCCAAAGGGACAAAGTGCATGCAACGATGCTTCAGACATAAATGGTATCCCCAGTCCCATTTCCGCCAATGTTTTATTGATAGCAATGATTGCTATAAGTGCAAAAAAGAATATTTGCACAATCCTTCTGATCTGTTTCACTTTTTCTTTCTTCATTTTGACCTCCTAGCGTATCTGCAAGCAGACACTTTCTTTTTAAATTAAAAACTTTTTATTTTGATAAATGGCTATCACGTTTTTAATTAATATTATGGCAACTAACTAATGTCTTTCGCTTTTTATCAATATAATAAAAAATTGTGGCAGGATTATGATAAAAGTCCAAAAAAACATAAGAAGCAAAGCAGACATCAAACCTCTGCTTTGCTTCTTATAACGTTCTATTCTTTTATTTACTTTTATATTACCATGTTATTTCATTGGTAATATCACGCGAAATTCACTACCTTTCCCTATTTCACTTATTGTTTTTATTATTCCACCGTGTGCATCTACAATGGCTTTCACAACAGATAAGCCTATACCCGATCCACCTGTATCACGATTTCTTGATTTGTCGGTTCGATATAAATGTTCGAAAATATTTGGAATATCTTCTTTTGAAATTCCAATTCCAGTATCTGCAATCGCGAATTCACACTTATCTTTATTCTGTTGTACTGTGATTTTAATTTTTCCATTTTCATCTGTATATTTAATTGCATTTGTCAAAAGATTAATGATTACTTGAATAATTTTATCTTTATCGGCCCATAAATCAAATTGACTCATCTTGGTTTCTATCGCAATATGTTTCGCTTCCATATCCTGCTGGAAGTTTAAACTCACTTGATCTACCACATTGGCTAGATTGAATTTCGTTTTATTTAGTATAAAGCTTTCACTTTCAATTTTAACTAATTTGTCAATTTCAGATATCATACGCGTCAGTCGTAATATTTCTGTGCGGCAGCTCTCCAGCCTTTGGCTCGTAGGTTCCCATATACCATCAATCATTGCCTCCAAGTTGGACTGTAATGTAGCAAGTGGCGTTCTAAATTCATGTGCATAATCTCTCGCCATTCTTTTTTTTGATAGTTGCTGTCGCTCCAACGTATCTGCTAATGTATTAACGCTATGAATCAAATGATATATTTCATCTGTTTTTGATACAAGGGTAATTCGATTTGAATAATCACCTTGTTCAATTTGTTTTGTTTTATCAATTACCTTTTTAATAGGTCTTACAATTCGATTTGCCATAAACGCTCCTAGAAAAGTAGCAACTATGAAAAAAATAATAGCGACCAAGATCAATACTCTATTTAAAACAGCCAAAAACTGTACATCTTCCTCGTTATAATAAAACGGTCCATAATAACCCAGAGTAATCGTTCCTACTTTAGAACCACTTTTTACGATATCATAATTTTTTTGTACATATTCACCGTTGAAATTTGGATATATACTTGCCATATGAGAACGCATACTTTCAATCATATTCTCGCATACCTGACTATCTAATGTGCTCATGCAAAATAATTCCGTTCCACCTAAGTCGTTCACCATAAGTACTACCCCTTGCGATAGCGCTGTATTTCCTATACTCTCAAGTAATTCTTCACTTGGTTCCTCTCCATTTGCATTATATTGATCGGTAACCATTTTGACAATGTTATCATTTTTCTTCTCTTGTGATTCTATTATATATGTTTGAAACTTAGACACCACTAAATAATTTGATACAATGAATAGTGAAGTAACCAAGAATAGCGAAAGTAATATATAGGATATGGTCAACTTGATTTTTAGATTCATTCTCACTCTTCATTCCTCCAGTTTTTTATTCATTACGATATTTTAATGTAGCTTACTTCTGCCTTATATATTTTCTCCAAACCTGTAACCAACGCCTCTAACTGTAATGATATAATTTGGATTAGCAGTATCATCCTCAATTTTACTTCTTAAATTTTTGATATGAGAATCAATAGTACGTTCAAAACCATCATATTCAACACCCAATGCTATTTCAATAAGTTCTTCCCTTGTAAATATTTTTTTCGGATACTTAATTAAGGAACAAAGTATTTTAAATTCATTTGGAGTCAAACTCACCACTTCTCCTGCTTTTTTTACTGTATATTCATTCATATCTACTTGGAGATCATCATTGTTCCAACTCATTTTATGAAACAAAGGAGCCATCCCTGTATCAGCACGCCGAAACAAGCTGTTAACCCTTGCAATCAATTCTCGTGGACTAAATGGTTTTACAACATAATCATCCGCACCTATATTTAAACCATTGATTTTTTGCTCCTCCTCTATCTTAGCGGTAAGCATAATAATTGGAACTCTCGAAACTCTTCGAATTGATTTACAAACTTCTTCTCCTGATCGTTTTGGTAACATTAAATCAAGAATTACTAAATCAGGATTTTTGCTATTAAATATGGATAATGCTTTTTCTCCATCATAAGCAACAAGTGTTAAATAACCACTATTTTCTAGATATGCTACCACTGCTTCTACGATTTTCACCTCATCATCAACCACCAACACCGTTTTCTTAGTTTCATTCATCTTGGTTCCTCCATTGAAATTTATATTTCAAAAATCAATTTATTCTTTATTCTAGCGTAATACCGCACGTTTATCGTACTGAATCATTATTTCTATTTTATCATTATAATATGAGAGAACATAGCTTTTATTTTAATAGAATTAAACATTGTGTAAACCGTACTTTTCCTATGCAACGATTGATCTTTTTTCATCACTTCATTGCATATCCTTGTTTTGATCTAAAAGCCACAGCATCCTGATGGAAGTCCGGTATTATCTACATTGGTTGAATCATCTGAATTTCTAATATAATAAGTTGATGGTTGAAATTTTTTTCATTTTTGTTAGTCTGATTTTTATATTAATTTGCTCTGCTACCTCATTTTGTAATTTGATAGCTTACCCCTTAAGTGTTACTAAACTTTTAAAATTTCCAATTTTCAAATATTGCTTTTGAGCTTTCAAGAAAATCTTTTGGTATTGTTATATTCGTTTCATCCACTACTTTATTTTCATCCATGATAGGAACTGGGTTACATCCCCCTCTAGAAACTTCTACATCACTTGCACTAAATTGATTGCCACAATTTTGACAAACTAGATTGTCGCCCTCTTGAACATAGTATCCACGTCCCGAACTATAGCAAACCTGACAAGTATTAAATGCAGTTCGAATAGAGCCATCCGAGGCTTTAATCGCAATTACTTCTAACGGTGTACCATCAACATCATAACCATAAAAATTTGCTTTCTCCGTAATGTCCGCAATTGGAATTATCAAATCTCCTGATTCTGATACTTGAGCTTCTATTGTGCTTTGCTTATCACTTGCTACTACTTGATTATTATCATTTTTCATTTTAGTTAAAAATATACCTGCTGCTATGATTACACCAACACCAAACATGATTACTAAATGAATTGATTTATTTGACTTGGTATTCTTTTGATTCGCCATTTTTTATTACCTTCCCTTCTACATGCTTTTTTACTCTCTAACATTTTAGAAATTGTCTATGTCCATACTAATCTTTTTCTATGGAGATTATATGTAGAAATATAAAAAACAAAAACGAAATAGAACTTACCCCTCCTATTGTTTCTGTTCTTATGTTAACACTTGATTAATATTTTAATACATAGTTCTTAAATATCAAATAAACTTATTTGCTCCCCTGCCTGTTTATCTTCAAACAACTGCATATACTTAAATAATTTGTTAACATCACATACCATATTATTTCGCTTACATTCTGCTTGTACCATTTTCATCAAGTAATCACCATTTGGTGAAGGAATTTCGTATGCATCCCCATATGTTTTGATATATTTTTCTTTCATTCCCGGAAACTTCTGATCTAGCTTACGATAGAAATACTGTCTATCCCCATCCCGTAATGTTACGCCTATACCAAAAAGAAGAATCCCATATGTTTTACTTTCCTTGCAATAGTCTAAAAGGCCGCGTATATTTTCTTCTGTATCATTGATAAATGGCAAAATCGGTGTCATCCAACAAACCGTAGGGATTCCTTCGTCTCTCATAATATTTAACACTTCTACTCTTTGCTTTGTAGTGCAAACATTTGGTTCTATTATTTTACATAAATCTTCATCATACGTAGTAAGTGTCATCTGAACAACACACTTTGTCTTTTGGTTAATGCGTTTTAATAAATCCAGATCCCTTAGTATCAAATCTGATTTAGTCTGTATCGCTACCCCAAAACCATATTCGTCAATTAGTTCCAGACATCTTCTCGTAATATTAAGTTTCTTTTCAACATGAAGATAGGGATCACTCATGCCGCCGGTTCCTATCATACATTTTTTTCGTTTGGTTCGCAATGCTTGTTCTAATAATTCTACGGCATTTGATTTCACTTCGATATCTTCAAATGGATGTAGTATTTGATAGCAGGTACTCCTAGCATCACAGTAGATACAACCGTGCGAACACCCTCTGTATAAATTCATTCCATTTTGCGCTGATAGAATTGATTTTACTTTAGTTTCATGCATTTTATTTCTCTACTTTCAAAATATAATTGCCCAAATCATTCAATTGAATGGATTTTTGTATATCTTTTACCGCAATTAGCTCACTGGTACATTTCATCATTATATCACCAGATTGCTCGTATTTAAATTTTATTGAATCATATCTGTAATCATTTTGTCAAATTTCTTTCCTGATAAAATTTCATTCGTGACAAATTCTCCATTATAAAACAAACTATAGGTTGTAAATGACGCAGGTGCCATCTGTGCCTGCATCACGCTCTCTATCTGGATTGCCTCGAATTTCAAACACATTAATTCATAGTACGGCATTGCAAAATCAACCGTTTCAAATCCCTTATGCTTCAAATACTTAGGATCAGATAAAAACGGCATCTTTTTATTAGAAGACAAGATAACCAAACCTTTTTTTCCTTGCTGTTTTGCGTCTTCTATGCAAGCATTTAATAATTTATTAGAATAACCATGCCCCTTGTACTGTCCTGATACCCAGAAGCAATCTATATACAAATATCCACTTGCCTCGATTGGTGCCCATGCATTTTCTGCTAGAATATATTCTATAAAACACTTGCCTCTTACATCTCCTTTTAAAAATACAAGTCCTTCGTTGAAACGTTTCTCTAACCAAGTCTTTTTTGATGTCACTTGAACATCGTTATTATTTGATATAGCACAACAAATATGTTCTTGCTCTAAATTTTCCTTTGTTATTCTTATTAATTCCATATCAACCCCCTACTTAACTATGCCTATAACTATTCAGTATCTATAAAATCACCTATATTTTACACTTCAATTTCCGCTAGAATTTCCTTCTGCACTTTTTTACTCAGCCCGTTCAATACCAACTGGTATGATTTGTCCATTAACTCTTTCATCAATTCATCTGGGACATTTCCATCCAAATAAATAGAATTCCAATGTATCTTATTCATATAATGACCTGGAATTATGTCCTCATACTGATTTCTCAAGAAGTCTCCATCCAGTGGATTTAGCTTTACTGTAACAATATCTCGCTCACCCTTCGCATCCTTACATATGGCAGCAAACATTTTATTCTTTAATTGATATCTAGTCCACCCCCACTCTTCTTTATAATCTTTTGTCGTCCCCCTCTTTGACAAAAGAAATTCGTCTAACCACATATATTTCATCTTTTTCCTCCCTTGCATACTTGCACGTTTAATATATCCTAGCATCTTTTATAGTAAGTATCATAGCAAAGAAAACACGACACCTATATGTCATGTTTTCAATAAAGATTTTTAATTTTTGAAATAATATCCAAATATTTTTCTTTTACTTCATTTGGTTCAATTATCTTTACTTTATCTCCAAATCCCATAATCCAAGCAAATAAATTATCCTCACTTGCGAAATCAAATTCAAACCATAGTTTCCCATTCTTATTTTCTGTAAAGCTATCTATCCCATATTCTTCAATTAATCTCCACTTCACACTTGCCTCGAACTCAGCCACCAAGTGCATATTGTTTTGATAAATTTGTTCCATGTCTTTCTGAAACGGTGGTATTTCCCGTCTTACATAATCCGTCATTAACATCTCTAGATTTAATAAACGATTTAATTTAAACATTCTATAATCCTGACGTTCCTTGCAATACCCCCACACATACCAACTTGACCACTGAAATATAATTAAATACGGTTCAATCACTCTATGGCTTTCCCCTGTATCACAATAATAATCAAATTCCACTAAATATGACCTTTCAATCGCTTCTCTTAGCAATTCAATTTTAGGAGCTAAACTTCCCTTATGATAAGAAGCTAAATCTATCAGAATATGACCACTCGCATCCAATACGTTATTATTTGAATCTTTGCTTTTACCTTGATATATTTTATCGAGTAACTGATTGTATTGGTTACTACCTGATACACTGTCTAGACTCTTTAATCCGATTAAAATTGCCTGCATGTCTTTTGTCGTCAATAAAGTTTTATCTAATTTATAACCGTCTGCAATTCGTATCCCTCCCCCTGCTCCTTGCAAAGTAACAAGTGGAATTCCTGCCTTACATAAATCTTCAATGTCTCTATTAATGGTTCGTCTAGAAACCTCAAATTTATCCGCAAGTACTGGTGCAGTCATAATGTCATTTTTAAGAAGTACGGTTAATATACCAAGTAATCTATCAATTTTCATATTCCTTGTCACTCCTTAAATTTGATTTTTATAATATAATTTCTTTCCACTACTATTTTATCATAGTACCGCTAACTCAGAATATTAAGATTTCAATATTTGCTTCCATATAATTATAAATTTATCTACTTTTTTAACTCAAGTTATTCATCATATCCAATTAATTGTTCACTTGTTTCATCATTTTTTTGTAAAGTTGCATTCATTATCTTACTATTTTCATCATAACTAATTAATACAACAGTATCATTGTCTATTTGATAAAGGTAGACTGGCATACCAAATCCTATATCTTTTACTGATTTTCCCAGTAGATTTTCAACATCTTCTTTACTCATATTTTTAGTTAATTTATATATATTATCATTTATTTTTATTTTTTCTTTATCATTTGAATTGTAATATACAAGTATTACCACCAATATTAAAATACTTAACAATATAATGATTTTATTTCTTTTCATATATTTTCACCTTACCTATAAAAGTAATTTAATATTAATTTAAAATGCAACTTAGCTATTTTTACAATTAAATGCAATTAACAATAATCCACAACCAACAGTAATAACAATATTTTGTAATATCATTGCTATAATAATAGCAATGATTGGATAGGCTACAATAAACTAGACAGTTATTTTAAGGTCATGTAAAATATAATCAATATTAAATGAAGGAGTAATTATCATGACCGAATCAAAACAGAGAAGGCCTCGTCGTACTTATAACGACGAATTCAAGAACCAACTAGTTAAACTTTATCTTAATGGTAAGAGAAAATGCGATATCGTTAAGGAATATGATATATCGAGTTCGCTACTCGATAAATGGATTAATCAATCTGAAACGACAGGTTCCTTTAAAGAAAAGGATAATCGTACGTTGGAGGAACAAGAACTTATTGCACTCCGCAAACAAAATAAGCAACTATTGATGGAGAATGATATTTTAAAGCAAGCAGCGCTGATCTTAGGACGAAAGTAAATGTGATAAAAAGTAATACGCACAAATACTCGGTGTCAGCAATGTGTAATGTCCTAAAAATCTCAAGAAGTACTTATTATTATGAGGCTACGCAAAAACCTGATGAAAGCAGTCTAACTGCTAATATCATAGAGATTTTCAAATCTAGCCGTAATAATTATGGAACACGAAAAATAAAGGTTGAATTAGCAAAAATAAATTTACAAACTTCTCGCCGTCGCATTGGACGCATTATGAAACAAGAAGGTCTTGTTTCAAGTTATACGATTGCTCAGTTTAAGCCACATGTGGATAAATGTAATGAATCCAAAGTTGAAAACATTGTAAATAGATAATTTAACAATCAACCACAATATAATGTAGTAGTAAGTGATTTGACATATGTAAGAGTTGGCATGAGCTGGAACTATATATGTGTGCTTATAGACCTCTTTAATCGTGAAATAATTGGATACAGTGCGGGAAGAAACAAGGATGCAGCATTGGTTTCAAAGGCGTTTTCAAGAGTAAATACTAATCTTAAAAATATCCATGTATTTCACACAGATCGCGGAAACGAATTCAAAAACCAGCTATTAGATAAAACGCTGGAGACTTTTCAAATTCAACGCTCCTTAAGTATGAAGGGTTGTCCTTATGATAATGCAGTTGCAGAAGCAACCTTTAAAATCATCAAAACAGAGTTTGTAAAAGGTCAGTCTTTTGATTCTTTAGTAGAACTACAATATGAATTAGCTGATTACGTAAACTGGTTCAATAACCATCGAATTCATTCTTCCCTTGGATATATGACACCATACGAATTTCGAATTGCTAACCTTAAAAAAGTTGTCTAAATAAGTGTTGACAATCCAAACATATACATTTCTCCTCTTATAATATTATTTATATTTACTTACCTTAGTTTTAATTTTATATCTAACTATAAATAAAGTCAACTATTATTTTATTTTTTATGAACCCATTTTATTAACTTATTCCATGGGTCTCCTAAATCAATTTCCTCAATAGCAGAAACAATTACATAATAGATAGTAAAAACTAATATTGCAACTATAAACTTCAAATACATTTTCATTTTATTCACCCCTTTATCTACTTAAATTTAACATATATGGAAATTCATGTAAATAAAAAAGGCTGCTAGCTTTTTGCTCTAACATCCTTTTTGATTTATAATATTAAAGTTGCGTTTAACATACTAACTTTATACACAAACCAACTATCAATATGAATATTGATAGTTGGTTTGAATTTTGCAGATACTTTGTAATTTACAGTAAATGAATTATTTATAGATTAAAATGGTCGTGAGACACCTGTTATTCATTATTATAGTGTAAATACTCTGCTGGATTAAAACGTTCCAAATTCTCCTGATCTATAGCATCTTTTAATGAAGTTAAGTAATACTTTATATATGTTATATATTAGGTATCATATTAAGAAAAGGTTGAAATTAATTTTGCTAAAATCAAGAAGCTTAAATTATATAAAACTTAAAACTGATTGTACAAATAATAACTCCATGTATCAGATCCTTTTTTCAACTTTATTATATATGTACAACCAATATTATGAGTACCTGCCGTCGTTATATATTTTGAATATCCCGTTGAGTAACTGTATGAAGTTTTTGTTGGTGTTTCAGATTGACTTAGTTGCACATTACCATCGCTACCTATCCCTGCCTCACCATAGTTTAATGTTTGTGATTTCACTGTAGTACTTCCATCGCTTTTTGTATAACCACCAGCAACTTTACTTAAACAATATTCAGTTGATCCTTTAGCTGTTCTTTTACTGTAGTATATAGTTGAATAACATGTAACTGCAATTGTGTCATCAGTACCATCTTCATATTTATTACCTGATGATGATGCTACTGCAGCATATGTTGTTGCAAAAATACCCGTTGATTCTCCTTGATCATTAAGAAGTTCCGCATCTTGTATTTTATAAGTAGATTCTTCTAATCCATCATTAACCGCTGATAAGGAATTTAAAGACATAGATTTACTATATTGATTATTGCTTGTTTTTAATTTACTTTCAAGTAGCGCAGAAAAATTCTCTTGAATATATTTTTCATTTTCAGCGATTGTTTTCTCTTGTAAATCAATTGTCTCCGCATGAGCAGACATTGTGAACATTGGTATAACCATTGCTAAACTAAGTATAATTCCTTGAATAAACTTTATCGTTTTCTTATTTTTAATCATAATTATTATCCTTTCAAATCTAATTTCGTTTATTTATTAGCTGATAAACATTGAAACATAATCCAAGTAAAAGCATTAGCATAGATAAATAAAATCCAAAACCATAATATTTAAATAGATCTGTTAAATTCAAATACTTAATCATCTCTGAAGTTACTGGAAAAGTAATCAAAATTAATATAAATAACACATTGCTAAATATGGCTAAAAGCATTTGCTTACTCTTAATAACCGAAATTTGTAGTAAAAGACATAGTAAATATATCATAAAAATTCTTCCACCATCTTTAGTAAAAACAAATAATCCATTTACATTTTCAATTTCAAAATTATCTGGATTTATTACCATGTTTGTATACCAATCTAATGGTAATATTAGCATTTGAGCCAACAAAAAAAATAGAGATACATATTTTATGGTTCTACTCATATTGATTCACTTCCTTCCTTAAATTCCAATAACCTTATTAAATTTTTATACCTCCTCCCTTTTGCTGCAGTATATAACCAATAATAAAGTCATATAAGCATGTTATATTAGTCGTAAATAAAAACAAAGATGACTCCTTTTGGAAACATCTTTGTTTTTTATATAATAAACTATTCTGATAGTCTAGTCAATATATTTTTTCATATTTTTCCATAATCTTTTTTGTCAGTAATTCAGCTATAATATTAAATTAACTTGAGATATCCTAGCCAACATTATTTATGTAGCACTTAAATTACGTACATAATTTTTAGTACAATATATTTTTTATAAATGTTAAATATTTTGTAAACTTTCTTACTTATTATAATATTAAATCTATAAAATATCCGATAATAATAGCTTATACAATATGACACTTCTTTAATATTACATCCTTTTTATATTTATCTCTATTTCAAGAACATTGTTAAGAATATTATCCCTATATCTCCACTTGTATAAAAGTCTAAAATTTAACAAATTAGTGTCTACTGATTAACTGAAAATGTGTTGATTTTACTGATTTCAAGGCAGTTATGTCGTATAATAAATGCAAGGGTTTCGTTAACTTGAAATCATTTTCCTTGCAGTTTTAATAGAATTTACTATAGATTGGAGTCAAAAAACCATGTACAAACCGATTGATAAATTACAACATACCTTTCTCGATTTTAATCAACCAATGGGTCTTCGGATGGATCCGAATAATCGTTGGATCAAAATGGCAGACCGCATTCCTTGGGATGTGTTTGAAGAAAAATATGCAAAATTATTTCCAAGTAGCACTGGAAATGTAGCGAAGGCGCTTCGACTAGCACTTGGTACTCTCATTATACAGACCAAGTCTCAGTTTTCTGGCCGCGAATAGGTAGCGCAGCTCACAGAGAATCCATATTATCAGTATTTTATCGGTTTGCCTGGTTATCAGCAGGAACCTCCTATTGAGGCTATTTCATCATTTTACTATCCTTTCTCAGCCGTTTTATGGCTGTTTCAAGAAGTATCAAACGGTAAGCTATTTGCTCTTTCTGCTCCTCCATTTCGGCCTGCTTAATAGACAGAAATCGTGAAAGAGCTTCTGAAACTAGCTGTTAAGCTACGTAAGAAAATGATTCATCAAATGATTTCTGCTTCGCGTAGCGAATTTACATGCAAAATCAAATGTTACTGTGAACAGTAACATTTGGAGTTCCATTAAGACATAAGAACAATAATAACTTATCCTTTCCATCAACAACCGCACACTATTTTACTGCACATTTCTAATTTAGAACGAAATAATTGGCTGTCTTAAAATCTTAGATATTAATGCATGTACAAGAGCAAAAGGCAAAAATAAAATACTACCTATCATTAAGCTCAAATCATACAGCCAGCTAGTTCTTTTATCCGGCTTTCCTTTTATTCTATTAAAAAAAGAACCCCATGGAATTCCATAAACATTCCCCATCATAATTGCACGTATTGAACCCAAAATACCTTTTGCTTTAGATAGCCCATAGGTTTCTACAATTCTCTCCCAAGACTCCTTAGAAGGAATCCCCCTGGAATCCGCATAATGCTGTGCAAACATAATAGCCTGGAGTTCCTCGGCTGGAACATCATAACTGATCCCAGATAACATATTCTGGATTTCAATGTCACTCAAGCCTGCTTCCAATGCCATTTTTGTATGAGCATAAGAACATATTGCACAACCATTCACTTCTGTCACTGCAAGCATGACTCTTTCCATAAACTGCTCATCCATTTCCCCACTTTTTCTTGCACGTCTCAGTTGAGGCATCGTCCGCATTGCCTGCCAGGTTATAATATATGCTTCCTTCATAGAATAAAGCCTTTTTTTCGATTCCATTTTCATGTTCAATCACTCCTATCGTCATTTGTTACTTCCTCTATATGGAATACACCATAGTGAATACTTAAGCATAAACTTTAATTCAATTATACGCCACTGCATTTTTAACTGCCATGAAAAACAACGCATATTCGTAAAGAAAACAAAAGTCCTTGGAACTCGCATAGTTAGCGGATTCAAGGACTTTTTAAGCCTTATCGACTGTCAAAAATAGGGTTAAAACACTATAATCTAAATGCAGGGGTTATTATAATTTTATATTTTAGTTAAGTGAGTTGTCAAACGATAAGCTTTCATTTTGGCAAGACAGAACTGGAGCTTTTGCTTAGTAAAACACTTCGCGTTTATGGGTACTGAATAGTTACTGGATAATAAACTTCTGTGACTAATTCATCTGGGTTACATTACTTAGGCTAAATCTTAATTTAATGCTATAGTAAGTATTTTTTCAACAAATAGTAATTTCAGCGGCTACTTTTCTTTCGTTTGCGCTATTATCATTGCTGCTACACTTGCTATGATAAATCCCATGATACAGATAACCGTTCCACCTGCTGTTATAGAAGTATTAATAATGCCAGTAAAGGCATTAATGGATGCTAATATAATTCCGCACAAAGAAACTAATAGCACTATTTTAGAAAACATTTTATATTTTTTCATGTTTATTCCCCTCTAAAATTGATACTCTAAACACTTCTAATTTTAAACATATCCTTGAATACTTTTATATCTCTTTAGACAGGTATAAAGATTCTGATATTAGCAGACTGTTTGGCATAGATAGTTCTATAATAATAAGCTGTTTACACTAAAAAAAGAGCGAACATAATGTTCGCTCTAATATTTTATTTCACATAGCCAGCTAAAATCAAAACAAAAACTTCCTTAAACACATTCATATATTCTACAAAATCTAATTGACTCTCTTTTACACTTAATGCTAACTCATATATAAAGGAAGGAACAGAATCTGCCAATATGTCTCCATATTCAGTTGCGAAATGTGTATCAAATTCACCCGTTACACCGCCTATATAAAGTGTATATACTTCTTGAACCTGATCGTCTATTCGCTTTTTCTTACCTTGAAGTCCTATTTCAGCGACTTGATGCCTCGCACAAGAGTTCAAACATCCTGAAATATGAATCGATGGTAAAACATCATTGGGTAGTCCTTTTTCTTTAAAATATGTTACGATGTTGGTTAATAGCTTTTGACTTTCTCCAATACCGATTTGGCATGTTGGAACACCAATGCAGCAAACACTTTGTTCTAGTCTTGTCGTTCGACCAAAGTGACGAATTAAATCTAAGAACTTTTCAGCTTGCTCTAATGTCAGATTTCGTATATACATATTCTCTTCCATACTCAAACGAATTTGTAAATTGGAGATTTTTTGCAAAAACAAGGTGATTTGCTTCAAATCCTCTTTCATCAAAATTCCACCTTTGGGATGGACAATGACCGTATAGAGACCATCTTGTTTTTGCAAAATAAGATCTGTCTGTAGCTCTTTCAGATTCTTTAGTTTTGCTTTCTCCGCGGCAGGATATTCATTATCTATCAATAAATCCAATTGATTTGATTCTTTAACCGATTTAAGGATTTTTTTATAACAAGCTAGGAATTCTTCTTCACCCATACGTTTTACAATAAAACGCATTCTTGCTTTTCCTTTGTTCTCGTAGTCGCCTTCTTCCATTAGCATTCTAAGGCTCGCTTCTACATGATACATTACATCTTGGGTTTGCACCAATTCATCAAACGGTACACTAATCGCTGCTTGATTTCCAAGGCCACCACCAATATATACTTTGAAATAACACTTACCTTCCTGCCGCACACCAATAAATCCTAAATCAGCAATGGTCGCATTTGCTGTATCATTCTCATCGTTGGAAAATGCTACTTTGAATTTTCTAGGAAGTTTATACTGACTCATTCTCGATACAAAATATTTGTTAACAATCATCGCATACTTTGTCACGTCAAACGCTTCTTCTCTCTCCACACCTGATAGTGGAGACAATGATACATTACGAGGAAAATTACCACCACCACCTCTTGTAAACAAATTGCTTTGAAGGCTTCTGGTCATAATGCTTATTACATCTTCAAATTTTAGATTATGAAGCTGAATCGCCTCTCTCGTTGTCAGATGTACATCAGTCAAACCATAATCATTAACAAATTCATTGATTAATTCTAGCGTAGTAATATCCAATACACCCGATAACACACGCAGGCGAATCATAAACTCTTTTCCACCCCTTTGCGCGTATACACCCATTCCACCAGATGAGGCTTTGAATTCATTTGAACTAATCTCACCACGAATGAATTTTTCTCCAATTTCTTTGAATTCAATTATTTCTTTTTGAAACAATTCTTTTTGTTGCTGCATTTTTTCTTCTAGTATTAATTCGAATTGTTCTTCCATTTTTAGCCTCCTAATCTTTTTTATTCGTAACGATTTAGTGTTTCCTAATTCGCCGCTACGTGATGCACACAAAACATAAAAATATTATATTTTGCACTACACTTCACAGAATTTCGCTTCGTAAACCTTTTGTACTATGGTTACTAAAGTATCATTATTCTATACGTTTAATGATAGTATGATATAGACAAGTTGTCAACCGCTATATCCTGATGTCGGAGGCAAACGGCATTTTATTCCCTAATACCTACGGATTGTTACTCACGGTGTGCTCCACAATCCTAAAAACATTCGAAATCCGCCCTGTTCGGGCTACTTTCTCATGTTTTGCGGGTCCCAAAGGTCATGTTTTCATGCAAGCATGAAAACATGACCTTTTGACCCTGGTATCATATAATCCAATAATTACTATCGAAGACAACTCTTCTATATGTATCAAAGCTTAACCATTGATTCAAGAAATTCTTTTCATTTTTATTATATTCTTCAATAAATACATTTAATTCTTCTTGTGATTTTGCCTTTACTGCAAATCCTTTTTCATTTGTAATAGGAAATCCTGTGTATTGGTATTGGTCAACTGACAATATATCGCTAATTTTCTTATTTCTTACTTTAACCACTACCTTATCACGAAAGGCAAAGATATCAAAACTGTCTGGATATTGATAAGTTTCTCCCTTTACACGAACCTCGTCGCCCACGGTGTAGGATTGCTGCGTTACATGATGTATCGACATAGACAAACTTTCAAAATTATAATAATACTCTTCAAAAATATCGCCTTTTGCACTCAATTCTTGATATACAAATGTAGCCTTATTCTCTTGATCCTTTGTTTGGTTGATTTCTTCTACCATTCCACATGCTGAAGTCATATTTGTTATTCGATCTATTAGAATCAGTTCTCCTAGTGTCTTATGCTGATCAAATTGATCAACAACTATATTCTCAGAAAGTGAAATGTTACATACTGCAATTTCATTTTTCTTCAACGTGTTCGTGCCGATATGTTCTCCTGTATTTACGTCAATTTTATAATTTATCTCTGTCACAACACCTGGTAACATTTTGGTTCCTATTTTTACAAAATAATTTTTTCCTTCTGTTAATTCCATATCATCCATCCAAAGAATATTGGTGGTCAAACTATTACTGATCAATAAATTTGAATTTTGGGTTAACACGCATCCTCTCGAGACATCTACTTCCTTATTCAACTGTATGGTAACTGGTTGCCCTTTCGTAGCTTTCTTCACACTCTTATCGGTCAAATAAATTGTTTTAACCAATGCTTTCTCATTACTAGGTAGCGTAATCAATTCGTCTCCTACCGCAATACTTCCTGATTCAATTTGTCCTTGAAATCCTCTGAATGTATGATTTGGTCTACATACCCTTTGTACTGGCATATAAAAACCTTTTTCTTTATCACTACTGATCACATCAACCGTTTCAAGATAAGATAAAAGTGATTCGCCTTCATACCAGGTAATATTGGGTGACTTGGTGGTTATGTTATCTCCTTCAGTCGCTGATACTGGTATAATTTTAATATTTTCTAACGCTAACTCCTCGGTTAACGTGTAAATTTCTTTTTCAATTTCTTGAAATGTTTCTTTCCTATAGCCAATTAAATCCATCTTATTGACTGCAAATACAAAATGCTTAATTCCCATTAAGGAGCAAATTCTTGCATGTCTTCTCGTCTGAACCAATACGCCTTGTTTTGCATCAATTAATATAATTGCAAGGTCTGCAAACGAAGCTCCTACTGCCATGTTTCTGCCTCTGATTCGCAACCACCCGTTAACGGATAGCATCCAAGGGTACGAAAGCGAACCATTTTATTCTCAATTTTCTCTCCTGGCAG
>JBGUEQ010000019.1:0-78157 GCA_041821265.1 Lachnotalea sp. | reverse complement strand
CAAGCAAGAAATATGGGCAAAATTAATCACCTATAACATAACAGAAATATTGATTAATCATACCGTTGTTGAAAAAAGGGAGACTAAACACGAATATAAAGTGAACTTTAGTACAGCTGCACATATTTGCAGAGTCTTTCTCCGTCTAGCCACAGAGAAAGACTCGATAGATGTGATGTCCCTGCTCCAAAAGGAACTGATTCCGATTCGGAATGAGCGCAAATACCCAAGGCTTAAGACCGCTCATTTTCGTAAACCACGATATTTTATATATCGTGCAGCTTAGGCAGTTTCATCAAATATTATAGTACATTTTTTTGAAGCAGATGTAAATCTGCTTATTTGTCATGTACAAAAATATAATAAAACATTTACAACCCCTAAACCCTTATACTGAAATATCTGTTTCACTCATAGACGTTAGCATCTGAACCCAAGGAAGTCGTCACCCTTAAATTAACTAAATGACATTGCTGTGTGAACAGTAACCTTTTTTGTACTTACTAATTATTTTAGCCTATACTAATCATTTATTAGTTTTTGCTAACTATTTAATATTACCCACTTATATTTTTCCATTATAGTCTTTCTTTATGCTTCTACGCAATTTTGATTTTTCACAACATATTGATAAACGCCCATTCCAATATCAAAGACTAAAAACAATGTAGCAAAACTATATATTATAATCGGAACATTCACATATGCTGACAAAATAATCGAATATGCACTAAACGAAATAAGTATCTGTAATAACGGAACATAAAATTTATCTATATAGATAAATGCATAAATTACTGCGACTACATCTGCGACATAAGCATACCTTTCGTGCAAGAACGGCAAAAAACATACTGCAATTAACACAAATAATAAAACTATTTGTATTACAAATTCTTTTGTAACTATAACTCTGCTCTTGGCAACATAAAACATAACAACCATTAAAAATGCTAATGTAAGCCATATTCCCGCCGATGAATATACATCAATAAAATCTTTTGTTCCAAGTAATTGATATATATTTGGATATCCAAGACTTAATTGTGGCGATTGCTCTGCTTGCACTGCATATATCATTATTAGTTCCTTTAATGGTCTTCCTGCAATCCATGCTGGCAAAATTCCCAAAAAATACATAACTGGCATGAATAGAAAATGTTTTAAATCTATTTTCTTTAACGCCCACAACACGATCAATGCCGGAAACACAAATAGTGACTGCAACTTCAGCGCAAATGCAATGCTGTAAAAAAGCATTCCTTTTGTTGGTTTATCATTCATAATAAAATAAATAGCACCTAAAATAGCGGTTGTATAAATAACATCACACTGGCACCATAATGCACTATTATTAGCCACTGTTGGGACAAGCATCATGATACAATAGATTCCAACTGCCTTCGTACGATTTTTAGTTATATTAAATATAATTGCACCGCTAACCATGGCCATAATTATATCAAACATGACAGAAAAAGCTTTTATTATATATAATAACTTTATCGGCAAATAGCTAAGCATCAGTATAATAAATACATAAGTCGGTGTATAGTCGTAGAAATCTCCCGACAATCCTTTGAATCCCCCCATCTCTTTCATTGTCGCAATCCAAGGTTCCCAACTTGCGAAGTAGTCCCACGTCTCATTATCTCTTAAACAATATCTCATAGCGAGTGTCACGATTGTAACGCCAACAACAAGTAGTATATGCAAAAATGATAGCTTCATTTTACCTATTTTATATTCTTTGTGAAGTAAATTAATCAAATAATCATCCATGTCTTTATGCCTCCTTATTATTGCGAATATTTTCATTTACATATTTGAATATGTAGATTCCAAAATCTAAAATTAAAAATAGCAACATAAATGAATATACCCAAAACGGGACAACTTGATGGTCAGACAAACAAGCTTGATAAGCACCGTACGAAACTATAACATGAATAATTGGTATGTATATCTTTTTTGTATTCACAAGTCCAACTATAATTGCCAACAAGCCAGCAATATAGCCGTATCGATCATGCATATGTGGAAGAAAATAAACCGTAACCATTGCTATATATAAAAATATATCTAACATTCTCTCTTTGTTAATTCTGTAGTTCTTGTATGCAAGATAAAACATTATACACATTAAAATACCCAATACAAACCACATAGCTGCTGGTCCATAATAATCGTAATATGGTTCAATGCCAATCAATTCATAAAGGCCTGGCCAATTATACTCTAGATATCCTTGCTCTTTGGCTTGTCCCATATAGAGTCCAATTGAACTAGCAACGCTTTTTCCAGCCAATATTGCTGGAAGCAAGCTGATTATATATATAATAGGGATACTTAAAAAATGAACCAATTTAACTTTTCTCTTTGACCACAAAATTATAAATGCAGGAAGAACAAATATTGTTTGCATTTTAAATCCAAATGCAATTCCGTAAAAAACCATTGATTTAAGCGGCTTTTCTTTTAACATACAATATATTGATAACATGATAAAGGTGGTATATATCGAATCACATTGTGCCCACATTGCTCCATTGACAACTACCGTTGGCAATATCCACACCGCTGCATAAGCTAACATAGTACGCAATTTATTTTTAGTAATATCCATTACTATAATTGCTACTGTCATTGCCGAAATAGCATCAAAAATACTAGATATCACTTTTATTCCTGTTAACGGATTTATTTTTAAAATAGATACAAAATATAAAATGACCATATATGGTGGGTTATAATTGTAAAAATCACCTTTTAGGGCAATAAATCCACTCGCTTTGAATTCATTGATCCACTGTTCCAAGAAATAAGTATAATCGCCTGTCACTACTGATTTCAAGCTAATGCGCATCATAAAACCACTAACGCTAATACCAAATAGGAATATAATGTCTAAGACCGAAAATTCTATTTCACCAATCTTAAACGTTTTATAAATAATATTTCTTAAAATTTTATCCATAGAAACCTCCGCTAATATTATTCTAAATCTCTATACTAAATCATAATCTTAATATTATACAACACAATTCATAAGTTTATATTACAATTATCATAACTTTATATTACATTCGACTAACGTAAAGCTTTTTGTGATATTATACCTTATATGTATGCATTTTAATAGAAGGAGATTTATAATGAATCAATCCAATTTCATTTCGAATACTAAAAATAATTTATTTTTAAAGTTCACTGATTTTATAGCAACGCATTTCAAGTTTATATTGTGCTTTGTTTATTTTATAGGATTTTTTGCACGTTTATATAATCTAGGCAATCTTCCTGTTGGTCTTAATCAAGATGAAGCTTATGCAGGATATGAAGCTTACTCGCTTTTAAATTATGGGTTTGATTCGCACGGATATACTAATCCAGTATACTTCATATCTTGGGGAAGTGGTATGAACGTTTTATATAGTTATCTAACTATTCCCTTTTTATTGTTAACAGGAAATCATTTAACTGCATTTGCAATCCGTATTCCACAAGCTTTCTTTTCATGTATTTCATTAATTGTGTTTTATTTTTTATTAGACAAGCTTTTTCACAACAAATACAAGGCTCTCTTGGGTCTTTTTATTTTCGCAATCGCACCTTGGCATATTATGCTCGCGCATTGGGGACTTGAATCAAATATTGCGCCTGCTTTTCTATTATTTGGACTTTTCTTCTGGATAAAAGGCATTGAAAATTCTAAATTTTATATTTTGTCTGCCATTTTGTATGGTTTATCCCTTTATGCCTACGCACCACTTTGGATTGCAGTTCCAGCTATTCTTATACTACAATTAATATATAGTATTTACTGTAATCAATTTAAGTGGGACAAGTTTTTTTCTATTGCATTGGTTCTTTTATTTCTAATTGCATTGCCTTTGTTATTATTTATTTTAATAAACAATGGCACCCTACCCGAAATTAAAACTGGTATATTTTCAATCCCTAAATTATTAGAATATCGAGGTGGCGAAATTTCATTGCAAAATATCAAGGTAGGTATTCACAATTTTTTCACCCTCTTCACTACTCAAAACGATCAATTAATTTGGAATTCCACTCCACGATTTGGCTTATATTATAAGTTCAGCATCATCTTTATCATAATAGGGTTATGCTCTCTCGCAAAAACAAGTATCGTAAACATTAAAAATCGCACATACAATCCCTTACTTTTTATTTTTATTAATATTATGGTAAGTATCGTTTTTGCCATTTTGATTAGCAATATAAATGTAAATAAAATTAATATGATTCATATCCCACTTGTTATCTGTTGTATACAAGGTATTATCACTGCATCTTCCTTCTTCAAAAAAGCAATATATCCTTTTGTCATATTAGCTTATACTTTTAGTTTTATTGTCTTTCTTTCTTTTTACTTTACTTCCTACAATTCGGAAATTAAAGAACCTTTTCAATATGGAGTGGAAGAAACCGTAGCTGCTGCTCTTTCAAAAACAGACTCAATCATATGCATTAATAGTGATATATTTTATTCTAATATACTTTTTGCTACGCAAATTCCAGTAACCAATTATTTATCAACGGTATCATATGATCCAAATCTACCATATGACTTTACGCCAATATCTTTTGACCGTTTTGTATTTGGATATGATACAAATACTCTTGATAACAATTACGTTTATATTATTGATAACAATGATTTGAACGATTTTACTGATAAAAATTTTCAATGCGATACCTACGGTAATTACTCTGTAGCCTATTACACAAATTAATTTGGAGGATTCTTTACCATGAATAATAATAAACTCAGTCATGCACTTTATATTTTATCTCTTGCATTATTAACTGTGCTGACAACTAGTATTTCCTTTATGTCTATTAACTTAGATAATGTGGACTTTTTTACAACATTCCTCTATGGATATAAAGTCCCTTGCTTCATTATATTTTGCTCTTTGTTTTTATTTGTAATTTTATATTCTCTAACTCTTTTATTTTATAAATATAAGTTTGATAGGAATAAGTTCTTTCCATATATTATATTATTTCTTATATTCATTCTTCAATCTATATTTATTATAAAAATGAAAGCTTCTCTTCGATATGATACTTTAAAAGTATTTGATGAAGCTATTTCTTTGCTTGATGGAGGAACTATTTCACCGACCTATTCCTCTGGCTATTTTGCAAAATATCCGATTAATATTCCCATGTGTATCACTACATGTCTTCTACTTAAACTACCCAAATTATTTAGTTTGGATTGTAACTACTATATGCTTTTTGTACAATTGATTAATGCTTTCATGATTGATATCGCTTTATTTTTTTCTTTTCAATTTATAAAACAAGTTAAGAACCAGAAAATCGGAATTCTATTTTTAATTATATGCTTTTTCAATCCTCTTACTTATCTTATTGCTCCATTTTATTATACCCATACGTTTTCTATGGCTTTTTCAACAGGAGCAATTTACTTTTTTGTATGTTGTATACAAGAAAGTAATAACGGAAAGAAGCGATTATTATATGCATTTTTAACTGGTCTGCTAATTGTTGTTGGATTTAAAATTCGTGCTACTGTAAGTATTATACCTATTGCCATTTTAATCTATCTATTATTAAATCTAAAACGTCTTTCCAAAAAATCGATTTATCCGTTTATGTCCTTTATGATAGCTATATTTCTTGGATTTACTGGCTATCATTTAATCGAAAAGCAATATGTTAACTTTGATTATTCAGATAGTGGATATCCTGCTACCCACTGGATTATGCTCGGGCTACAAGGGACAGGGGGATACAATGCCGCGGATGATGCTTATACCGAATGCTTTGTCACAAAATCCGAAAAAACAAAAGCAACTGAAGAGGTAATTGCTCAGCGCATCAATAATCTGGGTATTAACGGATTAATTAAGCTCTGGAAAAAGAAGCTAGCAATCACTTGGAGCGATGGAACTGATGACTTTATTGATAACATTAGTATGACAACTAATTATGGTATAAAAAATGATTTAATTTCAGGAAGTAACAATGACATACTTGTTACCTACTGCTATGTATATCACTTTATGATTTTTTTATTGCTTATAATAAGCATTATTTCATTACTGTATAAAAAACCTAATAATTTTTTATACATAGTGGCTCTCAATCTGTTAGGTGGTATTATATTTCATCTTTTTTGGGAAGCCGGAGAAGTATATAGCATTTCCTTTTCTTGTTCCATACTGGTTCTTGCCGCTGATGGCTTTCATATATGTTTTCAACACTTTAATTCAATTAAGAAACCTAAAATCAGAGCTTTGATTTTAGCTTCAAGCACAGCAATGGCTACTTTTTGTATTATATATGTAGGAAGCAAGCTTACCACTATACCATATACACATTACGAGTATGCTATGAAGCAGGATTTAGCGGAACCAGACACAAACCAGCCACTTCTCGAGAATACAGTGTTGTGTCAAACTTTTACAACGCAGAGGGCTTTTAACACAATCGGCATCAAAGTTAGAAATACCTTAGGAAACGATAATTGCTCTGCCTATAAATTCGAACTTCTTAATAGTAATAATGATATTTTATATGAATCTGATATTATTGGTTCTTGGGCTTTTGATAAAGATTATTATCTCATTGAATTTAACACAATAACACCTACCGAAAATAAGGAATACACGATTAAAATATTGCCAAACATAGTAAGTGATGTTCATTTTCTTACCTTTCAATCCTATAACACTGGTAATTTTGATATTTATCCAAATGGATGCCTTTTTGAAAATGATAAAGCTACCACTGGGGATTTAACCTTTATAGTTTACAATAAAATTGATCAACCATTTTTTAATAACTAATATACTATCTGTTATCAAAAAGCTTAACAAAGTGTCTGCTTACATGAAACAGCATGACTTTGGGACCCGCAAAACATGAGAAAGTAGCCTGAACAGGGCGCATTTCGAATGTTTTTAGGATTGCGGGAGCACAAAGTGCATAACAATCCGTAGGTATCAGGTGTCAAAATACCTTTTGACACCTGATACCACTTAATAGAAAAGGATATTGTAATCAATTTATTGATTACAATATCCTTTTCTATTAAGTATCTATTAAACTTCATAATGAATTTATGCCAGGCATACATTCCATCATTCTATTTATACTAATTTAGCAGTGCTAACTCTTACACCAGGTCCCATTGTAGCAGTTACAGTAACACTCTTAAGGTACTGTCCCTTTATTGTACTTGGTTTAACTTTTATAATTGCATCAAGAAGCGCTTGGAAGTTGTCCGCTAATTGTTCTTCTGTGAAAGAAGCTTTTCCTATTGGCACGTGGATAATATTAGTTTTATCTAATCTATACTCAACTTTACCTGCTTTGATGTCGTTAACAGCTTTTGTTACGTCCATAGTAACTGTACCAGCTTTTGGATTTGGCATTAATCCTTTAGGTCCAAGAACACGTCCTAAACGACCAACAACACCCATCATATCTGGTGTAGCAACTACAACGTCAAAACCAAACCAACCTTCATTCTGAATCTTTGGAATTAATTCTTCTCCTCCAACAAATTCTGCTCCAGCAGCTTGTGCTTCTGCAGCTTTATCGCCTTTAGCGAATACTAAAACCTTTACTTCTTTTCCTGTTCCGTGTGGTAGTACAACTGCTCCACGGATTTGTTGGTCAGCGTGACGTCCATCACAACCAGTTCTAATATGAGCTTCGATTGTTTCATCAAATTTTGCTCCAGCAGATTTCTTTACTACTGTTATTGCTTCTGCTGTTTCATAAAGACTTGTGCGGTCTACTAATTTAGCAGCCTCTACGTATCTTTTTCCTCTTTTCATTCAAATAACCTCCTAGTGGTATTATCGGGAGTTAACCCTCCCACGATTCTATATTGTCAATAAAGTTTACAACACCCACCTTGCTCTGACTTGCTATGCTTGTCTTTTGCAAAGGTTTAGGATGACCTTCACACTATTATGAAAACACTTCACAACGTGTTATATTCCTATTCTACTACAGTGATTCCCATCGAACGAGCTGTTCCTTCGATCATGCTCATTGCTGATTCAATACTTGTTGCATTTAAATCAGGCATTTTAAGCTCTGCGATTTTCTGAACTTCTGCTTTCGTAATTGTAGCAACTTTAGTCTTGTTAGGAACACTTGATCCTGATTTAATGTTACAAGCTTTTTTCAATAATACTGGCGCTGGAGGAGTTTTAGTAATAAAACTAAAGCTTCTATCTGCATATACAGTGATTACAACGGGAATAATTAAATCTCCCTGATCTGCTGTTTTTGCATTAAATTCTTTTGTAAACTGAACAATATTTACACCATGCTGTCCTAATGCCGGTCCAACTGGTGGAGCTGGTGTAGCCTTACCAGCAGGAATTTGTAATTTAATATAACCTGTTACTTTTTTTGCCATATTGGCACCTCCTAAAATCTATTCAAGTTTGGCTGCTAAAATACATTTATTTAACAACTCAACTTTGAAAGTGTTGTGGTATTTGCGGGGGATTCCCTCCCACTCATTACATTCTCTTAACTTCTGTGAAACTTATTTCTACTGGCGTTTCACGACCAAATAAGTCAACGTTGATTATAACAATCTGTTTATGCGGATTCATAGCCTGAATTATACCAACTGTATCCTTCCACACACCTCCAGTAACAACAATGCTGTCACCTTCAATAAAGTCTACAATTAACTCCTCAGATTTGATTCCTAATGGTTTCATCTCAGATTCAGTAAGTGGTACAGGTTTAGATCCGGGGCCTACGAATCCTGTGACACCTCTAGTGTTTCTTACAACATACCAAGTGTCATCATTCATCACCATATTGATAAGTACATACCCTGGAAACATCTTCTTTTGAACGTTCTTTTTAGCACCATTCTTAATCTCGACAACGTCTTGCATCGGAACTCTTACTTCTAAAATCTGATCTTCAAGATGTCTGTTTTCAATTGTTTTTTCAATGTTGGCCTTTACTTTGTTTTCATAACCTGAATAGGTATGCACAACATACCAATTTGTTTCTGACATAAAATCACCTTTGCCTTAATAAGATTCTTTTCCTATAATAGCGTAAAAACGCTATTATTTTACCAGGAAATCAACACCGTATTTGATTATTGCATCAAGTAATGAAATAATCAATCCCAAAATAATTGATATAACTATGACAGCTGTTGACTGTCTTACAAGTGATTTTTTATCTGGCCAAATTATCTTATAGAATTCTGCTTTAAGGCCTTTGTACCAGTCTTTCTTTGGGGCTTTGTCTGCGTTTGCATTTTCTCCCATTTCATTCACTCCTTTAGCTATACTAAATTATTTTGTTTCTTTGTGTAATGTGTGTGTCTTACAGAACTTACAGTATTTTTTTGTTTCCATTCTGTCTGGATGAGATTTCTTATCCTTTGTCATGTTGTAATTACGCTGCTTACACTCTGTACATGCCAATGTTATCTTTACGCGCACAACTTCCACCTCCGCTTATTAAAAATATTTCACTGCTAATTTAAAGCACTGATTTTTAGGCATAAAAAAAAGACCTACTTCCACGCTAGTCTAATATATCATAATTGCACCATATCGTCAATACTTTTCAGTCAAACTGTTTTGTTATTTTAACACGTTGCTTTATATTTTTCAATACATTTTTCAATATACTTTTTCATGTTCTCGCTATAACATTCCATTAAGCTTGCATTTTCATAACAATGAATTAGTACAGAACCCCTGTTTCACTAGATTTCTTGCATCTATCGTTTTATTATTGCTACTTTTTTCTCTTAAACAGCTTGCATTACCTTAGGTTAGAAAATAATTCTAAAATATTTGTTATATTACTGCATTACTAGATGACAAGTTTTCTAAAATATATTATAATACATCCATAAGTTGTTTTTCTTAATATCGATTAAATGAAGCATAACGTATTTATTTATCAAATATCAAACCATAGACTGCTCGTCTTGTATTATTAATTGCTAGAATGAAAGGAGGCTCTTTTATGCTTTACAATTTCTATAATTATTATTTGAATTCCAACACGCCTAAATCAGCAAATAGATATGATACTCATAAAAGAAGTGAATTAAAAAATATATATAACGCAATTGTTAAGTTAAACAAGGAGTCACCGCTTTATATTATAAATTTATCTGATGATTTGCAAAATAGCTTAATCGATATTAAAGAACATGCTCGTTCACTCAAAAATATTATTACTGAAATTTCTGAAAATGAAGATGAAGATACCGCCAAAATGTTCAACGATAAAATTCCTACCTCTAGCAATGAAGAAATTCTTACCGTGGATTTTATTGGAAGCGAAACCGAAATTGATAATACTCCTAGCTTTGATGTTGAAGTAAGTGAATTAGCTTCCCCCCAAATTAACAAGGGAAATTTTTTGTATAAAAATAGTCGTAATTTATCTAGCAACACTTATTCCTTTAATATAACTATTTTAAACACCAATTATGAGTTTCAATTTCTAGTAAAAGATAAAGAAACAAATGCCGATGTATTAGAAAAAGTATCCAATATGCTTAATCGCGCAGATATTGGAATATTTTCTTCCATTGAATCTAATGATACCGACGAGAAACAGCGGCTAGTTCTTACCTCAACCGCTACTGGTTCTAGCTATTTTAGTGATATAATTTTTCAGATAACCGATAATAATACAAGTAACGCTTCAGGTTCTGTGCACTATTTGGGACTAGATCAAATAGCCAATTTACCAACTGACTCAAAATTTACAATAAATGGATTACCACGCACTTCATCTTCTAATGTTTTTACCGTCAATAAGACTTTTGAATTTAACTTACATCGCACTACTGAAAACGGAGAAACCGTTAATGTTAGTTTTAAAAATGATAAGACCTCTACTTATAAGAAAATTTCAGATTTTGTAACATCCTATAATGATATAATTAACCTTGCAAATGATGATACCTCTTCTTTTAAGATGAGCACTAAATTATTAGCGGATATAGGCAGTATCTCTCAATGCTATAAAAGTGAACTTGATTCAATGGGACTTATTGTTCAAAAAGACAGCTCGATAGCCATTGATGAAATTTCATTAAATAAGGCTATTGATGATGAAGAAGCAGGAAATGGGACTTTTGCATCTTTTAGAACTTTTAAGAATCCTTTAAGTAGAAAAGTTGATAGCATTTCATTAAACCCTATGGCATATATTACAAAGACCATTGTAACATATCCTAATATTGATAATTCCTATTCCAATGCTTATGCTACATCAATGTATAGCGGCTTAATGTTTAATAATTATTGTTGATTACTAACCAAATAAAAGTATCCACTTCACAAAGGGCACTTTCAACTTCGGGATATGCATTTTTCGCTGTAAAGACCTTTCAGAGAGTAACTAAAATTTTAATATTTAGTCTATTTTACCCCACAGAAAATGCCGGCTCAAAGAGCCGGCATTTTCTACATTATATTTTCTTATTTAGTCTTTCGTTAAACAAATATTTTCAAACGACTTCACTACCTATTAAAACCATATAAAAACATGACATTTACTCTTCACTTGAGAGAATATCATTTGCCGCATCTGTTATATTTAAAATAAATGGCAGAATACCGCATTCAATAATATTAGCTATTTCTACATTATTTTCATCTTTAACCGCTTGATTGAGAGTAATTATAATTTGATTAACTTCATCTTTTTTTACCACTTCTTTATTTTCATCAAGCAGACTCCTTGTACCATTCACTACTTCTATAACCCAATTAACTCCTTTAAGAATATAAGTTAAATATTTTGTTGTATCTTCCTTATAATTTCCTTTCAGCTCAATCATTACCTCTTCTAATGCTGGTACAAGTTTTTTATTATACTCGATTACTGCCCTCAATGCATCTTCTTGCTGTATCCTGTTGTTTTCCATATCAAACCTCTATGACTAGCATATCAAAGCACTAGTCTCCTCCTTATTATATTTAACATTCAATAAAACTACATATTGAATATCGACAATTTGCCCTTAATACTTTATATTATTATTTATATTTATTCCATTCACCCTCGAAGTAATGTCCATCTTATGTTACAATATAAAAAATATATCAATTTTACTTGCAAAATTTTTATAAAAACCACATTTATAAGTCATAGTTCTTGTCTAAGAGGAGGCATTATGCTCAGAATATACATATGTTACCAGTGTGGCACCACTAGGATAGTTTCTAATAACCATGATAGTTCTTGTCTAAGTTGTAATAAACCAATGCTTCAAGCGCCTATTTCCTATGAGAAATATGTGAATCTAAATCGTGAGGAAAGAGAATCTTTAATAATACAATGGTTAAACGAATTACCAAGTAACTAAATATTTATTACTGCTAATTGATTGTAGTTAGCAGTAATTCACATTGACCAACTTGAATTTTTTGTGTTTTCCAATTCTTGAATTCCTGAAATATTTCCACATACAATTCATCATAATCAGTTAATATAATTTGAGAAAATCGAGATAAATGTTCTAAAGTATTTATAATATCTGTTTTTTCAAAATACTTTAACACATCAATCATTATTATAATATCGTAATATCCCTTTAGTTGATCTGATTGATATACCTCTTGATAAATAGTATTTCCCTCATCTCCCCTTAACTGATGTATCATTTGAACACCATCAACAAAATATTTGTCTTTGATAAAATCTTCACTAGCAGAGTGCAAATAATTATATTGGTAAAGAAACAACCCCACATCTAATACTTTATTGATTTCAATTTTACTAAGAACGTTTAATAATCCAAAGTACTTTTCTTTACTACTTTTGCTATTCAAACCATAATACTTTGTTTTATCTTTCCATACTACCTCTATGATATCTTTAAGCCGTTGTTCAACTGTATAAAATCTTTTCACTTTCTTGTATCCATTTGCAGCAATTTGTTCTCGTTCTTCGTCATGTTGTAGATAATAAGAGATTTTAAATAACAAATCTTCAAGACTTTCATATATAACCAAATCTTCATTTGGTACAAAATATTCTAATAGTTCGCTTTGATAGTTAGTCATAAGAAATCCACCATTTCCTATAACGTCATATACTCTTAAAGGAATACCTGATTCAATTGATTTAATTGTCATATTAAGATTTATTTTGCTACATTTAAATATTTTAGGCATATCTATTCTTGAATCTGCCGGGCCTTTATTTTTTACATATGGCATAGATTCCGTATTACTTAATGTATATAAATCAAAATCAAAGTTTTTGGCAAGCTCTTTGACAAATCGAGTTCTCTCAACTTCTGCACATTTTCTTCCAATAAGCTCTGTACTCATAACTTCTCTTTTTGAAACACTATAATCATGACCAAACCCACTCATATTCACACAATTACTAAATTCTTCAACTATATCATCTGTAATAGCATCATTCAATAAATTATATCCATAAATATGTGTCTGTGCCTCTATAATACCGTTCAAATATCCTTTTAAATAATCTGGCATCACCACACTATCATACTTGTGCTTATCGTCATATAAAGAGCCTACAAAAGATACATCCGTCACAAATCTTTTAGTGTCTTGTTTCGTTAGCGACACAGAATCCCAGAACTTAACATTTGTTCCTAATGGCATGTAATACATTTGTTGGGTTTTATTGCAAAAGCGATTATACATAGTACGATCAAAAATAAATATATAATTACAAGGATTTTGTACTGTATCCGAATTCATCTGAAACCAAGGACTATCCACCGTCCAAGATACATATTTTATATGATGTACATTACAAACTCTTGAAATAATTGGCACAAAATTAATCGAAAATACACAATCATATTCTAACTTTAGTAATTCCTCTGATAACAGTTTCAAATAATCTAAATCATAGTCTTTATTCTCAATCTTTTCCTTCAATACAACGACTTCATGTCCCATTTCGATTAGACTTAAGGACAAATCTGCTTCGCATATATTTCCCCATGAGCATACTAATATTCTCATTCTTGTAATTCCTTTCACACTTCAAGTTTATGATTCAACTTCAATTTGATCAATCACTTGTTTTACATTTTGAAGTACTTCATCTTCTAAAATCTGCTTTAAAGCTTCTAGTATCTGCTTTCCACGACCTGATATTTGCAAAGCATCCTCCACTTGATTTTCTAATGAGACTCCTAAATTATTAAGTGCCATACGTTCTACTTTTTCCAATTTATGTTGAATATGAAAATATGTCGAATTTCCTTCGATTTTTTTTGTAATGTCACCAATATCTTTTGTAATCAACATCATATCAGGATTATTATTCATTTTCATTTCTAGATTTTCTATAAGTTTTGTATACAACTCGATACCAATCAATGTATTCTGATACATGTCATTATATTCTTCTGGTACTTGTTTAATTAATTGGTTCAATTCTTCTTTCTTTTCTTCATCAATACAAGCGGGAATATTTCTTAAATATTCAGACATATCAAATTGTACTTGACATTTGTCATTAATCGCCTGATTAAGATCCATGATTTTGCTTCCATGAATCTTTGCTCCCCCCTCTGTCGCATCAATTGTTTCAATTTCCGGATGGTTTTTGATTTCTTTCTCAAACCAGTCAATGTACAATGCTAAATCTTTTGAAGTTTTCACTTTTTCTCCATGGATATCTTCAACTTCCAAATACATTGATTGCGGCAATGTATTGTGATCACTCCACTCTTTTACTTTATCATAATATCTCGTTTCATCTGTAAAAGCCAAATCCTGCCCAACAAAAATAATAGTATGAAATCCAATGATTCTTGCAACCATATATGCAAATGTAGCCACAGAACCACCCGATTGCCTTGCTTTATATTCAATTTCTAATTGCGGATAAAAAGATCTACCATATCCAAAAGAATTATTCGCAAGTATTTTTCTATCCTTATGTTTTTCTAACACTTCATATCTTGACGATTCCGTACAAATTAATGGTATTTCATTTATTCTTTGGTCTTCAAAACGATTTAGAGGTTTAAGCGGATCAACAGTTGCAAATGCATCGGGAACTATACCTTCCTCCATCAACCCTATCAGTGCCGAATCCGTTGCTATGATAAAAGATTTTCCTTTTGCTCTCTTTAACTCCTTTATGTTTTTACTCAATGACGGTCCTGCCGAAACAATAATGGCTGGCAAGTCACCAGGTATCTCTATCCCTACTTCATTCTCTATCTGGTCGAGTAACGATACTTTAGATAAATGTTTCATATTCATCAAAGCATTTTTATAATACCCTTCACCCATCATCAATTTTGTATTATTATTAATGCCAATATATCTTATAACCACTTGTAATCTGTCAAGATAGCTTTTTGCCTCCTGGTGAAAACAAGACCAGTAATTAGGATGTCCAATAAATTTACATACTGATAGATTCTCATAAGTTATAGCTGCCTCACAAATTGGTTCAAAATATGAATCATTTATCCCTTCAACCTGAATAAACACTCTTTCCTCTAAAAACGCAAAATCAATATCAAGCATCGCTCTCATAAATATATCAATACTTGGTTCATATATGATGAATATGACGGACTCACTTGTTTTTCTCAGTAATTCTCTTAAAATCGACCCATTCCCTAGACCAAACATAACTATCGTTGCTATCGTTTCTATCTTTCCCAAGTTACTGATCCACTGTTTAGTAACCTTATTAGCTTCATATCTGCTGTTCAAATACCATTCATGCTTATTATTTATTACTTTAATAATTTCAGTTCCATCTACAGCTGTTTCAGATTCTGCATTTTCAATTTCATATAAACTAAAATCAAATACTTCCAATTCAGCAAAAAATAATTTATCACACTCTTTAATTATCTGTAAATTTTGTTCGAATTTTATATTTCTCTTCAATCTATTCACCTATACTTTCTAAATATTGTTGCAATATAGGTTTCATCTCAAACCCTGCTATATCTAATACCCTAATGCAATCTCCAATTCCATATGCATCATACATCTCTTCCATTTGTTTAATAATAAGAGGGGTGATTTCGTTACCATTACTCAGTATGGTTATATAAACCTCATTTATGGCATTAGATAAAACAGAATATAGTGTTCTAATTTTATTAATGTTCTCATTCATTGCATAATCATATATTTCATCTAGTAAATCAATACAATCTCCCAATAATTTACATAAATCTTTCATAAAGGATCTATCCTTCCTAAAAACCTTTTTAATAAATAAAGCTGACTATATAGTCAGCTTTATTTGCTTTAATCATTAATTACTGAAGAAGTGATAAAACGCCTTGTGTCTGTGAATTAGCCTGTGCTAACATAGACTGTCCGGCTTGCATAAGAATATTATTCTTACTGTATTTAACCATTTCTGAAGCCATATCAACGTCTCTGATTCTAGATTCAGCTGCTTGAGTATTTTCAGATGATGAATCTAAGTTAGAGATTGTATACTCTAATCTATTCTGAACTGCCCCAAGTTTTGAACGAGAAGTCGACACTGTGTTAATTGCTGCCTGTATTGCTGAAATAGCTGTGTTAGCAGATGAAAATGCAGACATACATAATGAAGCAATACCAAGTGTACTTGCAGTAATTGTTGAAAGTGTAATACCAATACTTTGATCTTTATTAGCACCAATCTGTAATGAAATTTCACCTGATACTGCTGACGTAAATAAATCTTTCTTATTGAACTGTGTTGTAGATGCAATTCTTGTTACTTCTGAAACCAAAGCATCAACTTCATCCTGAATAGCTGTTCTATCAATTGTTTGATTTGTATCATTGGCTGATTTAACAGCTAACTCATTCATTCTCTGTAACATTGATTGAACTTCGCTAAGAGCACTATCAGCAGTTTGAATTAATGAAATACCATCTTCTGCATTATCAGATGCTTGATCAAGTCCTCTAATCTGACTTCTCATTTTCTCTGAGATTGAAAGACCTGCTGCATCATCAGCTGCACGATTGATTTTGTATCCTGATGATAATTTCTCTGTTGATTTTGCAAGAGCACCAGTTGTGATACCTAACTGTCTGTTTGTGTTATTTGCCGCCATATTGTGTTGTACTACCATAGTTAATTCCTCCTTGAATTTGTTGCAACATCCATGTTGCAAATTTTATGTTATTTTATGTAAATCACTTTACACCACTAAATTAATTAGCTTAAAGTGATAATACACCTCATTGTGATACTTGGTCAAGTGATTTGGATAAAAATTATATAAATTTAATAATTACAAATTTTCACATCACTCTTATCATTTATATCGGTAATTTTTTTAATAAAGTTAATAGTTTTATTAAATTATTTTATTTTTTTTTGTCCATGAATTGTGGGGTTATATAATTTAGTTTCTGCATCGTTTTATAATATGTATTTACGACATTACGATTATCTTTGAAGTTTTTCACTTCCCTTTTCAACAATGAAAATTGTTGTGCTATCACTTGTCGATTCTTCTCTTCACCTGCTTGTACTTCAACACTCTTGTCGGTAATCGCAGCAATCAAACTCTGCATTTCTTTTATTTGGTCTACATGTTCCAGCGAGTTAGAAAATATTTCCGCTTGAACACGCTCATACAACGCTTCAAATCCATTATCCAATAAATTAAGCTCATCAATTAATAGTTGTTTATTATCAATAGTAACTTCATATTCAACCATGTTTTTTTTAATATCTACAATAATCTCAGCTTGCTGATTGTTAACAGTTATTATGCCGTTTAATATCGACACTTTTTTCTGCAAACTATCTATCATTATTAATATATAATTAGCATCCTGTTCCATTAATCACCCCTAGGATAAGACTACTTTTTAGCTAGCCTCATTACCTCTTTCCACGTATCTTTCATTGTTCTTAAATATTCTAGCACCTCTTCAAGAATACTCTTATCTTTATGCATATTTGCCTCCGATAGTCTTTGAATAATATACACATAAACATTTTCAAATTCTTGTGCAATTGGATAATCAAAGTTCAAAGTTGCTCTCAGTTCCGTGACAACAGCTCGACATTTTTTTATATTGTCATTTGCTTTCTCGATGTTTTTTTGCTCAATTCCTAGAATTGCAATATTACAGTATTTAATTGCTCCTTCATATAACATTAATGTTAATTCTCCAGGTGTTGCAGTTAATACCTGATTATTTTTGTATGCTGAATAAGCATTTGGTAAAGCCATTTTGTTTTCCTCCTAATTATGAACTACCTAACAAGCTTGTAAGGGCCGAACTACTTGATTGCAACTTAGTTAAAGCTGTTTCCATTGCCGAAAATTGACTATAATATCTGTCTTCCATTGCCGTAAACTTATCTTCTAATTTATTAATTTTATCCTCATAATCATCAATTTGACTATCCAGAGTTTGATCATCATATACCTTATATGAAGTTCGAACTCCAGTTATCGATTTCATGTTATCTCCAACCTTTGTGTATAAACCTTTAGTTAATGTTGCAAAAAAATTCATCACCTTATCAGGATCATTCTTGATTGCAGCCATCAATTTATCTGTATTATTAGAAACTGTCGAATCATCTGAGTTACCATCTATATGATATGCATTATGTTCATCACTATCTGTGTTAAAATAACTTCCTGTTGCAATTCCAAAACTCGCCAAACTGTAGATAGTACCATCAATTTTATAACTTTCATACAATGATTTCTTCATTGCAGTCGAAACCGTTCCAAGATTACTATCTTTTCGCAAAAGCGCATCCTTAATCTTTGTTTCCCAATCTTCAATTTGTGTATCAGTCATTGAATCTTTTTCATCATCCGTAAGTGGTTCATAACCTTTTGCACTATCTGCATTATAAAGACTATCCATCTCATTAATCAAGGTATTATATTCTGTGAAAAAATCCTTAATTGTATCATAAGTGGCTTGATAATCTCGTGAAATGGATATAGACGTAGCACTATATACTGTATTTCCTGAAACCGTTGATGAGTCGCTTACCTCCGTTGCTACAATACTTAATCCATTAATACTAAACGTATTACTTGCGGAAGTAAAGGTTGCTCCATTTAAAGTGATTTCTGCATCTTGTCCCGCTATTTTAGTTGCAGCATTAGTAGTAGATGACACACTTAATCCCAATATATCTAATGCATCTGCCCCCTCTGCATCAGCTCCTGTTATACTAAAATCAGCTGCCGCACCGCTTGTTGTTGAGCTAACAAATATTCTTTTGTTCGTAGCATCAAAACTTGCATTCACTCCTGCTGATTTAAGTTGAGCAACCACATTACTGATTGTACTTGAGCTGTTAACCGTTATGGAAGAGGTTTTGGTTCCAACTGTTATCTCAAGTGTGCCGTCTCCTGTACCTGCATATCCTGTTAATTTGCTCAAAGTGCTACTCGAAGAAAGTGTACTCGAATCCGAAGTTGAAATGGATCCTCCCGTTAAATATCCTGACTTCGCTAAACTCTTAACGACTAATTCTTGTGTTCCATCAACCGCAGTGCTATTCGCTGTAACTGTTGCTATAGTCGAATCGGAAATCGTTGCTGCCTTCTTATTATAATTTGCTGAAAAACGCATTTCACTAAGAGAACCCGTGTACAAAGCATAAACCTTTGTATTCAAAGTACTCCATGCATCCGTTTTCCATTCAGTTGTCGTTTTCTTTTTCTCAACTGAATCTATTTTTGTGCGTTGTGCTTTCATTAACTCTGTTATAATTGAATCTGTATCAAGGCCCGAAGCCATACCTGTCATTCTAATGGTCATAATTTTACCTCCTAACGTTTTTCATCTACTAAAATTCCCGCAAGTTCCCATACTTTTGCAATCATTTCAAGTGTCTTTTCTGGCGGGATTTCTTTAATTACCTCTTTTGTATCTTTATCTATAATCTTTATAGTTACTCGGTTGGTTGCTTCATGAATCCCAAATATTGCTTCCGTATTTTTGTTCAGTCTACTATTAATTTCGCTAATAGATTTCTTCCTATCACTATTGTTAATTTCAATTAAATTCTTATCCTTGTTACTATCTTCCTGAATAGAAATCGCTGTACCATCCAACGATGCCGAAGTAGACTCAAATTTCACCGCTTCTTCTGTATCATTCATTGTTGCCCGAATAGGTTGGATGTCAACAGTAGTATTACCTCCTTGATAAGCATTACTTATTACTGTAGTTAATTCCATAAACTCACCTCCGTGTGACTCATTCAAAGCAGAACAAAAAATCTACTTCAATATTCATTATGATCAGCAACCAAACCATTGTTGCTTAAAATATTAACGACTTTCTTAATTATATATCGGATTTTTTTTGCAAATTCATAATAGTAAAATAATAATTAAGTAATTTTTCTACTTCATTAATTTATTCAAGGCTTCTAATCCTTCTACCGTAACAGCATTTCTATTTTCTTCTTGAATTTGTAAGTAGAGCTCTTTACGATAAATAGGAACATCTTTGGGAGCTGATATACCTATTTTAATTTGGTCACCTTTAATATCCAAAATCGTTATTTCTATATTATTATTTATCATTATTGCTTCATTTTTTTTCCTAGAAAGGGCAAGCATATTATTCACCCACCTTTTCTTGTTTGGTTTTAAATATTTCATACACTGGATATTTCACAAGGTATTCTTCGTTTTCAACTACTATTTGGCATGCTTTTCTTGTAATTGCATTAATAATAATTGGAGCTTTTAGGTTCACTGTAATTTCTTCTAATATAACTGGTATCGTTACTGTAACTAGAACAAGCATCTCCTCTGCATCTAATTCACCAAGTGATTTAATTAATTCATCATTGACGGTTGGATTATAATCCGTTTTTGCAAGCAATGGATTGATTACTGGTATTGCATAGCCTGGTTCCTCTATAGATTGAAGCCAAGAAATTTTGGCTTTATCCCCTTTTTCTTCATCATAAATAATCATGTACTTTTTCATATCTGGGAATCCTATAATTCCATTTTCAAAATAAATTGCTTTTTTTTCATCTACAGCTATTTCACCAAATAATTTTGTCTTTATTGTCATTTTACTCTCCTTTATTTCAGAATAACCATTTACCCCTAGCATTCTATTAGATTCTACCTAAATAATTATTATAGCATTTCACCATAAAAAACAAAATGCATTTTACTTGGAAATAATAATTTATCTTAATTGTCAGATTATAATTTTACAAGAAATCTAGCAAGGAGTGCGTAATTATTTTACTTGTAGCTGAAAGTGCTGCATCATATGCTAAATTGGCTGCTTGTTGTTCAATTAAAACATCTGACAATTTAACGCCAATATTATCTGTAGATAAAGTTTTTAAATTAGTCAATTGGTTTGACACTCTTGTTGTTGTTAATGTCAACCGGCTTACTTTACTTCCCACTTCTGTCTTGGCAACTGTGAAATCATCGCAGTAACCTTGAAAGTTCGTAATACTTCGTTCTGCCAATGTCTGTAGTTTGTCTTCTGCATAAGTCTTTTCTTTTTTAGTAGCATCAATTAAGGATTGAATATAATCTTTTTTATCGCTGTATTGCGAGTCTGTTAACATTGAATTAAGAGAATTCACTTTCGTGTCCGTTGCAATCGCTTTTTCTAATGCTGATATCATATCATCAACATCACGTCCAATCGATTGATCAAATACATTTTTAGCTTCCGTATTAACTGTAAGTGTTTGATTAAAGTTAACTACGTAATCAATATCTTGTGACACATCTTGATTAACATATTCATATCCATTTTCAAGATTGGTACAATCAAAATAGTGTTCTGGTCGAAGTTCTCCTTCAGCAAATCCAGTCTTTTCATACGTGAAACTGATTGCATCATCACCACAATTTTGAAGTGATTGATAGACACCTGCACCTAATATCAATTCCCCTGTTTCTTTAATAAGTGTAATTCCTTCAGCCGATGTACTGAGATATGCTGCGTCACTTCCACCCGTATCAGCTAATGATACTGCATTTATGCTTACTTCCTTTGATGCAGTTACTGTACTTCCATCTACCAAATAGTCAAGCATCCCAACTGCTGTACCACCCGAATCCTTAATTGTTATAATTCCAGTTGCCGAATCCACATCTGCTGTATAATTAAAACCTAACAAATCGGTTCCTGCTACCGTTGCGCTTACAACACTCGTAATTGGGTCTACGCTTACATTGGCTTTCACATAACCAGTCGATGACCCTGCTATTGCTACAGTCAAGTCTGTATTTAGCTTCCCTGAAGATTGGTACGTTAATTCTTGTGCCGTTGTATCTGAATTTTCATCTAAATCACCATATGCTAATCTTAATCTATATAACGAGTTATTTACTATCGTATCTTGATCATATTCAGTTGCTGTACTGCTTAATATATCACTTGAATTTACATCTACGCATCCAGACACATAGGTAAATGCATCTACATCCGTTCCCGAAAAATTCTCGGTTATTCTATAATTTGCCGAAGTATCTGCGGTTTCAAATGCAAGATCCATATTCGTCTTGTATCCTGTCAACAGACTTCTTCCACCGTAGTCCGCATTACCCTCTTTATATATCTGCTCACGAAGCGACTGGAATTCATCCAATAAAGCTTTCTTTTCTTCTAATGAATACTGATTCGATGATATTTTTGTCGCATCGCCTAGCATAGAGCTGGCACATGTTCCCATATTATTCAAAGCTGTCGTTGTAGCATCTAACCAACTAGATGCATCTTTTATATTCTTAGTCGAATATTGAGTCAAAGTGTTAATACTACTTTTTAATCTTAGTGCTCTAATAGCAACTACAGGATCTTCTGAAGCTCTTGTTATCTTTTGTTGTGTTGCGACTTGAGTTGAGACTTTATCCAATAATGTTTTATTTGTATTTACATTGTTAATTGCATTATTAGTCATTATTTTATTTGTAATTCTAATTCCCATTATTGTTCCCCCTTATACTCCTGTTTGGTTAATCAATTTGTCATACATTTCTTGTAAAACAGAAACCAATTTACAGGATAATTCATATGCATTTTGATATTTTGTAAGATTAACTGCTTCTTCATCATTATCAACACCTGAAATAGATAATCTTTGGTTTTTTATTGTTTTTATCAGTGTATTGTACTTAGTCGAAAAAGTATTAGCTTTTTCTGAATCCACCGCCACATCTGATACAATACATGACAAAAACTCTTCTGCTGTTCCGCCTCTAAACGAAAGTACGTTCTTATCTGATTTTGCCCCATACAATTTAGTAAGCACATCCCCTGAATCAGTGTCATTAACAAAATCTGTTGTAGTTCCAAGTAACGTTGGGTCTTTGATCATTTCACTTTTAACTTTTAAATTTGCTGCTGTTAACATATAGTAACTATCGGAAGTATTGGTTTGAATTAACGAATAATTATCGGCGTTCTTACCTACTAACGACGAATCTACACTACCACTAATTTGGTAGCTGTATATATTAGTAGCTGAATCAAACGTATAACTGTCATAATCATATTCTACCCCATTTATACTGATACTACCTGAGTCAATTGGTTTACCTGTTTCGGTACTATCTGCTTTAACTTGTACGGTTGATACTCCTGAAGCTTCCGTGATTGCTGCAATAGAACCAGACATTGAAAAATCATATTCCTGGCTTGTAACCGAAGTGCCTGTATATAATATTCCCCCAAGTTCCCCCGAAGAATTGTATCCTGTCGTTAATATGCTATTCGCTGTTTCTGCAAATGCTCTTACAAATTCATTAAGTTGTGCCATATAATATGGAACTCCATAATAGTCAACACTTGAACCTACTGCAGCACTCCTTCCTACCAATGCTGATGTAACCTGTGAATTATTGCTCGTAATATTAAATGTATAGTTATAGTCATCACTAATTGAATTGTATTCTGCCGAAAACGAATCATATGTGTATTGTTTATTCCCAAGTGTAATCGTTCCCGCGCCATTCAACGTCATTTGATTCAAATCATCAAACGTTGAGCTCGAGATTGTTACTAACGTATTATTCGCATCCACTGCTGTAACATCAGTAATACCGCCTCTAAAGTTATCAGCATTATTACCATCTCTTATGTCATACAATGCTTTTAATTTCCCACTCACTTTTGACGAAACTACATTAAATTGATTCCCATTTTCCCATTGAATATCATATAATCCATCTATATCTGATTGATTTACCTTCTCAGTACGTGCTACACATTCTAATTGATTATAACCATCACAATTTGCAAGTGTCTGACCACATATCGCAACTTCATAGCTTGTAGCACCTGTTTTAATACCCTGTGCACTCTCTATTTCTGTTTCTGTCACTTCAACTGGTACTATCTCTGATAATCCATCTACTAAGAGTGCCCTTTGATCTCTCAGCGTATTTGCAGTTCCTCCAGCTAATTCTTCAACATTAATCTGCTTATTCAAAGTATATATTTGCTGTGCAATACTATTTATTTTATCTGTATAGGTCTTAATTTCTTCATTTGAATCATCTTGTATTTTATCTAAACTAGTTGATAAATCATTAAAATATTCTGCAAAGGTTTGTGCATCATTTACAAACTGTGTTAGGTTTGATACTGATAGCGAACTTCCAGCAGTTGTATTTAACGAACTAAAAAAAGTAGAAAACCCCTTAGTAAATCCAGCTGTATTCTTTGTTTCATCAAATACATTTTCTATTTGCTCCATGTAATAATCTTTGGCATCATATTCGCCCAGTCTTGTATTCGAGCTCCAAAATTTTGTATCATAATAGCTATTTCTTATCTGCTCTATTCCAGTTGTTGTTACACCAGTACCAATCTGTCCATAGGTAGTATAAGCTCTTAGTGCTTGAGAAGCTGTTTGTGTAGCTGCCTGCCTTGTATATCCTTTTGTTTCTACATTTGCAATGTTATTTCCAGTAACATTTATCGCTGTCTGATAGGTAGACAATCCCGATGATGCAATAGTCAATCCCAAAAATGTTGATGACATATAAACCCTCCTATATGTTTCCTAATGAAGTCACAATGTGTTCTAGCATCTCACTCACAACATTAATGTATCGTGAAGCTGCGTTGTACGCATTTTGAAATCGAATCATGTTGCTTAGTTCTTCATCTGATGAAACGCCAATAACCATCTGTCTATCACCATCTAAACTTGATACAGTACTAGCTTCAGAAGTCGATATACTATTGTATACAGAGCCAAAATTACCAACATCGCTTACCATTTTTGAGTAATAATCTTGAAATGTTGATTTTGCAGATGAGTTTGGGTTAAGAGTAGCAAATCCTTTACTCCAGATTGCATACAATGCCTCACCCTTTTTAATATCCACCGCACCATTTGATGTATATACAGGAAGTTTTTCAACATTATCCAAAATAATAGAATTAACTTTTAAATTCTCTGTTGTATACAAGGAATTAGGCTTAGTAATATCTTCTTTATTATATACATAAGCAGTATGTTTTCCACTTCCATCTGTGTATGTATATTCTGTATATCTATTCGTCCTACTTCTTGAAAATAATTCTGTACCTACCGTTCCATCAGCAGATTGTCCACATTTTTCTAAATCAAGACAGGTATAGGTATCTCCTACATTCAATGTACTTCCATCTTCTGCTGTCCATGTCTCTCCTGTTGCTACTGTCATTGAAGTGTTAGGACACAATATATCATTAATAGCAGTTACAATCCCGTTTATTAATTGATCAAATTCTGCTAATGTATTCATCATGCCTGATAACGATATATTATTATTATAATAATCAGTTGCAGCTTCACAAGCAAGTTCGCCATCCGTGTAGGCAACTCCATCCACTGTCCAACTGCCGGTAGTCCAATTGCCATCCGAATCTTGATAATCTTGTGCTACTGGTATATTGGTATAATTTGTTGTTTCTGTACCTCTCTGAAGCAAAAGTCCCTTTAATTTACCTACATCAGTATCGGTATCCGTAGATATTGCAGCGGTTATATCATATACGTCCATGTTATTATAATCAGTCCAAATTGGTGTTACAAATCCAGTGTCTTCATCTGTTGTATAACCCATCTCATATGCATTGTCCTCGCTGACTAGCTGTACTCCTTCTGCTTTAACCGTCACCATTCTATTAGCATCTTCGTTATAATCAATATGAATCAATCCCGCAAGTTTATCCAATGCTGAATTTCTTGTATCCCTCAAATCATTTGCCATTTCTACTCCACCAAGCTCAATAGCAGAAATCTTTTTATTCAAATCATAAATATTACTTGATAAAGTATTAATCTGGTCTACTGTATCAGCAACTTGATTATTCAAGCTATATTGATATTCCTTTAATGAAGAATACACATCCTTCGCATCGTCTAAAAAAGTTGAAGCTCTCTGTTTTAACAATGTTTGGTTAGCCGTATCTGATGGATCTTTGGCTAGTTCACTAAGAGCATCATTTAAACCCTCTAGCGAATCACTAAACTCTGTTCCACCCAAGGTTCCAAGTATTGATTCTATCTCATAGTAAGTACCATAACCAACATCATAAAAACTCGCTCTCCCAGCCTCTAACCGATAGGCTTTATCAAGAAATACATCTCTTACTTGTCGTACTTGTGCTACTGTCGTACCAAGTCCAGCTTGTTGCGAGCTTACCGCTCCTACTTTAAGTGTATTATATAACGTATCAGATAGTATAACTTGCTGTCTTACAAAACCATCTGTTTCAATATTAGCCAGGTTATGTGCAGTGGTATTTAATGCGTTTTGACTTGACTGCATACCTGATGCACCAATATATAGGCTCCCCATTCCACTCATGTTTTATCACCTCTTCATGCTTTTCTTATTGTTTGGCATCAAAGCCATTCGTATTAATTAGTACATCTCCCGTATTATGGGCATCCTTACCATAATTGGCTGTTTCAGGTGCTTTTTTCGTACTTTGAAATAAATTCATTTCAAATCCTATCATTTCTAATGAATGTTCTAAAAGCATTTTATTATTTTCATTAATGGTAGCCATCGTCTTCACCGTAGCCCTTAGCTCATCATGTATCCGTGCTAAATTATGTTGTTCCTCTGGCTGGCCTTTCAGTAAATAAATTATATTTTTCAATGTCAATGTCGAAAGATCCTTATTAAGAACAATAGCAATATCATCTAAAACATCTTCTCGTTTACGTTCTAATGTATTAATTGCATCAACTATTGGTTGTTCCTGTTCCACAATATCTTGTAGTTTTACAATATCTCCCTTTATGATAATTGGTGTTTTTTCTTTCGATAATTCAACTAATTTTATATACTCAGTATTTTCTTTATCTAAAACATCCATTAAAGTTTCTATTAAGCTGGCCACTCTTCATCCTCATTTCCATTAAATTGAAAATTGCATTTTAGCGCTATCATATCCGGAATTTTGCTTTACAAACGCCTCGCGTTTATAGGTACTTAATAGTTACATAAAATTTTTATTATAACTTTCTATAACTTTATTCGCAAATTCCTTAGCACTGATACTATATTCTCCTGCTTGAATCGCTGACTTGTATTGATTGACTAAACCATCTCTAACATCAATTGACTCTGCCACAGCTTTTTTAGCCACCTGATAATCAAGACCTTGCTGCGAAATCTCTATTTTATCATTTTTACTTGTCTTAATATCTTGTTTTATATTGTTTGTCTTCTCTGTATTATATAACTTACTTAATTGAGTATAGGCTTCTATTCGCATACTAGCACTCCTTTCTACGTTTCAATAATCCTTATTATATTTATCGGCTGTTTGCTCTAATACTTTAGTTTATTTCACATTATTTTAACATTAATCTTAACCCTCAACCAACTTCTATATTACTAACACAAAAAAAGTACTATAATATTTTAGAAAGATAAAGTAGATTAGTGTTTATCATACACTACTTCTACCTGTTTCTTTACCAATAAAATAGTACTCTCTATTCATAAATATTAAGCTAATTCTCTTTTGTCTTCATCGTAGGGAACAGTAAAACATCACGAATTGCCGGTGAGTTTGTCATCATCATTACCATACGATCAATTCCGAATCCAATTCCGCCTGTTGGAGGCATTCCAACACTGAGAGCATTCAAGAAATCTTCATCAATACTATTTGCTTCTGTATCGCCTTGTGCTTTTAATTCTTCCTGTGCTTCAAATCGCTCTCTTTGATCAATTGGATCGTTTAATTCTGAATAAGCATTCGCCATTTCCCAGCCGTTCATAAAGAATTCAAAGCGCTCTACATATTCTGGATCTTCTGGTTTCTTCTTAGTAAGTGGAGAAATTTCAATTGGATGATCCATAATAAACGTAGGTTGAATTAAATGTTCTTCAACATATTCTTCAAATAAAAGGTTTAAGATATCACCCTTTTTGTGTCTGTCTTCATATTTAATCTGAAGTTTTTTCGCTAATTCTTTTGCTTCTTCTGTTGTTTTGATTTCATTAAAATCAACATTCCCATATTTCTTAACTGCATCAACCATAGTAAGTCTCTCAAAAGGTTTCGATAAATCAATTTGATATTCACCATATGTGAGTACCAAAGACCCCGTTACTGCCTGTGCTACGTAACGATAAAGATTCTCTGTCAAATCCATCATACCGTGATAATCTGTATATGCTTGATATAATTCCATTAGTGTAAATTCTGGATTATGTCTTGTATCAAGTCCCTCATTACGAAATACTCTTCCAATTTCGTAAACTCTTTCCAATCCACCTACAATAAGTCTCTTGAGATATAATTCAAGTGATATTCTAAGATGCAAATCTTCGTCAAGTGCATTAAAATGTGTGTCAAAAGGCTTTGCTGCCGCTCCACCTGCATTTTGTACCAACATTGGTGTTTCTACTTCAATAAAGTTTTGTTCATCTAAATAGCGACGAATTGCATTAATAACCTGAGAACGTTTTACAAAACTTTCTTTTACTTCCTTATTCATAATAAGATCTACATATCTTTGTCTATATCGGATATCGGTATCCTTAAGACCATGAAATTTCTCTGGAAGTATCTGTAAACTCTTTGATAAAAGTATTACTTCAGCCGCATGAATAGAAACTTCACCTGTCTTAGTCTTAAATACTTCACCTTTAATTCCAACAATATCTCCAATATCATATTTCTTAAAATCTTTGTATGATTCTTCTCCAATACTATCACGAGCAACATAAGATTGAATATTTCCTGGAAGATCTTGAATATTACAAAAAGATGCTTTTCCCATCACACGTTTAGACATAATACGACCAGCAACAGAAACTGTTTTGCCATCCAATTCTTCAAAATTGGTTATTACATCCACACTATGCGCTGTTACATCATATTTTGTTATTTCGAATGGATTTTTTCCAGACTCTTGTAACTCTTGCAATTTTTCATGACGCACTTTTATTAACTGATTAATATCTGGTTCTTGTACATTCTTTTGTTCTGACAAATTTTTCACTCCTCTTAGTTCGATCTTTGAATATCCAATACCTTGTATTGGCAATCTCCTGATTGTGTATCTGCAGTAACTAGCTCACCCACTTTTGCACCCATTAGTGCTATACCAACTGGTGATTCGTTCGATATTTTACCTTGTAAACTATTCGCTTCCGTAGAACCTACGATTTTAAATTCAATTTCTTCATTGAATTCAACATCAAATAATTTCACTTTACATCCAACACTTATTTTTCCTAAATCTACTTCATCTTCAACAACAACTTCAGCATTTTTTAATATTTTTTCAATCTCTTCAATTCTAGTTTCAATATCTCGTTGTTCATCTTTCGCAGCATCATATTCTGCATTTTCCGAAAGATCGCCCTGTTCTCTTGCCTCTTTAATTTTCTGCGCAACATCTTTTCGTTTGTTAACTTTTAATTCCTGAATTTCATGTTCTAATTTTTTAAGTCCTTCATAAGTCAGTAAATTTTTCTTTTCTTCCATCTTACGCTACACCCTTCCTGTATATAAAAATATATAGTTAAAGTGGATATTTCAATCCACTGTCCCTAATTCAAGTTCATCAATACTCGCAATTACAGCATTATAACTTAAAGGTTATTCAATGTCAATATTTCAGCGAGTTTTTACTTGAATATCCACTAATTTCTTAATTATTATCTTAATTTCATGATGCAAATATTTTAATTTTTATCTCAACCTAGTATACTTTATTCCTGAATGTTTTATACCATATACACATTTAAAAGTGAAATTAATTCCTCTAAGGTTTCAATTTCATTCACTTTGCTTCTCAGCTTTGCCGAATGTGGACCTCCCGCTGTATACCATGCAGAATGTTTCCTCATTTCTCTAATTCCAATAAACTCACCTTTGTATTGAATTTGCGCTTTTGTATGCTCGATGATTGTTTCTTTTATTTGTTCCATACTAGGTTTATTAAGCTTCTCACCAGTTGTCAAATATTCATTTATTTGTGCAAATAACCAAGGATTTCCCCTGGCGCCTCTTCCAATCATGATTCCATCACAATTTGTTTCTTCTACTAGTTTAGCTGCCATTTCTGGAGAATCTACATCTCCATTTCCAATCACTGGGATTGACACACTTTCTTTTACTTGTCTAATAATATCCCAGTCCGCTACTCCTGAATAGTATTGCTCTCTTGTTCTTCCATGCACTGCTATTGCGGCAGCTCCAGAATCCTCAATGATTTTAGCAATTTCTACCGCATTTACACTTGTTTCATCAAAACCTTTTCTGATTTTAACCGTAACTGGCTTCTTAATTGCCTTTACTGTTTGGGTAACTATTTCCCTTACAAGCTTAGGTTCTTTCAAAAGTGCAGAACCTTCTTTGTTGTTAACAACTTTGGGAACAGGACATCCCATATTAATATCTAATATACTAAATGGTCTTTCCTCGATCGACTTAGCAATTTCGCTGATTATATAAGGATCTGCGCCAAATAACTGAAGCGAAACAGGCCCCTCTTTCTCGTCAATGTCCATTAAAGATGCTGTATTCTTGTTCTTATAATAAACAGCCTTGGCACTCACCATTTCCATGCATAGCAGCCCCGCTCCCTGCTTTTTACACAACAATCGAAATGGCAGGTCAGTTACTCCCGCCATTGGTGCTAGTATTAAATTGTTTTCCAGTTCTATATTTCCTATCTTTAATTTCATATTCCTTACCTATTAGCTTCTATATTTCCTATCTACAATTTTGTCTCTTTTACCTGTTAGCTTTTATTATAACGGTTATAGATGCACTTTAACCCTTTTAATGTAAGCATTGGATCATACACATCAATGGAATTTGTTTCTTCTGCAATAATAATTCCAAGCCCACCGGTTGCGACTACTTTGATATCTTCTATACCACTTTCTTCTATCATTTTGGCAATAATATATTCTGTTTGTCCGATGTATCCAAATACAATTCCCGCTTGCATACTCGTGATTGTTTCTTTTGCCAAAATAGTAGCCGGCTTCTTTATTTCAATCTTAGGAAGTTTGGCTGCATCTTGCCATAATGCTTTGGCCGAAGTACTAATACCCGGTGCAGTTACCCCAGCTGTAAAAGCACCCTCTTTTGTCACCAAATCATAGGTTGTTGCTGTTCCAAAATCAACGATAATCACGGGTCCACCATATAATTCATAGGCACCTACTGCATCAACAATTCGGTCTGCACCTACTTCTTTGGGATTATCCATAGCCAAACGAATTCCAGTTTTAATTCCAGGCCCTACCACAATGGGTTTTATTTCAAAATACTTTATAATTGAACTGTTTAACGAATACATAATATCTGGTACAACAGAAGATATGATAACATCGTCAATATCTGTAATCTTAAAATTTCTATGTTCTAATAAATTACATATATCTATTCCATATTCATCGGAGGTTCTAGGTGTCTTTGTTGTAAGTCGAAAGGTTCCTATTAGTTCCTCTTTCGAAAATATACCTAATGTTATATTTGTATTTCCTACGTCGATTACTAAAAGCATCCCATCATTCCCCCTTGGTGTCTAATTCTATTTCTTCATTTAAGAAAAAAACCTTGTAAAACAACTCCAACGCTTCCATCAGCTCTGCCTTTGTACGTTGAATTTCTTTTATTTTTAGTGCACTTCCAATTTCATCGTAAAGCAAATCCTCTTCATCTGCCGTAACTTCTAGGTTAAGGTTTCCTTCATCATCATACACAAGCGTTAGAATTCCTCCCACTTCTTCTGTAAAAAGCACACACATTATTTTAAGTTCCTCTTTAATTCCTTGTGGTAACGCTTCAAAATTTTCATCCAAATAGAAAATTTTTTCATAAGAACTCGATCCACACAACACTACTTTATCTTGATACATAAGTAAATCCCTCTCTTTTATCAAAAATCCTATGTTACAAATCATCAACTTTAATCCAGCATAACTTAACCTCAGATTCAGTTACACATAACCATATATTCCTCTAACAGATACTTCACCAGCAAATACACGAACTAACTCTCCATCCATTTTCTCAACTAGAAGTTCTCCCTTACCGTTGATGCCTCGAGCAATGCCTGAATAGTCGTTGGAGGGTTCTAAAACAACAACTTCCTTATTTCTATTAATAAGTAAATCATTATAGGTATCAATCTGCTTGGTTAGGTCTTTGTTTTCAACAAATAATTTATATTCCTCTTCATAATGTAGCATAATACGATTAATGAGTTGTGCCCTCACTATCTTTTCGTTATTCTCAATTTTGATAGAAGTTGCCTTCTCTAGCAGTTCTTCTGGAAATGTATCTGTATTTGCATTGATGCCTACTCCGATTACAATATGATTAATATAATCCATTTCTGCACTCATTTCAGTAAGTATCCCACATATCTTTTTGTTGTTTAATACAATGTCATTTGGCCATTTGATAAAACAATTTGATTTTGTTATTTCATTACAGGCTTTTGATACAGCAAGTGCCATAACTAGTGTTAACATTGATGCGTCCGATGGATTCATCTTTGGCTTCAAAATAAGAGTCATCCATATTCCTGTACTTGCGGGAGATTCCCACTTTCTACCTCTTCTGCCTTTTCCACCTGACTGCATATTTGCTACGACTAAAGCGCCATGTGAAGCGCCCTCATCAGCTAACTGTTTGGCTCTCGTGTTTGTCGAATCAACCGTATCAAAGCAATGCAATTCCTGACCAATCCATTTCGTCGTCAAGACTGATTTCAATTCATTATACGTAATCAAATCAGGATATTCCACCAAATGATAGCCACGATTTTGTACGGCTTCAATAATATAGCCTTCTTCCTTCAGCTGATTGATTACTTTCCATATCGCAGTTCTTGAAACTCCAAATTTATCACACAATTCTTGTCCCGATATGTAGGAATCCGATTCTTTTAATAATGTTAATATCTTGATTTTCAAATCAAAAACCTCCAAATCCAAAAAAAATCATTAACGCTATAATAAAGAGTATGATACCACCAAACAATGCCAGTTTCCCTTTTTTATTTTGCTTCATACTCTTAAACCCCGCTAGAATATTAATGATTGCTCCAAGCATAATGACACATGGAAACAACCACACTTTATTTTGTAAATCAAGTATTACAATCATTGACACTATTAACATTATGATACATAGTACAACATTAATAATATCTATCACAAAATATTTATCTTTCACTTTAAATTTCATAATAACTCCATTCGTGGGTTTCGTATACTTACCATTGAATGTGAAATTAACTTTTCACACCTGATTTTATTCTCCTAGCGTAGCCAACATCACAGCTTTAATCGTATGCATACGATTTTCCGCCTCATCAAATACGACCGATGCATAGGATTCAAATACTTCATCCGTCACTTCCATCTCTGTAATACCAAATTTTTCTTCCATTTCTTTACCAATTTTAGTTTTTAAATCATGGGAAGCTGGAAGACAGTGCATAAATATCACATCTAATTTTGCATTGTCCATTACCTGTTTGTTAACTTGATATGGTAATAGTTCTTTAATTCTACTTTCCCACACTTGCGTTGGTTCACCCATAGACACCCATACGTCCGTATATATGACATCAGCATCTTTCGTTCCCTCTAAAACATTTTCGGTTAGCATTATACTTGCTCCTGTAACCTTCGCAACTTCCTCACACTCAGCTACAAGTTCTTGATTTGGAAAGTATTCTTTTGGTGCACATGCAACAAAATTCATTCCCATTTTTGCGCATGCAATCATAAGTGAATTTCCCATATTATAACGTGCATCACCCATATAAACAAATTTAACACCTTCTAGTTTACCTAAATGCTCTTTGATAGTAAGAAGATCTGCAAGCATCTGAGTTGGATGATACTCATTCGTAAGACCATTCCATACTGGTACGCCTGCATATAGAGCAAGTTCTTCTACTATTTCCTGACCATAACCTCTATATTCAATTCCTTCAAACATTCTGCCTAAAACTCTTGCTGTATCTGCAATACTTTCCTTTTTTCCAATTTGTGAACCAGTTGGATCTAAATAAGTCGTTCCTAATCCTAAATCATGTGCTGCCACTTCAAAAGCACATCTAGTACGAGTGCTCGTCTTTTCAAAAATCAATGCTACATTTTTCCCAGGAAACTGCTTTGGTAATATTCCTTTTATTTTCTTTTCTTTTAGCTTTGCAGAAAGGTCTAATAAATATTCAATTTCCTCTGTTGTAAAATCTTTCAGTGTTAAAAAATTACGTCCCTTTAAATTCATCTTTTCCTCCATCTTGTCTAACCTTAAGTTTACAGAATTACCTGTACAAAAGCAGGTAATTCTTTTAATTCGTCGTTTCTATTTTTAACTTTATTTAAAACATTTTCCCTCAGTTCTTCCACCTTATATATTTTGTATTTTTGTACTCTCACAATCTTCGCTGTTGCTTCAAGCATGCTTATATATAATTCACAATAAGTCCATTCTTTTCTTAATTTAAGTTCTGATGCAATTTCCCCAAAAACAAACTCAACACAATTTCTAGTAAGCATATCCTTTTTGGTATCCACTTTGTAGTGTTCACACAGTTTAACTTTAACCTCTTCTGAAATATGAGTCAGCTGATTTAAATAATAACACTCTTCGTGATTTTCTTCAATATAATAAATTTTCCCCTTGAGTCCATAGATTAGGCGCATCGTGTCATAATAGCCTATTTTTAGATTTCTTTTACTTTTCTTACAGTCAAATTCCAATATATTCCCCAGATAAACTCTAGGTTCCACCGATAGTATCGTTACATCTTCTGGTATTTTAACTCGTTTTTCTCTTCCTATACCAAAAATACGAATCATAATAATGTCTTTATAGTTTCTTTTAATTAGTGATTCTAGTGGTACGTTATTAAACATTCCACCATCCATATAAGTCTTTCCGTGTAATTTTTCATTTTTAAATACAGGTAAATAAGCACTCGCTAAAAGCAAATCACCCATCATCCCTTCGTCCACTTCTTTCATATCTATATCAAGCTCTTTCATATCCGAAATGGAGTAGGTCAACAAATAAAAATTAATGTCTCCATTTCGAATAAATGGTTCATCAATATATTCTGCAATTAAGTTTTTTAAAGGAGTAATATCAGCACCACCATCAACAAGCATTTTCATTGAACGTTTTATTGCTTCTGATATTTCCAGCTTTCCTTGAAACACATGTGCCATTATATTATCATCCACATCCATTACCTTCGAGTATGCAATGTTTTCCCATAAATTTTCAGCTTTTTTTAAATCTCCCATACAAATCATAGCCGCATTTAACGCTCCAACCGAAGTTCCTGCCACTGCACTTATCTTAATTCCTGCTTCTATCAGAGCTTTCCACGCTCCAATTTGATATGCTCCCTTTGCTCCACCACCTTCTAATACAATTCCATATTCTTTTGATATATCAATTATAGGATTCATACAGATTATCTCCTTTACCCAAACGCAATTAGGCGCTAAATAGATACACAAACAGCGGCAGGGATTATAAAATCCTCTACCGCTGTCAAACAATGAATGCTAGTTTACAACATTTATTGTTATTTCATCTCTGACATTCTCTCATTAAACTAATTGTCTTGAGCAACCTCTGTTATTGCTTTAATCATTCCTGCCATTCCTTGAATGTTTGATGGAACAATAATCTTAGTCGCTTTGCCATCTGCTGCCTTCTCAAAAGCCTCTAAACTCTTCAACTGTAATACGGCATCATCTGCATTCGCAGCTTTCAAGAAACGAAGACCATCTGCCTTAGCCTGTTGAATCTTAGCAATTGCTAATGCTTCACCTTCAGCTTCTCGAATAGTAGCTTCTTTCTTTGCTTCTGCTCTAAGAATAACGGACTGTTTCTCTGCCTCAGCATCTAATATTACAGATTCTTTCTTACCTTCTGCCACTAAAATAGTTGATCGCTTCTCGCCTTCAGCTCTAAGGATTGATTCTCTTCTCTCACGTTCTGCCTTCATCTGTTTCTCCATCGCATCCTGAATTGCTGCTGGTGGAATAATATTCTTAAGTTCAACTCGATTCACTTTAATTCCCCATGGATCAGTCGCAACATCTAGTGTTACTCTCATCTTCGTATTAATTAATTCTCTTGATGTAAGTGTTTGATCAAGTTCCAAATCACCAATGATATTTCTTAACGAAGTAGCTGTAAGATTCTCAATTGCCATGAGTGGATTCTCAACACCATATGCAAATAATTTAGGATCTGTAATCTGATAAAATACTACTGTATCGATTCTCATTGTTACATTATCTTTGGTAATAACTGGTTGTGGTGCAAAGTCTACAACTTGTTCTTTTAAATTTACTTTCTTAGCAACTCGGTCAATAAAAGGTACTCTTATATGTAACCCTACGCCCCAAGTATCTTGATACCCGCCTAACCTCTCAAGAATAAGTGCCTGTGCCTGTGGAACGATTTTAATACATGATGCTAATATTAATAAAACGATAACGATTAGTACTAATACGAAAATTTGCATTATTTTATTTCCTCCATTTTTTCTTCTACAATAAGTTTGACTCCGCTGATTGCCTTAATAATTACTAAGTGGTCTTTGGTTATTGTTTCTTCTTCATTTGTTGTTCTTGCTGTCCACTCCTGACCATGAATCATAACACTGCCTTGACTTTTCAAATTATTAATATCATATGATACAACACCTGTTTCACCAATAAGACTTTCTGCATTAGTCTTTGTTCTATTCTTATTCAGATATTTCACTGCAATTGGTCTTGTGACAACTAGCAAAAACAATGACACTAAGAAAAATAGCACTAACTGAATCCCTACTGGAGCTCCAAAAACACATGCTACAAATGCTACAATCGCTCCACCGGCAAACCAAATTGTTGTTAAGCCCAAGGTTGCTATTTCTATTACTAGCAATACTATAAAAAGAATTAACCAATACATTTCGTACACATTAAGTCCCCCTTTTCTGCAATTGCATGATTTTTCAAAATTGTGTTCTATCTTATGTTACTATAAATAATACGATATAACAAGGTCTATTAGTACCATTTAATGTAAATGTAAGTTTTTTTTAATTGATTTAATACATATTATGGTGTAGTATATGTATATACTACACATAGTATTAATAACTACATGTTGTCATTGTTACACAAGAAGCCCTGCAGGGCGAATCGCTTTGAACTAGCCACTCATTTGAAAGGAGTTAATTATGAAATTCAGACCCAAAGACCCAGGAAGTGCAATCACACATTTTATAGGAATGTTAATGGCTTTATTCGCGGCAACCCCGCTGCTTATTAAAGCAGCAAATGAGCCCGATAGGATTCACATCATTTCATTGGCTATTTTTATAGTAAGTATGATTCTATTATATGGTGCAAGTACAACTTACCATTCGTTTAATCTATCCGAGAAAAAAAATCGAATCTTACGAAAGCTTGACCATATTATGATTTTTGTATTAATTGCAGGTTCCTACACACCAATTTGCTTAATTGTACTAGGTGGCAGAACTGGTAAAACACTATTTTTCTTAGTATGGGGAATCGCGCTCATCGGAATTATTATTAAAGCTTGTTGGATTACTTGTCCGAAATGGTTTTCTTCTATTTTGTACATTGCAATGGGCTGGGTATGTGTATTAGCATTTACACCACTGATTAACGCTCTCTCCGCTGCTGCATTTGGATGGCTTTTAGCTGGTGGGTTAATTTATACCGTAGGTGGAATTATCTATGCTTTAAAGCTTCCTATTTTCAATAAAAACCATTCCAATTTTGGTTCACACGAAATATTTCATCTCTTTGTTCTGGGCGGTAGTATTTGTCATTTTATATTAATGTACTACTTTGTTGCCGGTATGCCAGTTGGATTATAATAGTAAGCTAAAACGAGTTAGATTAGTCTTAATTGATTAACTAATTCGTTTTTTTGAACTTATTAACTCCTCTTTTTTCTTTCGGGGCCATCTTTTTATCATGTATTCTCGCCTCATTGCTTCTTCTTTACTTTCAAATGTTTCATAATATTCTAATACAACAGGAATTCTAGACTTCGTGTATTTTGCTCCTTTTTTGCTATTATGAGCCTCTATTCTCTTTTCAAGATTGTTTGTCCACCCAGTATAAAGTGTATTATCACTACACTTTACAATATATGTATAATTCATTCGCTTCTCCAACTCCAACACCAACACTTAATCCTTGATTCTTATAGATCATTGATATTTTATAGTTTTAGTATAATACGAAAATAATTTATCGTCTACAAAATATAAAGGACATTTCTTACGAAACGTCCTTTAATCTATCTAAAGCAATCGACATAAATAGTATTGTATTCAATGTATTTCACCCTATAATACCTACGAGAAGCTAATGTAAAAAAGTTCGATTGCATATTTTTTAGATATGTAGTTTCTCGTTGAAGGGCTTACTACATTATATAGTTATTATATTCAAAATATTAATTTTTGTTAACACTATTCTAAATAATTCATAGGATTGACTGGTGAATTATCTTTCATTACTTTAAAATAAAGATTACTACCTTCTACACTATAATACTTAGTTGGTTCACTGATATAACCTATAGCAGATCCTTTTGCAATAACATCCCCTTGCTTTACTAACGTTTCTTTCAATTGTCCATAAATAGCGGTATAGCCATTTCCAAGATTTACTTTCATTGTAATACCCGTTTCCTCATTTGTATAAATCTCCTCAACCACACCATCTGCTGCTGCACTTACTTTTGTATTAACGTCCCCTTGAATAATTAATGCTGAATTATATTTGTATTGGTTTAATGTTGCAAAATAAACAGTGCTATCCATGCTATAGTTAATTAGAACATTGCCGGATACTGGCCACACCATTTTATTTTCTGCTTGAAAATTTGGTGTTTGGATTGCTGCTGTAGAAACTGTTGTTTGCTTCTTTGCATCATCATTTGTTGCAACTGTGTCATTACTTGCTATAGCCGTATCGTCTTCCTCTGATACGCTATCATTCACACCTACTTTGTCTAACAGAGCACTTTCATCCGTCTCTTCCTTCACTTCATCTGTTGCGTCCATTACATTATCCATACCAAATTCCTCTGGCGAATAATTATTTGCTTGAATATTTTCTTCTGCCACTGTGTCTACTTTTGTCTCTTCATTGCTCGTAGTGGCTTGTGCAGTGTCTGGTAACTCATTTAAATCAACAAGGTTTGTACTATCATCTTTTGTATTGTCTGATGATAATAGATTGGTTCCTACGACCGCAGCTGAAACTGCTACAAATGCGATTGCACCAACAACTGCTACTTTGTTCTTAAACTTTCCCGTAAAATTTTTTCTCATCATAATAATCACCTCTGCTTTAAGTTAAAGAAATAAGCAAAACTTATCCTCTTTAGTCATAGGTTTGCCCGATTATCAGATTTTATTCATTTACTATATTGATATTTTGATAATAATAATTTAATATATCTATATAATTTTTTCCCTCTTTGGCCATTTCATTCGCTCCATATTGGCTAAGTCCCAAACCATGACCTTTTCCTATTACCGTTATTTTTATTGCTCCTGATACTAGTTTCATTTCAAAACATGCGGATGGAAGTGAAAGTTTTTTTCTAAATTTTTCTCCACTAATTATTTGATTATTTATTTTAATTTTTTCTACATAGCCCAACTCATCTGATGAGATAATTTCTGGTAATTCTGTAATATTGTCTTGGAATATATCGCTTATTTTTTCAAAGGAAGTAGTAATTGTCGTCATATAATCTTCAGATTCCACATCTTTTTCACTTTTCACACTCGTTAGATAGGGATAATCATCATTATTCATCGCACTAGCACCACTTCTTGTAGTTCCTATACTCACTGCATGAAACGCAGCTTCAATTGGATTTCCTTCGTATTCAAGCACTTCTCCTTTCGTCCCATTTACAATTTCTTCTAACATATTATAATATTCAAAAAACCTATCATATCCCCAATATTCTTCCATTTGTACCATATTCATATACCCTAAGTTCATTTCGCTTGTATTAATACTTTCTCTATTTCCAATTTTTTTAATCACAGAAGTTCTGGCAATAACTGCTTGAGCTTTCATTGCTTCTTTTTCGTAATAGATCGGAATTTGTGAAGCAACTACCCCAATAATATATTGTTCAATATCAAGATTTAATTTTACTTTATTATCATAAACTAATACTGTCTTTGTACTTACTGTGTTATCCTCTTTGGCAAAATTAATCCCTCCTTTGAACGTAGTAGTAATTACATATGGCAACAATAGTATAATAATAATAATTGAAATTATATTTTTATAAAATTTTTTCATGTACGCATCTCCTGCTTCTTCTTAACAATATATGCGAAAAAGCAGAGTATATTAACCTACTCTGCTTTCTTATGCGTAACATTTATTTTTAATTAATTCTGCTGCTGATTGTTCATTCATTGGCTTGCCTGTGAAGTATCCTTGAATATTATCACACTTCATATAACGTAAAAAATCATATTGTTCTTTTGTCTCAACACCCTCAGCAATTGTCTCCATATCTAATTTATGCACCAATTCAATGAGTGCGTCTGTAATCTCTGCCTGCCTATTATTTTCTGTTATATTACTAATAAAGGACTTATCTATCTTTAATGTATCCATTGGCAAATCTTTTAAATAGGTAAGCGAAGAATATCCTGTTCCAAAATCATCTAGCGACAAGCTAACACCAATTGCTTTCAATTTATTTAATGTTATAATTATACTCTCGATATCATGTATAAATACGCTTTCTGTTATCTCAAGTTCTAGTTCATTTGGAATAATTTTATATTCTTTTATAATCCGATCTACGAGTTCTACAAAATCCGGTTTCGTTAATTGAACTGCAGATACATTCACGGATATAATTCCAACATGTCCATATTTTTTCTTCCAGCTAACCCATGTACTACATACTTCTCTCAGAACCCATTCACCTAGCTCTATAATGTCACCACTTTCTTCGGCAATCGGTATAAAAATCGCAGGACTAATCCAGCCAAGTTCTTCATCATTCCATCGTATTAATGCCTCAAATCCTCTAAACTGATTTTTGAAGAAATCATATTGTGGTTGATAGTACATTTCAAAGCCATCATTTTTAATACATTCAACTATCTTCTGCTCTAGTAACATTCTATTTTGCATATTATTGCTCATATCAGGTTTAAACATAAGCACTTTATTCTTGCCCAACTCTTTCGCATGATACATCGCAATATCAGCATATTGTAAGAGCATCTTTGATTCTTGAGCTTGATCTGGATAAACGGCATATCCTAAACTTGCAGTAACGTGAATTTTCTTATTATTAATATCAAATCCATTTTTAAAAACTTGTTTTATATTATTCACACTATGAGAAATCTCAAAGATATCTTTATGACCGGAGCTAACAACAATAAATTCATCTCCACCAAATCTTACTGTTTCAATATTTTGTTGTGTATTAGAAAACAATCTCTTAGCCACTTCTTTTATAATAGCATCACCCGTCACATGCCCCAGTGTATCATTCAATTTTTTAAAATTATCTAAACCGACAAAAACTACCGAAACCTTCGTATTGTCCAATTGAGCTTCTGACATTTTGACCGGAATCATTTTATCAAAGTACGCTCTATTTGGTAACCCCGTTAACGAATCATGAAAGGAAAGATATTCCAACTTTCCACTATTGTCATTTACATGCTCTATTTTTCGTAATTTTCTTCGTTTAATCTCTAAGTAAATAATAACGCCGATACTCGCCAAAGTAAATAACATAACCATAATCGTACAATTTTGTGTATTATGAGTTAATCTATCCTGCTTCATAACAATAAATATATTGTATAATGCCAAAATAAATATAATTTCTAATATAAGTATTCTAATAATTATCTGTAGGTCGACCGATTTTTTATCCGTTTTTTCCATAATTACCTTCATTTCCTCATAACGTAATTTTCCATAAATATCATATCATTATTTTTAATTTGTGTAAATAAATACATAAAAAAAATAGCAAGCAAATTAACATTATGTCATTTACTTGCTATTTTTTCCAATTATTTTACTTTTATACTAATTTTATCTAAATGCCAAATTTCATCTACATATTGTTGAATCGTTCTATCCGATGTAAACTTACCGGAACATGCCATATTTAACATTGCACTTTTCGCCCATCCCTTTTCATCTCTATAGGAAACTTCTACTCTTTTTTGGGCTTCTGCATATGATTTGAAATCTTTTAAAATAAAATAAGTATCTGCTCGGTCTGTTGAATTTGTGTTTAATAGGGAATTATAAATCTCTCGAAACAAATCTGGATTATTTGGTGAATAGAATCCATTGATTAATTGCATTAAAACTTTTCTAATATCTTGGTCGTTATTAAAAATTTCCATTGGCTGATAGTTGCCGTCTTGCTCATATTGGATAACTTCATCAGATGACATTCCAAATATAAAGGCATTTTCTTCCCCTACCTCATCAATAATTTCAACGTTTGCTCCATCCATTGTACCAAGAGTCAGTGCTCCATTTAACATAAATTTCATGTTACTTGTTCCAGATGCTTCTTTACTCGCCGTCGATATCTGTTCGCTTACATCAGCAGCCGCGAATATCCATTCAGCATTCGATACACGATAATCTTCAATAAATACTATTTTAATTTTATTATCAATGGATTTATCGGCATTAATGACCTCAGCAACTGAATTAATCAACTTAATGGTTAACTTCGCACGTTGATATCCTGCTGCCGCTTTTCCTCCAAATATAAATGTTCTAGGGTAAAACTCCATATTAGGGTTATCTTTTATTTCATTGTATAAGTACATAATATGAAGAATATTTAATAGCTGTCTTTTATATTCATGCAATCTTTTTACTTGAACATCGAAAATCGAACGCGGATCTACCTCTAATCCATTGTGATCCTTTATATATTTGGCAAGTCTTACTTTATTTTGATATTTTATATTCATAAATTCTTGTTGTGCTTTTTCATCATCCACATAAACTGCCATTTTGTGTATTTGTGGTAAATCTACAATCCATTCTTTTCCAATGTGAGCAGAAACCCAATCCGCGAGTTGATAATTTCCATGCATTAGAAATCGCCTCTGTGTAATTCCATTCGTTTTATTATTAAATTTCTCTGGCATCATCTCATAGAAATCTTTTAGCGTCTGCTTTTTCAGAATCTCTGTATGAAGTTTGGCCACACCATTTACAGAAAAACCAGCTGCTATTGCTAAATGTGCCATTTTCACCTGACCGTCATAAATAATAGCCATTTTTCTTATTTTTTCCTGATTATTAGGATATTTTTCTTGTATGGTAAGAACAAATCTTCTATTAATTTCTTCAACAATCTGATAAATACGTGGAAGTAATCTGGAAAAAAGTTCAATTGGCCATTTCTCAAGTGCTTCTGACATAATAGTATGATTTGTATAAGCACATGTCTTAGTGGTTACTTCCCATGCTTCTTCCCAACTTAATTCTTCTTCATCCATAAGTATTCGCATCAATTCTGCTACCGCCACCGTAGGATGTGTGTCATTTAATTGAAATACTGCTTTTTCATAAAACTTTTTTATATCCGTATGTGTACTTTTATATTTCTCAATTGCTGTCTGTACACTCGCCGAAATAAAGAAATATTGTTGCTTTAATCTCAATTCTTTTCCTGCATAATGGTTATCATTGGGATATAATACTTCACAAATATTTCTTGCAAGATTTTCTTGTTCTACTGCCTTTTGGTAATCACCTTTCTCAAAGGAATCAAGTTGAAAACGCGTCATTGGTTCAGCATCCCATATTCTTAATGTATTAACAAACCCGTTGCCATATCCTGTTATTGGCATATCATAGGGAACCGCTCTTACTGCCTGATATCCTTCTTGAATAAATCTTGTTCTCCCGTTTATATCTGTTGCAACTCTAACGTAACCACCAAATTTAACTTCTTTTGCGTATTCCGTCAATTTCAGTTCAAACGGATTTCCATGCTCCAACCAATAATCTGGAACTTCTTTTTGAAACCCATTCTCTATTTTTTGTTTAAACATACCAAAATGATAACGAATTCCACATCCATATGCTGGATATCCAAGAGTTGCCAACGAATCTAAGAAACATGCTGCTAGTCTGCCCAGTCCACCATTACCTAAAGCTGCATCCGCTTCCATATCTTCTACAGTGTTAATATCTACACCAAGCTCATCAAGTGCTTCTATTACTTCCGTATAGGCCCTCAAGTTAACCAGGTTATTTCCTAATGCTCTTCCCATAAGAAATTCCATTGAGAGATAATATACAAACTTAGGGTCATCTACTTCAAATTGTTTCTGTGTATCTAACCAATTATCAATAATCACCTCTTTGACTGCGTAAGATACCGCTTGAAAAATTTGAAGTGGCGAAGCCTCATCAATTGTCTTTCGAAAGAAATTTTTAACGCTTTCCTTAACACTTGTTTTGAATTTTTCTTTTTCAAATTGTTCATTATACATGTTAAATCCTCCTTCATTCGTGTACTCTTTTGTATGTCCTAAAAGTTCGATTTTATACCATGATAAAAAGTATTCTATTATTTTTCATGATAAAAAAGTGTCTGCTTGCAGACACTCTCGCGCCCGAGTGGATTGCGTAGCAATAAACTTCCTATCCACGAGGTGCGCATTTTGGCACGTAGTGCCTTTTTATATAATAGGGAAGTTCGTAGAACTATCCTATTATATAAAAAAGTGTCTGCTTGCAGACACTTTCGCGCCATATAACAAAAAGGCACCCCAAAATAAGCCTTAAATGTTTGCATTTTAATCAAATGCTAAAACATTTGCTCTTTTGGGGCACCTCCTTTCATGAATATGTTAACAATCAGCTCAACTACTGCTTTTCAACGCCTATCATAACCATTTCGCCATTAATATTCCATTCTTTTACAAAACCTTTTGTGTCACCTGCTATAATGTCTACCGCTAATACTTCACTTTTAATCTTTTCAAAAAAACCATTGAAAATCTTAGCTATATTTTCATTTTTATCATGGTAAACAATAATCTTATCCATAACTTCAAATCCTGCTTCTTTTCTCATCGTCTGGATTTTACTAATTAATTCTCGTATAAATCCTTCCTCTACAAGTTCTGGCGTTAAGTTCGTATCTAATACTACTGTTATTTCATTATTACCATCTGATACATAGCCTTCTGTTTGTGCCATGTCAATTAGCAAATCTTCCTTTGATAATACAACTTTTTCGCCATCTATGTCAAGGTTAAGTTCGCTTGTTGTATTAATCTCATCCATCGCTTCATTACCATTTAACTCTGCTAATTTTTGACGAATTTGGTTTAGCATTTTACCATATTTGGGACCTACTGTTTTAAGCTGTGGTTTGAAGCTATAAGATGTAAATGCTCTTACATCCTCTGTGAACTTAACCACTTTTACATTTAATTCCTCACGAATAATTTCACTGTAAAATTCAGATAATTCATAAGGTGCTTTAATAAACATATTTCCAATTGGCTGACGATTCTTAATATTTGCCGTATTTCTGCAGGCACGCCCCATTACCACGATGTCTAGAACTGCATCCATATTCTTTTCTAATTCTTTATCCATCTGTGCTTCTTCTACTTTAGGAAAATCGCATAAGTGAATACTCTCTGGTGCTGTTTTATCAACGCTTCTTACCAAGTTCTGATAAATATCTTCTGTCATAAATGGAATCATTGGTGCTGCTGTTTTACAGATTGTAACTAATGCTGTATATAGCGTCATATATGCATTAATTTTATCTTGTGGCATTTCCTTTGCCCAGAAACGTTCACGACTTCGTCTAACATACCAATTACTCATATCATCTACAAATTCCTGCAACGCTCTTGCTGCTTCTGGGATCTTGTAATTGTCCAGATTCGAATCTACTGCTTTGACTACAGAATTTAATTTTGATAAAAGCCATTTATCCATAACCGCTAGTTTGTCATACTCTAATGTATATTTGCTAGCATCAAACTCATCAATATTAGCATATAAAACAAAGAATGCATACGTATTCCATAGAGTACCCATAAATTTACGCTGGCCTTCCACTACTGCCTTTCCGTGGAAACGATTTGGAAGCCATGGTGCACTGTTAACATAAAAATACCAGCGAATTGCATCTGCTCCATATTCATTTAGTGCATCAAAAGGATCTACTGCATTTCCTTTGGACTTTGACATTTTCTGTCCATTTTCATCCTGAACATGACCAAGTACTATAACATTCTTATATGGTGCCTGATTGAATAATATAGTGGACTCTGCAAGCAAGGAATAAAACCATCCTCTTGTCTGATCTACCGCTTCCGAAATAAAATCTGCTGGGAATTGTGCCTTAAATAAATCTTGATTCTCAAATGGATAATGGTGCTGCGCAAATGGCATTGCACCTGAGTCAAACCAGCAATCCACTACTTCTGGTACTCTTTTCATCTGCTCTCCACATTGCGGACATTTAATTGTCACTTCATCGATGTACGGTCTGTGTAGTTCAATATTATCTGGACAATTATCTGACATCGATTTAAGTTCTTCAATGCCACCAATCGAATGCATATGACCACAGTTACATTCCCACACATTAAGAGGAGTTCCCCAATAACGGTTACGGCTAATTCCCCAATCTTGAACATTTTCTAACCAATCTCCAAAACGTCCTTTTCCTATACTTTCTGGAATCCAGTTAATTGTATTATTATTCTTAATCAGTTCTTCTTTTACCGCAGTCATTTTGATAAACCAAGATTCTCTTGCATAATAAATCAGTGGTGTATCGCATCTCCAGCAATGAGGATAACTATGTTCAAAGTTAGGCGCTGAGAATAACAGCCCTTTTTCCTCTAACGCTTTTAAAACCAATGGATCGGCTTTTTTACAGAAAACGCCTTCCCACTGCGTTTCTTTGGTCATTTCACCTTTGGAATCTACAAACTGAATAAAAGGTAAGTCATAATTTCTTCCTACGCTAGCATCATCTTCACCAAATGCAGGAGCAATATGAACCACTCCAGTACCATCTGTTAACGTTACATATGTGTCACAAGTAACATAAAATGCTTTTTTATTTTGGTTTTTACTACTCTCTACTGCAAATGGAAATAATGGTTCATATTCTTTATATTCAAGATCCTTACCTGTATATGACTCTAATATTTGATAATTGTCTTCGCCTAACACTTTATCACAGAGTGCTTCTGCTAAATAATATATATTGTCTTCTGATTTAACCTTTACATATGCCTCATTTGGATTAACACATAGTGCTACATTAGATGGCAATGTCCAAGGTGTTGTTGTCCATGCTAAGATATAAGCATCTTCACCCTTCACAGGAAATTTTGCAATTGCTGACTTCTCTTTAACATCTTTGTAGCCTTGTGCTACTTCATGAGAAGACAAGGGTGTTCCACAACGTGGACAATATGGAACGATCTTAAAGCCTTTATATAGAAGTTTTTTATTCCATATTTCTTTTAATGCCCACCACTCAGATTCAATATAATTATTATCATAGGTTACATATGGATGTTCCATATCAGCCCAAAATCCTACGGTAGCAGAAAAGTCTTCCCACATTCCTTTGTACTGCCAAACACTTGTCTTACAGTGCTCAATAAATGGTTCTAAACCATATTCTTCAATCTGCTCTTTCCCGTCAAGACCAAGCATCTTCTCTACTTCAAGTTCTACTGGAAGTCCGTGAGTATCCCATCCAGCTTTTCTTGGAACCATATACCCTTTCATCGTTCTGTAACGTGGAATCATATCCTTAATAACACGCGTTAATACATGACCGATGTGAGGTTTACCATTTGCCGTTGGTGGTCCATCATAGAATGTATAGGTATCCCCTTCTTTTCGGCTATCTATACTTTTTTCAAAAATATTTTCTTCTTCCCAAAATTTTTCTGTCTTTTTTTCTCTCTCAACAAAGTTGAGATTTGTAGATACTTTTTCGTACAATATTTTTTCCTCCATTCATAAGTTTTAATTTGTTAGCATTTTCCCTACCACCTGAATATTTGCAATTTAATACTTGTATATTCCACGCATAATCAAACAAAAAAATCCCCGCCCCAAAAACAGGACGAAGAATAATAATATCGTTACACCACCTATTTTACATACCTATAATATCTGCTATTGCAAATATCTCTATACGCATTCCTTTTAACGATGGAAATCCGTCAGTACTTAATATCCAAAACAAACAAACCATCTTGCCTATAATTGATTCGCCCTTTGAACTTTCAGCCTGCAACTTAGAAGTGATATTCAATAGTTTTCTACTTGTACCGGACTCACACCATCTCCAGCTCGCTTGGACTTTCAAAAATAATTTACTTTCTCCGTCATAGTCTTTACCTTTTATTTATAACTGTGGATATTATAATACTTCTTGCTCTTGGTTGTCAATTACTTCTTCTGAATTAAATAATCTTGAAAATATTTTTGTTTCAAAAAACAATTATGCCCGAACATTTATTTGCGAAGTAAATGTTCGGGCATAACTGCAACGCTTTTCCTATTCTTTTATAAATACCTCTCCTGACAATAGTGTTTAGGTGTCCAATTAACTTGGAACAATTTTCAGGTATTTAATCCCATTATAACCGTATTATCAACTATTTTCCTAAACAAAGATGATAAATTATTTGTATTTATGGAATAACCATTTTTCCATAACTGTGCTGCCTTCAACAATCGGTCATGAATATCTGAAATCCCTTTATCTTTATCCTCATCTTCATTATGCGATGTTCTTATAGACTCTTGATTTTGCAAATCCAGCTGCAATTGATTCATTGCATTCTCTATTTTTTTACTAATATCTCCTGAATTTACATATGCATCTACTACCTGCGAATAAAAATCATATGCGGAATCCAATGCAGAAATTTCTTCGTCCTCAGTCACTTTTCTAAATCCATTTTCTATTGTTGAATCAATAATCCAAATTTCTCTCGTTCCATCAGCGTATCCACTCTTGATTTCATCATACATACTTGTATAAACCTCAAAACAACTTGTTGACAGTTCTGTTGCACTACAATCGCTTCCTTTACTATCTCTAATCTGTGTGTTTTGGTTCATAAATTGTTTATGAAAATTAGATTCTGTTAAACCAGTTATATCAACTACAGACTTTGACAATAATTCCTTATATAAATCCGTTTTAATATCACTAAGATTAGCAGAATCACTTAAATTATTTACATATGATCGATAATTGTTTTGAGCTTCTTCTGATATAGTAATTTTAAAAGCATCTGAAATCTGTATAAAACATAAGTCTTAACAAATTTTTACTGCCAACATTTATGTATGGTCTAGTAGATGAATGATAATAGACCACATCTGGGCCTTGTACTTCTTCATTCCAAATTTGACACCGCATACCATCCATTGACTGAAGTGATATATTATAATTCTGACTTCCACCAGAATTGTTAGCTGAAAATTGATAAGAATAGCTTATATCAATTGCATTTCCATTAACATAATATTTGGTTCCTAAAACGTTTGTCTGAAAAACAATACCTGAAGACTCATGAATAGCACGTAAAGGTACTATACTTTCATCCGCATATTCTCCTATTTTCTTAAAGTTCACCGTATAAGAAGTATCAGAATCATATGTTCCTGTTGGACTGTAAACTGCGAAATAATATATTCCTGGTTGCACCTTAATCATATTTCCGTCAATTATTATAGGGGCACTTCCAGTACTTCCTGCATATGCAAGCACATAATCATTTGTATTAGTTATACTATATCTCATTATGGTAGGTTGTGAAATTGTAAATTTATAATAATCGAAGTCGTTTGGATTATCAATTACTCCTACTAAGTTTGTGCTTAATGCGACCTCATTTGCCGCATTGAAATAATCATTAATTTCATAGTCAGCATCTATTGAGCTTTCATAATAAGCAAAAGCAAAGTTACCGATACCTTCATACCCATTAACTGCAACAAAATATGTACCTGCTTCTAATACCGTATTAACGGTACTCATCCTCAGTTTCAATAGTCCCTTGCATCACATTATTATTGGAAACTATATACGCATAATTGGGGTTCGTATTGTCCATATCATTTATTGTTGCAACAGCATATTTAGATGCTGCAGTAATTTCTGCTTCTCCATCATAAGGGCGCTCAATAATATTTGCTTCAACCTCATTTTGAGTTATTTCAGTTAATACCTCATCTTCACTAACTACCATAGGTACAGTATCCTCTAACAAACTAATTTCATTAATTTTCTCCTGCTGTTCATAAATCTCATTGGGAATTATATTCTCCACTTCTTCTGCATATACTACTAAATTCCCACTTCCAAAAAGTATTGATGAAATTAAAACAGTACTCAGTATAAACATTATTTTTCTTTGTACTTTTAAACTGATTTTGCTCATAATATTCTCCCTTCAATTATTGATAAGAGTTGTCGTTTAATTGGTCAACCCTATCCTTGTGTGTTGATTCTCCCTTGTGTGTTGATTCTCCCTTGCATAAAGTTAATCTGTCTATACTTATTATACTTTTCTATTTTTTTCTGTCAACCTTGTCCGCAAAACAGACAGTTCTTATGTATAATTAACAGTTTTTATCATCAAAATTATGAATTTACTGAAATATAAAACAACTTTCTCCTTGTGTGAACGTGTTTTATATTTTGAATACGACCTTCAAATTTGGTTCATTAAATTATGTAACTGTTTTTCACATTTTACTTGAATTCAAAATACTTCATATGGACTTTATTCTTCTAAAAAACTCATGTCCTACTTCAATCTCCTCTTTCTGATATGGTGCATTTAGATTGCAATAATTAGTATTTACACTTCCTTTATCTGACAGTTTCCCTGTATTTTATAATCTATACAATATGATGTTTTATATGTGCTGATTTTCTGTAACGTTCCATTATATATCCTATATACTTTTCTGTATATACTTATTTATTTTTTTTCGAAATTCAGCTGACTTCTTTTGGGATATGGGTAATTTCTCGCCATTTTTCAAATATAAATCATAACCCTTCAGTTTTTTCACATATTTTAGATTAATCAGGTAACTCTGATGGCAACTCTCAAATACATACCCTCTCATTTTACTGATTAAATTTTTCATCTGATCCATGAAATAAAAATCACCTTTCACAGTTCTTATCTTAATTCTTCTATTCACATATTCAAAATAATAAATATCATCCACATCAAATTCTTTTATCATTATATCTATGTGACAATCTTCTACTATCCTAGTCACTTCAAAAGTCACAACCTGTTTTTCCTCATTACAAATATGTAACACATCATCCAGTTGGAGATTAATTTTTTCTTTCGTAATTGGTTTTTCCAAATATGCAAAGGCATGGACTTCATTAAATGCCAGATCCATATATTGATGAAAACCTGTTGTATAAATTATTTTTGTCTTTCTGCTTATGGAACGGAATTTTCTTCCTACATTAATTCCATCTATTCCTTCACCCATAACAACATCCAGAAAAACAACATTGAAATAATGATTACTTTCTAGAAGTTCATCTCCTGTTTTATATGTCCATATTGTATGTGAAAGACTCTTTTTATTCATATATTCAACAATAAACTTTTTTATAATAACTATGTCTTTTTCATTTTCATCACACATTGCTATTTTTATCATCTGTATTCCTCCCCAAGAAAACTCAGCATTTCTAATGTTTTTGTTTATATATCCCCCATTGATAGTGTTTTTCATTATATTATATCGGATTTTTTTAAAAAATATTACTAACAATGTAGATTTTCATAACTTATTTACTATTTCCCTCAGTAACTAACATCACTTATCCAGCAATCACGCTCCTAGAATTAGGTCTTTCACAAGCCATTAAAGATTGTATCATAATTATATAACGTTTTCGTTTTACCGTTTTCTTCCTCTCATTTTGGGAATAATCGTTCTTTATAATAAGAATCTGCCATGTAAATAGCACCCAACGGATTGTGTTCCTATGAACAGATGATTACAGCACAATTCCTGCTTTTTTACTGTCACAATTCCTGTGTCAATTATTTCTTCTGAATTAAATATTCCTCCATCATTTCGTCCCACAGCGTGTAATCACGTTCAAATAATTCTTCACACATTTGACATTTTAATATTTCTATTTCAACCTTCTCCAATAGCTTTTGTTGTACAAATGCTTTATTTTTTTGTTTATATTTGGGTAAATGATTTAACTCTAAAATGTGATTTAGTTCTGGTCGCCAGAGCCAGCGAATCTGCCAATCCATTTTTCGTTTTGGATTGTCTTGTAATTCACGCTTTTCATCAATTACAATCCCGTCTTCTCTCTCATCAATAATTAAGATTCCCCACTCAATTGGTACGTGCTTTTCAATATGTTTTGCATGTGATTTTCCAACTACAATGTAGTTTTTATCACAAAATTTATTGTAGTCTTTTACTTGACGTTTTAATCTTTCATATGTATCTGCATCACTTTTGATTTCAATACCAATAATACTGTCCACGGTTATCATAATGGTGTCTGCACGCGAACGTCCCATTCTCTTTTCTTCCAAAATACGAACTTTGTGGTATTTCTCCTCTAAGTAATCAAAAAGTGGTTCACGGATATCTTTATCATATAACATTCTATTACCTCTAACGGTTTAATTTTGTTTGTTTTATAGTATCTATTTTATATAATATTATATTTAGATTTACAACACAAGCTATGAAAATTGGGATTCATAACTATATTAGATTAGGGTGTCAAAAGGTATTTTGACACCTGATACCTACGGATCGTTACGCACTTTGTGCTCCCACAATCCTAAAAACATTCAAAATCCGCCCTGTTCGGGCTACTTTCTCATGTTTTGCGGGTCCCAAAGTCATGTTTTTTCATGCTAGCATGAAACACATGACCTTTTGACCCTGGTATCCTATATTAATGAGAAACTACCATATTTAAATATCAATTTATCTCCTTAAACTTTAAGAAAAAGAGATTGCTAACCAATAGAAACAAATTTAAATTTGGTGAAAATTTAGCTGAAATTTTTAACAAATCATAAGCTGAAATTTTTAACAAATGAACTACTTGAACTTTTTTTAAAACAATGCTAAAATATAGTTTACGTCAGTATGTTTTATAACAAATAGCATAAGACACATGTAATTTGAATTTTAAGGAGGATTTATTCGTGGCAATTAAGATTATAATAATTGTTGTAGTTGTATTAATAGCAATTTTAGTTGGTCTATACTTTTTTGGTAAAAGACTTGAGAAAAAACAAACCGCTCAGCAACAGCAGATTGAGTCATCTTCACAGAATGTAACAATGTTAATTATTGATAAGAAGCGTTTGAAACTGAAGGAAGCTGGTTTACCTGCTTTAGTATTAGAGCAGACACCTCGATTACTTCGTGGTTCTAAACTTCCTATCATTAAAGCTAAAGTCGGACCTAAAGTTATGACTTTAATATGTGATGAGAAAATTTTTGATCTTGTTCCTGTTAAAAAGGAAGTCAAAGCAGTTGTTAGTGGTATTTACATAACAAGTGTAAAAGGCATCCGAGGACCTCTTGAACCTCCTGCTAAAAAGCAAGGATTTTTCAAAAAAATGACATCCAAATATATAAAACCTAAAGCAAAAAAATAAACATAATAAAATGTCTGTTTGTAGAGTTTTCCTATTAAATAAAAAAGGTATTGCACGAGTATTCATTCACTCATGCAATACCTTTTTTATTTAATAAGAACATTTCATTGTATCATTTTACTTACCCCAACATAAATTTGCGATATTTTATACCACGTCGCCCGATCCACAACCCCAGTTTCTGGCAAAGAAAAAACACTTTGAAAGACTTTAACAGATGCCGAAGTCTTAGGTCCATAGATACCATCTACACTTAATTTTGGTATGGCTGGATATGCACTTGCAATTTTATTTAACTGTTCTTGGATTGTCTTGACACTATCTCCACGAGACCCAATCACTAAATCCTTGTTATTCCATGATACAGGAACACCAGAAACCTGTGTAGCCGTATTAATATACATAGAGTCTCCATAATAATTTCTAATGATTTCAATGGCAGAATATCCGTCGTCACCTAATGATTTCGATCCCCATTGTGACATCCATTTAGGGCACTGAATTCTATTTCCATCACAATACTGTGTAAGTATTGGCTGTTTTACACTTGGAAAGGATAAGTAATTCACAAAAACCGAATCAACTATAAAACTAATATTTTGATAAATATTCCTGCCATTAATCCATTTGTGATCATAAGCAGTTGAAGAAGTAATAGTAAAATCAAATCCTTTATTAAAATACCATTCTGTGTACACACGGTTTAAGGTAAATGACAAAATTGCTAACACATTAGCGTAAATAGTCGACTCTGGCCAAGTCGCATATATTTCACTACAAACTACGTTTTTTATATAATCTCGAAATTTCACCCAGTAATTGGGCGCCTCACTCGTTGGTATTCCATCATGAACTATAACAAATTCTGGAATAACAACCTGACTCAAAACAACTTCACCTGATTCCTCCACAGGCTTTATTTCAGCTTCTGGAATTTTCGGTGGATATTCTCCATAAAGTGTATGGGGTGATATGATGAATTTTTCTGTTTCATCTTCTCCCTTTAGCAATGGGTTAAGTGTTACATTCTGATCCGAAATTATATCTGCAAGTATTTCAATATTATAAAAAATCGCAGTTTCATAACCCAATGCGTTAACCCTAATATCATATAAGGAATACGGTCTTACAGAAGATGGCTCTAGACTATAATCTATGTTAGGAGCAGGCAAAAATACTATGTTAGTCAAGCCTGAACTATTTGTAATTAATTGTTCTATTATATTGGTTGGTTGTTCTGGATATGTTATTACTACAGTGGCGTTTTCAATAGGAATTAATCCAAGTGTGGTGCAGCGCACTCGAATCTGTCCCAAACTCTGTGTTGAAAACTGTGTTGGTGCCAAGTTAAATGGTTGAAAATAAGGCGACATATTCCCTGCATCATCAAAATAACTCATTATTTAAAGCCTCAAATTATAGTTTTATAATAACATATGTGATTTTCATAACATCGTTCCTGTTTTGTTACTTTTGTTGTTCCAAAGAAAAATCTTTTGCGTTTTTAGACTTTATATTAATTGAAATTTGACAATCAGCCAAATGTTCATAATTTACATCCAATGCATAATCAACACTTACATCTATATTTTCTTCTTCTTCCTTAATTTCAACATTTTTTGCAGCAATTCCTATCATAAGATTTCCATAAGGAGTGTTATAACAGGTCAAGTTCTTCTTATCTCGCTCAAATACCATATGCACGTTTGTTACACCTTTTTTCATAATATCTAAGGATTCTTCCGTAATTTTTACCGTGTTTTTTGTATTGCCCTCAAAGCCTTCCGTCACTTCATTATACATAATATAATGTTTGCCATTCTTATTATAGTATTCTCCAACCGTAACAACTTCAACCGGTTCTCTTGTATCTACTTCTGTATTTTCAAATTGAAGTCCTGCTATACTTAGTATTACTTCTTTTGTCATTTATTGCCCCCAATCGTGCACTTATATGCACCTAACCGTAATCGTGAAGTTTGCTTCACTCAATCACCTAAAATTCATCAATATTAATTAGTTTTGTCGTTTCTATCTCATATGGCAAAATTGAATTTGCAAATTGTTTGAACTTATCAGGCGCATCACTGACATAAAATTCATGTCCCATTCCATCATTTTCCGTCCTATTAAGAAGATGATATTTTTCTAATAACACCTTAAGTTCACGCGCAGTTTCATAAGCTGGATTCACTAGTGTAACGCCCTCACCTATCACTTTTCTAACCGTAGAACGAATCAATGGATAATGGGTGCAACCTAAAATCAAAGTGTCAATTCCAGACTCTTTTAATTCACTTAAATAGCGATATGCCACTTCTTCCGTAATGCTATCTTTTATCCAACCTTCTTCTACCAGTGGAACAAATAATGGACATGCCTTACCAATGACCGTCAAATCTTTATTTCTAATATGTAAAAACTCTGAATAGATTCCGCTATTAATAGTACCTTCCGTTCCTGTCACACCAATAATTCCATTTCGCGTAGATTCTGCTGCAACTTTGGCACCTGGTTTTACTACACCAATAATCGGAATATCAATTTCAGCTTCTAATGTATCAAGCGCATATGCACTAGCCGTATTACACGCAACAACAATTGCTTTAACCTTCTTGGTTTTAAGAAATCTTACAATTTGTCTGGAATATTTTATAATTATAGTTTGAGATTTTCCTCCATAAGGAACTCGCGCTGTATCTCCAAAATATATAATACGTTCATTTGGCATCTGTCGCATAATTTCTCTTGCTACGGTTAGTCCGCCCACTCCTGAGTCAAACACTCCTATTGATGCCTCATAATCAGGCTCCTCTATTTCATTCATGATTAAACTCATTCTATCCTCCAAACTACCTTCCATTTAACTAAAGCTGACTTATTGGGATAAGTGGCAGGCTAAATAAAAATTATTTATTTTTCTAAGGAATCTTTATATTATTTTTTTTAATGAAATCTTTAATATCGTCTAAATATTTAAAAGATACTTTTGTTTTACTTCCATCTAAAAGCATATGGTATTCTTCAGGTGTTAGCATACCTGCTAATGTTTCTTTCACTTCATCACTTACAACTGCATATGTACCATCTACAAAACACAAATTGGGATACATGACACACCACCAATTCCTACCTTCGGCCTTCCCCAGTTTTATCCTAAGTGCTTTATAGTATCCAGCTGGAAATATAAGGCTTCCATATTCCTTTATCGGAAAATAACAGGTTTCAAGTCCTGCACTTACATTATATTCATATCCTTCGCTTTTAACAACCGCTAATGCAAAATTTTCTATATTGGATAAATTTTCTTCAATAATTTCACGTGTAGTTTCTAAATCTTCTTTTCCAGTGAAAAGCGTCTTCAAATACACAAGTGTTTTATCTTTTACCTTTATTTTTAGCTGTTGAGAAGCATCACTATCATTATCTGCAATAACGTGAAAACGAATTATTTTTTGAGCAAGCGTATTTTGCAAATTTTCTTGCTTTTGATAATTTTGTTGCTTTTGATAATTGGTTAGCATTCCATTTGCTTTGCCAAAATTCATTTGACCCATCATTAAAATTGCAATCATAAACACCGCAATTAGAATAATAAATTTTTTTATTTTTTTCATCTCAAAACCTCCATATGTAATATATTGGAAGTATTGACATAAACTTACTTACTTATTCGCTTTCTTTAATACTATTAATGACAGCCATTTCTTGGTTATCAATATGATTGCATATAATTACTGTCGCTCTATCTTTATCTTGTTTTCTTAAACACTCTATCATCATTTCATGTTCTTCAATAATTCTTTCATGACTGCTGTAATCCTTGATATATTCTATTCTATATCGATACATTTGTTCGCGAAGATTATTTAATATCTGTATCAATTTCTCATTATTCGTAGAATTATATATTACATCATGAAAATTAACGTCCGCTTCTGCTATAGCTGTTAATTCTTTTGAGTTAATCGCTTTTTTAAAATCTTCAAGCGCAACAACCAAATCATATAACGTGTCATCATTTACCTTATCACAAGCAATCTGCATAGCAAGCTCTTCAAGTGCTTTTCTTACTTCCAGCACATCTCTCAAACTTTTTTCAGTTATTTTAGCTACCTCTGCACCTTTTCTTGGAACCATAGTAACTAAGCCTTCTAGTTCTAACTTCCTGATTGCTTCTCTAATTGGTGTTCTACTAACACCTAATCTTTGAGCCAATTGAATTTCCATCAAACGCTCTCCTGGTTTTAATTCACCTTTTAATATAGCCTGTCTTAATGTATTAAATACAACATCTCTAAGTGGCAAATATTCGTTGATATTTACTTTTAAACTGTCATTCATTAGAACTTACCTCCTATTATTATATACACTTGTTAGATACACTTGCTTTACAATTGGATTTGAATTTATAACTTGACAAGCTATTTTAGCTTTTTCATAGTCATTAAAAATCCCAAACACAGTTGGGCCGCTTCCACTCATCATTGCATTTAATGCGCCATTCTTCTTCATCATATTTTTAATTTCATCTATTACAGGATATTCTTTGATAGTAACATCCTCTAAAACATTAGCCATTTTATCCGTAATACCAGATAAATCGCCCTGGTCAATTGCTTCTATCATGCCATCTATGTCTGGATGATTTACAATCTCATTGGCTCTCAAATTCCCATAAACAAATTTTGTTGATACACTAATTCCTGGTTTTGCTATCAGTACATAACACTTTGGTATTGGTTTCAGCGAGGTAAGAACCTCTCCAATACCTTCTGCTAACGCTGTACCACGCATGATGCAATAGGGTACATCTGCACCAATTTTAACACCGCGTTCCATTAATTGTTTTCTAGTTAAAGCTAGTTTAAACATTTTGTTAACACCAATCAAAACCGCCGCTGCGTCTGAACTTCCACCCGCCATACCGGCCGCTACTGGAATATATTTTTCAAGGTTAATACTTACCCCTTGTTGTATTTCAAATTCATCCAACAATAATTTGGCCGCTTTGTACACTAAGTTATTTTCATTATTAGGTAAATAATATAAATTTGTTTTCACTTTAATATCATGTTCATTAATTTTTTTAATCGTTATCTTATCATACATATTAATTGTCTGCATAATCATACGCACTTCATGATAACCATCTTCTCTTTTCCTAACAACGTCGAGACCTAAATTAATCTTAGCAAGTGCCTTTAGTTTAATTTGTTCCATCACTTTCCTCCAGCGTTTTAACTCCCTATAATAATGTTGTATTCTGTATACATTATAACCATGTTTTTTTAAAATTGCAATGTTTGTGGTTAAGTATTTTACGACAATGGACGATATTATTATATAACTAGTGTATCTTTTCATTACCAAGGAGGGTAAATATTATGGATATAAACGGAATTATAAAAACCACTTCAATTACTTCAATTACTTCAATTAATACTACTACTTCAAGCAAAAATACTGACTCAGAAAAAGCTACTAAAAAATCAGAAGACACTACGTCTCACCTTACTGAACAAAAATCTGGTGTCATATATGAAAAACCTGAATCTACAACTGTAAAAGGTCTTTATACGCAAAATACGAATCTTGTAAATCAGTTAAAATCTGATTCGGATGCTCGTCTTAACCAATTGCAAGATTTGGTATATAAATTAATCTCTAAGCAAGGAAGCGTTTCGAATAATATTGATGACATATGGAGTTTACTGCAAAAAGGTGATATTACTGTAGATCAAGAGACCGCTGATGCTGCTACAGAAGAAATTTCTGAAGATGGGTATTGGGGTGTCAACCAAACCTCTGAGCGTATTTTTTCATTTGCTAAAGCATTGACTGGAGGCGATCCTTCTAAAATCGATGCAATGCAAGAAGCTTTTGTAAAAGGATATAATGAAGCTACGAAAGCTTGGGGAAAAGATTTACCTGAAATATCTTCAAAAACTTATGATGCCGTTATGGAGAAATTTGATGCTTGGCGTGAGGAATCTGGTACTTCTAGCAATACTACTGACGCTGAATAGTTAGTTTTTCGTAACTATTCAGTACCTTCATAGTTACCGCTTTGCGATGTACACAAAATGCATGAAATTGCATTTAGGCATGTAATACCTTCTAATTATAGAGAAATTCGTTGAACTTTCATCATATCAAGTAAAAAGCTATTACAATTCTAACGTAACCTGTTAGTTTTATAATAGCTTTTTATATCATAATTTATAACTCCTGCTAATTATACATTTTTAACAATCAGTAAACTATCTCCCACTTTTACGAAATCATTGTTCATATCGTTGGTCTCCTTGATCTTATCCACTGTTGTATAGTATTTCTTAGCCAGTTTCCACAATGTGTCATCGTTTTTAACAATATAGCCAACAATTCCTGGTAATGTCTCTAACTTAGAGTAATCAAGTGGTGACTCATTCACCTCAGTAATAATATCTTCCACTACTTTATTCAACACAATTGCATTTAGATTAATAACTGCTTTCACTTCTATTTCTTCACTATCCAACATCGTGCTAGAAAGTTGCTCTAAATCTGCTTTCACATTATATACGGAACTTTCATTCATGCCTTTTGCTTCCACAATGTGATTAAAAGGTATCACTCCTTTTACTACATTATATGGAACCGTATCATCTGCAGTTATGTATAAAATACAGACTTCTATTACGCCCTCTACGCTCACGGCATCTTCTAATGGAATCACTTCATCTACCTTTACATTTCCGGTGCTGTGGCAAATTTGTAAAATTCTAGATTGATTGTTTTGAATTTTAATTTTATCTGTTACTCGTAATTTAGCAAAATTTTTAACAACAAGACTTTCAAAATTGCCTTTTTGCGTAACCGCCGTTAATTCCATTTGTGGTGAATAAACATCCGATACAATATCAACATGATTTTCTTCATACAATTTTATATCCAGATTTAGCGCTCCATCTAGATTAATTAGTCTTTGTTCGCCATCATAATCTGGTTTTGCTTCAATATCACTGTGGTCTATGGACACATCTACGTCACTTATCATATCGCTGTGGCAGCCACTGCAATCTACGGTTCCACTAAATGGCAATGTTGTCTCCATCCATTGAAGCGATCTTTCCTCGTCCTCTCCTTTGTATAATACAAATATATCTAAATCTCCCTTAATTGAAATGGTATTATCCATAAGCTTAATTTCCGTATTTCTTAATTGTACACTAGTCCAAACAATTTCATATATATTGGGTTTATTTGAATTAACTGTTATTTCATCTTTAATCCTAAAAATGTCTTTCTTGTTCACTGCTAGCTCTACAATGTCTAACCCCTTATTCAAGCATTGCACATCATTTTCCCCGGATATGTCTACCGTAGTTTGCTCATCTACGATTTGCTCAACCATAAGAATAAATGTAATAATTGCCTTTATACTGATTTTTCTCGAGTTTATCATTGAAACATTAAAATCTTCTGTTTCCCATTTAATTTTAATACTGTCACCATCTTCTGCTCCTTCGATATTAATCGTTTCTTCAAATGGTATTTCTCCTGATAAGCTTTGTATTTTATCTTCTGATGAATCACTAACATATAATATTTTAAATTTTAATTTTCCTCTTACAAGCGCATGACCATCTGCAGCTTTTACTTCTGTAATATCTATATTACTATTTTCTTGGATTATATTAAGTACATCTGCTTTGCTATCTGGTACATTATAATCATCCTCTAACGTAATTTGGTTCACAGCTTTTCCTTTTAATCCATTCATATGTATATTTTTTTTAATAAGCTCCAATACATTCCCCTCCAATTTATTTATTCACTAGTCTGCTCCTAAATTATATTTTAGAAACTTAAATTTTATACGTAATTTAAAAATAAAATAAATAATGCTATGATATAATTACAGTTCAGCCTTTACTTTGGTGAAATGTTTTGTACGCAAAATTCACAAAACATCGCGTTTTACAAAAATCAAATAAACTTTCGAAAGGAAACACAATATGAACGATCCCTTTTCAAAAAATTTCTGTAAGAAGTGTCTGCTAAAAGACTTCCCTAATGCAGAATATTTCACACATTTATACGACTATATTAATAATTTAGATAGAGACATTAAAGTGGATGATATCGAATATGAGCGTCGCTTAAATATATGCATAAATTGTCCTGATTATGCTCAAGGAATGTGCCGCGTTTGTGGTTGTTTTGTGGAATTAAGGGCTGTTATTTGCACAAACGAATGTGCTGCGTTGGAACACAGATGGTAGCACTTCTTAATAGAAAAGAGAAAACAAATAATGTAACTTTTGTTTTCTCTTCTTATTGTGGTAATTTATATATCATTTAAAATAGAAGTTAAAAATACAAGTGCAAGCCCTTGTCCCCAACCCTGCGTCCAGCTCTTCGAAATATTTCTATACCCATCTCTGTCATTCATAACAGCAGTTCCACCTGATACATTAAGAACTCTTCCATCCTCTGAAATATTAGCAAGGACACCGTCTAATGCTTTCTGGATGTATTTTGTATGTAATGCATTCTTATTAGTTACCATAGCCGCTGCTATACCGCAAGAAGCTGACACCTCTTCGTAAGATTCTTTGTCATCAAGAATTGTTCTCCACAATCCATTGTCTGTCTGCAATAACTTAATTGCTCCGAGTTGATCTCTTAATGCACAATCAATATCCATATATTTTGGATATAAATATGGTTCTGGTAATCTTCTTCCAACCTGTGACATGGTATAAGCTGCCCAGCAATTTGCTCTACCCCAATAAAATCCTGACATATGATCTTTATTAATATTATTATATCCATGGTACCAGAGACTTGTAGAAGAATCTTGAAGATATTGAATATGCCAATAATATTGATTTAAGGCATCTTCAATTATTTCCTTATCCTTCAGTTTGACCCCCACTCTTAACAAGAAAAAAGCTGCCATAAATAAGGTATCTGCCCACGCTTGCTCTGGAAAATCATTGTTTACGGATACTGTATGTTGAAGCACCTGATCGCCAAATCGAAGCGCATGATTTCGAATATAATCAACTTTACTTAATACAAGATTCCAATACTTTTCATCCTTCGTTGCTTCATACAACGTGATCATTGCATGCCCCATAGCACATGTATTTACTTGCCATTCTGGAAGACCAAGTTCTATGTATTCATCTGTCCAAACTTTAAGCATTTCAAGATATTCTTCGTTTTTTGTTACTTCGTAAGCTTCACATACCCCATAATATGCAACTCCACATGGCCACTCCCATGGCATATCCATTTTCATTGTTTTCTTAACTACCTTATCAATCACCTGCATAATCTGGTCTTTATCGTAATTAATTTTAAACATATCGTCCTCCCTTTGTGCGATTTTTGCACGTACCTATTGATAGATAGGAAAGTTTCTCTTGCACTTTTGCTATCTGAAGGTTTTTCTTATTAAAATTTTTCCCCTCCTATTATATCATAAGAGAGGAAATATTTTAAATGTTGTTTATAACGATTATAACTATTACACTATTTGTAATTTCCTGCTGCTATTGCTTCTGTTTTTTCATCGATGATATCTTGGTATCCAGATGCATTGTAATCATCAACTGCTTCTTTGTAAGTAGCTTCGAAATCAGCTTCTGGAGCCATTACACATTTTACATAAAGTTCTTTATAAAGGTCATTTAATGTTGTTTTGTATTCTGGAACAGTTTCAAGTACTACAGAGAACAAAGCATCTGGTGTTAAATATTGCATGTAATCATTGAAGTATTTATAAGAATCGGCAATTAAATATTCATATCCTGCTGGTGCAAAGTTAGCAAGATTTGCTTTGTAATTAAGTTCTTCATTATCGTACTCAGCTGTTTCTGTAACTAAGCCCCAATAATCTTTATTATTATTCTGTGATACCTTTGCTTCACCATCATAGTCTGGAATTTTAACTGCTAATCCATCTGAATCTAGTGAATAACTTTCACCTTCAATACCATTTTGGAATTTAAACAAATTGTCTGGCTGGCTCATCCACTCTAAGTACATCCAGATAGCTGCTCTTTCTTCGTCTGATGTTGTTGAATTAATTCCCATGATTATACCAAATGGCCAATATGCTCTACCTTGAGGAACATATCCTGAAGGACTCTTAGCTGCTGGGTCTAATGTTGCTAATTTCGCATTTGGATCATTTGCCAATAAACTATCAATAACATCTGTGCTACTTGCTAAATACATTGCGTATACTCCTGAATTTCCTGATACAAAGTCAGCTTTTGTTGAAGCATCATCTGTATTCAGATAAAATTCTGAATCAATTAAACCATTGTTATATTCGTAGTTTAAGTTCTTTAAATATTCGTAGGTTGGTGCCCATGGTAAACCCGCAACTGAAAGATCTGAATAAAGTGCTCTATCCTTCTCATCAATTGGCCATGTACGGAATGGATAATCCACTGTATAGTTATTTTGTTCTAACTTTCCACCACCATTACCAAGTCCTGCATCTTTCCAAGCCTGTAATACTGCATTGTATTCTTCTAAATTAGTTGGCATCTTCATATTAACTGCGTCTAACCAATCTTGGCGAACTAATGTCACATAGTTATAAGTTTCTGTACGATGTGCAAAAAAGAATGTTGACTTTCCATCAACTGAACCATATTTGGCAATAGTTTCTCCCATATTCCCAAAATAGGTTGGAGCATAGTTAGCAATTTCGCCCAAATCAAGTTCTTGCATTGCACCTTCACTATAGTATGATAATGCCTGTGGCATATCATAATGGAAAATAATATCTGGAGCTGTACCTGCTGCTAACATCTGTGTATAATCTGTTACTTCAGTCGTTCTACCAATTGATACAAAATCAACGGTTACATTGTATTTGTCCCCAAATTCTTTTTGAACCCACTGCGTATAATAGTTATCTGTAGGATTCCATCCTTCAAATGCTCTGTCATAAACAGGAATTTGAATCGTTACATTTTCAGGAAAACCTGCTGAATAATCAGTATAGGCACCTGTTGCTGCTGCATCTGTTGTAGCCGTGTCCGTTGTTGCTGCATCTGTTGAAGCTGAATCTGTTGAAGATGTGCTTTCTGCTTTGCTTCCACCACATCCTGCGAGTGAAGCGGTAATCATTGAGCATGCTAATGTAAGCGCTGCTACTTTCTTAAATGTCTTTCTCATATACCTTCTACCTCCTTTAAAATGTATAACTCCTTTTATTATATAGTAATAGGACGAACCTAATTAACTATCAACTTAACCTTTTACTGAACCAACCATTGTTCCTTGCACAAAATATTTTTGAACGAATGGATAAATACATATGATTGGAATGGTTGCAAACATAATGCAAGAAGCTTTTAGAACCTCTGGATTAGTAAGCTGTGCGGAACCCTCTACCGCCGTTTGAAAACTTTCAGTAGCCGCTACTACTAGATAGTATAACTTTAACTGTAAAGGTCTTAAATCTGTTCTTTGTTTAATATAGAACAATGCATCTTGATATGCATTCCATCTGCCTACTGCATAAAATAATGACAAGGTTGCAATTATAGGCTTTGATAATGGAAGTACAATGCTCCATAATATCCGAATCTGTCCTGCACCATCTAAATGTGCTGATTCCACCAAACTGTCTGGAATCGAACTTTGTAAGGATGTCTTCATAATCAATAAATTATATGGACTAAATGCCAATGGTAAAATCATTGCTGCCCAACTATCTAATAATCCTAATTGGTTCATAAGTAAATAATCGGGAATAATACCACCTGCAAAATACATCGTAAACATGAATAGAAATGTTAATGCTGTTCTACCTTTTAAGTCTCTTCTTGAGAGCGGGTATGCTGCGCAAATTGTTATAATCATACCCAAAACCGAAAACAGCGCTGTTACTACAACTGATACATATAGTGATCTAACAATACTTGCATCAGCAAAAATCTTCCTATATGCTGATAGCGTAACACCTTTTGGTATTAGTATAATCTTATTTGCAATTACATAAGCTTCTCCACTAATTGATTTTGCAAATACATGTATAAATGGTAATACACATGTAAGTGATAAAATTGTTATAAATGCATAAATAAAAATATCTACGATAAGGTTCTTAACCCTAGTTTTATTCCAGGCTTTTTTAACTTTGGGTAAAACCATATGATTTGTTGAATCCATTTTAAGCCCTCCTTCTATAACAAGCCTTCTTCTCCAAGTCTCTTAGCAACAAAATCAGCCGAAACAACTAATATCAAAGCTACAACGGATTGGAATAACCCAATTGCTGTTGCTTCACTAAATTTACCACTTGAAATACCTAGTTTATAAACTAAAACTGGAATTGTTGTTGTAAATTCAGTCGTTGCTACATTCATTAAAGCATAAACGCTTTCAAATGAACCAGCCATGAGTTTACCTAAATTCATAATTAGTAAGGTAACAATTGTTCCTTTAATACATGGTAAAGTAACATGTATGCATTGTGCCCATCTTCCTGCACCATCTACCGTTGCCGCTTCATATAATTCCGGACTAACACTTGTTATGGCAGCTAGATAAATAATAGTTCCCCATCCCATACTTTGCCATACACTAATTGCTACATATGTAATAAGCCAGTGTGTATCTTCCTGTAAAAATGGAATTCTAGTTCCACCATGTGCAGCGATTATATTATTTACAATACCTGATGTCTCACCAAACATCTGATATGCAATAGCACCTATAATAATGAATGATAAAAAATATGGTAGATACAATAATGTTTGTGTGACTTTTTTAAACCACTTATTTTTAATCTCATTTAAAAGTAGTGCCAATGCAATTGGCATAGGAAATCCAAATAATAATGTTAGACCATTCAATAATAATGTATTCCTAACTGATTTTCCAAAATCCCTCATAGCAAATACCTTTTTAAATACTTTTAAGCCTACCCATTCACTTCCTGTAAATCCCTTTAATATCTTATAGTCTTTGAATGCAATTACTAATCCTATCATAGAACCATATTTAAATATCAAAGCGAATGCTATTGGTATTAATAGTAGTAAGTATAATTGCCAGTCCTTTTTTATGTAAAAACCAATTCCATGTTTTTTTGGACCAACTAATGTTGCATTTTGAATTATTTCTGCTCCATTTACTGTTTTGGCAGATTTCATAATTTTTTCCTCCTATTCAGTTTTCCTTTGTATGTTTTTCACACACTCTTAACATATTCACACTATAATTGTGATTGCTTCTTTTGTAAATAATCATTTTTGACACTATATATCATTTTTGACAATCGAAAAAGCATTGATTTTACTGACTTTTTTTCCATATTATTTTATTAATAATTATATTTATCCTAATTTTACATGTTTTATTTACCAGTTTTTATGCTATTTATTATCAAAAATGATACAAAAAAATCAAAAAAATATCCATAGAACTCCTACATTTAACGAATTCTATAGATATTTTCAACAAACTCAATCAATACAATTTAGCTTCTACTTTTAACACTGTAATATTAATATGTGCTTATATGATTCATAAGGTGCATCGATACCATTTAAATCTAGTGATTGTTTTTATAATCACTTGGTGAGATTCCCTCGTACTTCTTAAAAAATCGATTGATACTTTGAACATTCCTATATCCAACTTCAATCGCTATTTGTGAAATATTAAGATTAGAGTGAAGTAATAACTTTTTAACTTCTTCAATTCTAAGGATATTAACATTGTCCATTAGACTCTTACCTGTTTCCTCTTTGACTAATTTTCGTAAATAGGAATAGCTTATGCCAATCTTTTCCGACAAATCTTCAAATACAATATCTTCCTTATAATGCTCATTGATGTACTTTATAATTTGTTCCCAATATCTGGTTTCATTTATTTCATTGCCTTCTGCCGAATGTTCAACAATCGTTTGATACAATTGGCTTAAATACTCTTCTATTTCTTCTAGCGTATCAAATTCTGCAATAATTGAATATACATTGGTATTGCTTCCAGTCAGCATATTAGTCGTCAAATTGTGCTCCGCCATATATTTGATGGTCGCACCCGCCAATTGATTGAATATAAACAAAATATTATCACACGAAATATTGTCCATGCCTCTAATTTCGTTAATAATGCCCTTAAGCTCCTGTTTGATACTTTTAATATCACCGGAATTGAGATAATTCAATATCTTCTTCTCACTATTATAAGAATAATGATATCTCTTATTCTCATTACTTCTGGCTTTCCAAAAAATTATGCTATTTCTTCCCTCTACCAATCTACTTCTAACTGCTTCTGCTGCTTCAAAAGTACAATCTTTAATGCCATCATAATTATTATGAACCGCACTTACACCAATTGATATAGTATATCCCATTATTTCAGAAGCCTCATTTTTAATAATCGTTAATATATTTCCTACTGTCCTAGGAACCTTACTATGATCGTACTCTTTCATATTAATAATAATTGCTAGGGTTCCTCCCACATGCCTAATACAGCAAACATTATACCCATCAGGAAAATTTTGTTCTATTTGATCAGATAATAAATACCTATGATACGTTCTAACGTCATGGTTTGTTTCGTTTAAATATGATTTCATATTATCAATAGAAGCAAGTGCTACAATATAATGATTATAGGGAAATAATTTTTTAACTTCTTCCATTTCTGTTTCATTCGCATTTTCACCTATTAGTAAATTATGAAGTGCTAGATTTCTTGTCTCTTCTTCTCTATCCTTAAGAAGTTTATGTAGATTATCTTCTTCCGTTCTAATTTTCAAAAATGCATTTGCAATAAAAGTAAGTTCATTTTTACTCTCAGCATATTGAATATCATCTCGTTCTTTTAATTCCTTTATCAATTGTCTCATTGGTTTTGAAAACTTAGTTGCTACAAAAATAGCTAAAATAGTTCCCAATACAATAATTATTATGGTTAGAAAAGTATAGCGCGTTCGTAACTTGCTGGATTTTAACATTAAATGTTCCATCGGATACTTCGCGACATAGGTCCAGTCGCAAAAAGACGTTCTATAGTAAGTATATAACGATTTTTCGCTATGATTAGTAACATACTCAAAGCCTGAACCTTCAGCACTCTTAAGCATATTTTTAATATAATCATCATCATTTAATTCTTTAAACAGTTGTGTTTTATCCAAATTTGATATTATAATTCCATACTTGTCAATCAAAAGTCCTTCCATCTCTGTACCAAATTGTTTAGAATTCAAGTACTCACATATTTCAGACTCTGAGACATTAATTACAATTGTTCCCTTGGTTGCTGTAACCAATTTACTCAATCGAAAAACATAAGAAATAACTTCTGAATCATTGCTGGAATCTTTTCCATCCTTTTGATTCCCTGCTGTTTGTGATGAGAGCAACCTTGGATACCAAATGCCACCGGGACCAGACATCTGATTTGTCACGTTTTTCAGCCAATCGAGACTTTCATACGAATCTAAGCGTACTACTCCTTTATTCGTTGAAACAACATAGTCTGAATCATCCAAGTAAAAAAAGGCAGATTCCACTACATTGTTATTGTTAACTATTTCATTCAGTCCATCAGTAATCTCAAAAGCCTTACTAACGTTTTCATAATTATCATTTAATTGTTCATATGTAACGGCATCTTTTAGTACATTGAATTTACTTCCATTTACTAGCTGTAGCACATTTCGTACGGTGTTATTTAAAACCAATTCAATTAAGTCGCTATTGGCTTCTAGCTTTGCCATAGCTGAGTCTGCTATTTCCTCTTCTGAATATTCCAGCACACTTTTACTGCTGTAATAAGTTACAATACTTGTAGGTATTACAAGTAACAAAACGAGTAGTACGATTAATTCAAAAAGAAATGGTACTTTATTCATGTCACCCTCCATACTATAGAATACTATTATTCCTTTTTCATTATAGAGTAATTTTTCCCTATATTCAAGCAAACCGCAATATAATATAGATTCTTATTGATTAATATTTACTGTTCACACAGTAGTTTAACACTAGCTGTTAAGCTACGTAAGAAAATGATTCAACAAATGATTTCTGCTTCGCGTAGCGTATTTGCATGCAGAAATCATACGTTGCTGTGAACGGAGTGAACAGTAACGATTAATATAGATTTTTATATAGTATTGTGATAAATTATAATTAATTGTTTTTATAAATTACTATGTATGTTACTTTTAACTCATCAATTTTATTTGAAACGTAACACTTTCAAAGTAAACAAGAAAAGTTACTTATCAGCCTATATCTGACTAGTAACCAGGAGGATACTATGTTTTACAAATCATTTCACTTTGCTAGTAGTCAAGATACCAATTCAACGTTAGTAACGTCCGACTCTTTATATTCTTTTGACAAGGGATATGGATTTTTAACTGAGCAAAACTGCTCGGAACATGAATTACTTCAAATTCCTGAACTGAACAATGGCTTTGAATTGTGGTATTGGTATATTGGATGTAAGTTGATTCAAATAAATCAGGATAAGACTGGTTGCTTTATTGACAATTCAGAAAAACTTCCCTTATCTTTTAAAGCCAATGTTCCTCACTCAGGTAACTATAAAATCACTTTATCAATAACTGCTGAAGAGAAACCATTAAATAATTTAATTATTTTTACAGGAAGAAGACGGTTAGCATTAAGAGATAAAAACATTGCCGTTGGTGAGACCTATACATTTGATACCATTGTTAATGTATGTGATTATATTCCGCGTGGAAAAGAGATTGCGTTTACGGATAATTCCGTATGCATTACCATACTAGGTGAGACCCCTAAGATTTCTGCTATTACTATAGAAGAAATAAATATTCCTACTATATATATTGCAGGTGATTCTACGTTGACTGATCAAACAGGAGCATATCCTTATGTTGCAGAGAGTTGCTATTGTGGTTGGGCTCAATTCTTAGGATATTTCTTAAATAATAAGGCATCCATCTGTAACCATGCTCATTCTGGTCTTACAACTGAGAGCTTTCGGGAGGGTGGTCATTACTCTATTATAGAAGAAAATATAAAACCAGATGATTATTTTCTTCTTCAATTTGGTCATAATGATCAAAAGCTGAAACACCTTACCTTCGACGGAGGCTACAAAGAAAATGTAATTGCCTACATAGATGAGATGAGAGCAAAAAAAGCCATACCAGTTCTTGTATCTCCCTTATGCCGTAACTCTTGGAAAGGCACAGATGGCACATACAATGATTTATTAGCCGATTATGCTATGGTTATTGCGGAAATTGGGAAAGAAAAAAATGTTCCCGTTATTGATTTACATAAAAGTAGTTATGATTTTATTACATTAATTGGCTTAGAAGATGCAAAAAGTTATTTTTACCCTGGCGATTATACGCATACCAATGATTTTGGAGCTTATAAAATGGCTTCTTTTGTGGCAGATGGATTTCATACTATTGATATTTTAAAAGACTATCCCCTTGCAAATGTACCTGAATGGACTCCACCGAAACGTATTGAACTTCAAAAACCACCTGTTGGTTTTGAAAATATAAAACCTCCTGTAATCGCATCGTTTCAGGTTGGCTTTCGTGATATTGACTCCTGTGATAACAAAGATAAAGTAATAGAACTCGCATCAATTGGCGTAATTTCCAATACCGAACCATTGTTTCGCCCAAATGATTTGATCACTCGTGTCGAAGCTCTTGTAATGATAATTAAAATATCTAACTTTTTTCCAACAAATGTTTACAATGATATGTTTCAGGATGTTGTTGGTCATGAGTGGTATGCTGGTACAGTGGAATGTTCCTGGACAAATGGAATTATAGACAAAACTCTAGTCGACAACAACTTTTATCCAAACAAAGCTGTAACCTATGAAGAACTAATATCTTTCGAAATTAATGGATATAAAGGTAGAAAATTGCTTCCAGAAATTGCAGAATACACTAAAATGAATTGTTTCGAATGGGCTAATTCATACTATATGGCTGCTAAATCACTTGGTATTCTAGATACCACATTGCAGCATGATCATCTTTTGACAAAACAAGAAGCGGTTAATATAATTTACACATTTAAATCAATCATGTAATAACATGTCTGTAAACAGACATGTTATTACATGCGGGTTGCGTAGCAGCTTACTTTTCTATCCGCGTGGTGTGCATTTTTTATACATTTTAAGATTTAACCAAATCTACTGTCAAGGCATCTGTAAAATGAATGATATCCTCCGGTTTCATGATAAACTGAATCCCCCGAACTCCAGCACTAATGTATACTTTATCAAATAAAATAACAGTTTCATCAATGAAAGTTGGATATTTTTTCTTCATACCAATTGGTGAACAGCCTCCTCTTATGTAACCAGTTAAGCCTAATAGTTCTTTTACATGAACCATCTCTATTTTTTTATCCTTAACTGCGACAGATGCCTTCTTCAGATCTAGTTCTTCATTTACAGGAATACAAAATACCATAATCCCATTTTTTTCGCCTCTTGCAACTAGTGTTTTAAAAACCTGCTGGCAATCCAAGCCAAGTTGATTTGCAATATGTTCACCGGATAAGTCACTCTCGTCAACTTCATATTCTTTTATTTCAAACGCGATATTAGCTTTTTCTAATATTCTCATAGCATTTGTTTTAGTCACACTATCACTCCTCTTTTGTAAGCTGTATGATAATTATTGAGTCCCCACTGACACGAGGTGTTTTGCAAAGCAAAATCCCTCGTTTTATAGAACTAAATGCAAGTTTCTTGCATTTAGTGTGCATCGCATGACGTTAACTATGAAGGTACCAAATCGTTACGCCGTATCTAATATTTTACTCAAAAACTACACTTTTGTCCATATATTCGGTCTTTACAACTACATATGGATAAGATAATGCCTCGCTTATATTTTCATCTTTCGAAGGTCCAATTAGATTGGTATCAATATATATTGCATTGCTCGTAAGATACACTGCATTAACCGCAATACTGTAACCACCCGTTTGCTGTTCTCCATATCCTACACATATATATAGATTTTCATTGTCCGTATAAGTAATTTTAAACTCACTCGTCTTCTTTTCCTCAATAATGCTAAGCAGTTCTTCAGGTATATCAGCTTCCTCTACTATGGTAAATTCCAAGTCACGTAATTTCTCATTACTTGCTTCTTCTACGGAACATCCAGTTATTGTAAATACTACCGTTAACATCATAACTATTACTTTTGATATGCGCTTCATACATTAATCTCCCAATAAAAAGTTCTACTATACACATTATTATTTCTTTATCCTTAGTAGAACTTTTTATTAAATTTTCATAAGTATTTCATATCTATATAGTTGGCACTACGTGATGCAAACAAAATGCAAACATTGCCTTTGGCACCACAAATCTTATAATTTCACTTTGTAAAACACCTCTTGCTTACGGGACTAAGCGGTTACCAATTTTCTATTCTTTTACTCTATACCCCAGTGCCAAAGATAAATCGTGCTTCACTTTAAGCACCATATGTGATAATTCTTCAATTCTTTCATCTGGCATTCTGCTAATTGGAGCAGAAATGCTAAAAGCATATTTTGCTTTCCCTCTATAATCATAAATACAAGCTGCTATGCACCTGACTCCCATTTCATTTTCTTCATCATCCATTGCATAGCCACGTTCACGAACAATATCTAAAACTTCAAACATTTCATCAAGAGAAACTATTGTCTTCTCTGTTTTTTTCTCGATATCACTTGCGTTCCATATTTTAGTTATTTCTTCTATTGTAAGTGTTGCAAGTATTGCCTTACCTACTCCGGAACAATACATTGGATGTATGAGTCCAATTTGCGAAACCATTCGTATGGAACTAAATTTCGACTCTACTTTATCTATATATATCATATCGTTATCATTTCTCTGCACTAAATGAACCGTTTCTTGGCTTTGTTCCGCTAATTGTTTCATATAAGAATGTGCAATTGGTAATATATCAATTTTGTCTAATAACTGCCCAGATAAACCTACGATTTTATAAGACAACATATACTTTTGCGTATCTTCATCTTGTCTCGCATATCCCATCCATATGAGAGACATCAGTAACCTATGAGTTGTACTCTTATGCAGTCCTAGATAATTGCTTAAATCCATAAGACCAATTGGCCCCATCTGCGCTAATGTTTCCAACACATGAAAAATTCTTTCTGCTGATTGTATTGGATTTTTATCTATCTTATTATCTTCCACTTATTATTCCTCCATTTTTGAAACTAGTTTCATCTAGTGAAACATTTTTATTTTATCACGATTGAATACAAATAACAACACTCAAAACTTTTACTATAACTATTCTATTATTGTTACTAGAATTAATCCCTATGTCTAAAGCACCTATGTTATTGGTAGTAAACAGTACAAATTGTCAAATAGAGATAGAACTGATTTCAATTATTAAAAATTATAGTCCAAATTATAAAATTAATTATATATATATTAATAACTTATGATACACAAGGAGATTTGCATACAAATGAAAAAAATTTTAGTATTAACTGTTTCTATAGTAATTCTTATTTTGATTATTGTAATTCCTTTTTTTTGATGGAATTTAATAAAATAGATTATTTTGATTTATCTGTATCGGAATTAAATCAAATATATCAAACTCACGAGGAATCCGCCAAGATATTCTTGATGATTTCTGCTTTAATGGGCAAGCGCTTGCTTATGATGCATCTACGTCAACTTATTATTTACCACTATCGCTTTCAGAAAACAAGTGAAGGGTACCTACAATACATGGAATATGTTGAAGTCTTTTTGGATAATCAATATATTGGACTATACAGTTTAATAGAGCCAATTGACTATAAACAGTTGAATCTTGATTTAACAAAGGGTGAATATGAAAATTGATATAACAAATAGCGCATTATCCCAAGTAAAGTACAAAAAAACAGATACCTATTATTATATTAATATTTCAGCAACTTTTTGCTTTCTTTCTTTATTAAAAAAATAATTAAATGCATGTTTTATCTTGACATCTGATTAAATAATAGTATAATTTATATAAAGTATCGTTATACGGAACATGGTTTTATATTGTGGAACACGTCTATATATTCCATTCATTCCTACTTTGCGATATGCTTTACATAGCAAACTGACTGAACCTAATGTTTATGATAGCTACCTTTTGGGTACGCTATTCTCATAAATAACCAACTGATATAATTATTTCATATCTATTGTCATGTCAAGACTGATACACCTACACTTTTTAGTGAATGAAAAGGAGCGAATAAAATGAACGAAATATTACAGAAGATTCAGAAAATTGGTATTGTGCCAGTTGTTAAACTTGATAACGTAAAAGATGCAAAACCTTTAGCTAAAGCATTATGTGATGGAGGACTTCCATGTGCAGAGGTAACTTTCAGAACAGATTGTGCTGCTGAAGCAATTAAGATTATGACTACAGAATTCCCAGATATGTTAGTAGGAGCTGGAACTGTTTTAACAATAGAGCAAGTTGATGCTGCTGTTGCTGCTGGTGCAACTTTTATTGTTAGCCCAGGACTTAATCCTAAGATTGTTAAGTATTGTGTAGACAAAGGAATACCTATTACACCAGGCACTACTAATCCAAGTGATATCGAGCAAGCAATTGAATTAGGTTTAGAAGTTGTTAAATTCTTCCCTGCTGAAGCAGCTGGCGGACTTAATATGATCAAATCTATGGCAGCTCCATATGTAAATATGAAATTTATGCCAACAGGCGGAATTAATGCTGGGAACTTAACAACATACCTTGATTTCCCTAAGATTATTGCATGTGGTGGAAGTTGGATGGTAAGTGAAGCATTAGTAAACGCTGGTAAATTTGAAGAAATCACTAAAATCACCAGAGAAGCTGTTACAAATATGTTAGGATTTAGTGTAAAACATGTTGGAATCAATGCAACTAGTGAAACTGAAGCAGATGCTACTGCAACTGCATTTGAGAACATGTTCGGTTTTGAGAAAAAGGTTGGCGCTAGTTCAATTTTTGCTGGAACTGGTGTTGAAGTTATGAAAACTCCATATCTTGGAGCTCATGGGCATATTGCAGTTCAAACAAACTACATTGAAAGAGCAAAATTCCATATGGAAATGCAAGGTTTTAAATTTGCAGAAGATACCGCAAAACGTGATGCAAAAGGCGCTCTTAAAGCAATCTACTTTGCTGATGAGTTAAGTGGTTTTGCTGTACATTTGGTTCAAAAATAATATTACAATTTCCTATGATAAGTACTATTTTATCTTACTTATCGATCTAACTTTTCACTCCTGTGAATGGTTATTATAAAGTACAATTTAAATAATAGGAAGCTAGAAAAACTTTCCTATTATTTAAGTATGTAACATTAAGATACTTAAATATAAAATATAATATTTTTAAAATGGAGGATTTACAAATGGCTAAAGTTATTACAATGGGCGAGATAATGTTAAGATTATCAACACCAAATAATGAAAAATTTATTCAGGCTGATGAATTTGATATTAATTATGGCGGTGGAGAAGCTAATGTAGCTGTTTCACTTGCTAATTACGGACATGATGCTGCATTTGTTTCAGCAGTACCAGATAACGAACTTGGAGAATGTGCAGTTGCAGCTCTTAGAAAGTATAATGTTTGTACTGAAAATGTTGCAAAATGTGGAGAAAGACTTGGAATCTACTTTTTAGAAACAGGCGCATCTATGAGACCTTCAAAAGTTGTTTATGATAGAGCTCATTCATCAATTTCAACAGCTACTGCTGCTGACTTTGATTTTGATAAAATCTTTGAAGGTGCTGACTGGTTCCACTTTACAGGAATCACTCCAGCTGTTTCCGATTCAGCTGCTAAATTAACAGAAGATGCACTTAAAGCTGCTAAAAAGCACAACGTAACGGTTTCAGTTGATCTTAACTTCCGAAAGAAATTATGGTCATCCGAAAAAGCACAGCAAGTTATGACTAACTTAATGAAATATGTTGACGTTTGTATCGGTAATGAAGAAGATGCTGAATTAGTATTAGGATTTAAACCAGGTAACACTGATGTTACAAGTGGTGATCTTGAATTAGCTGGATACAAAAATATTTTCGAACAAATGGTTGACAAATTTAACTTTAAATATGCTATTAGTTCATTACGTGTTAGCCATTCTGCATCAGATAATGGTTGGTCAGCTTGTATCTATAATGGAGAAACAAAAGAATTTTATCATTCAAAAGAATATAGCATTCATCCAATCGTTGACCGCGTAGGTGGTGGTGATTCATTCGCAGGCGGCGTAATCTGTGGATTAGTTGATGGAAAAGATTTCAAAGATGCACTTGAATATGGTGTAGCTGCTTCTGCTCTTAAACACACAATTCCTGGTGATTTCAATTTAGTATCAAGAAAAGAAGTTGAAACTCTTGCAGGTGGAGACGCTTCCGGTCGTGTTCAAAGATAGAAAGTAAGTACTTGATTACTGACATTTGCGCATCCACACGGATAACAATTTAATTCTTATCTGTGTGGTATGCATTTTAATCACTAGGGAGGTTCATAGAGCTTTCCTGTCGAATTAAAAATGATTGTTTGTAAGATGTAACTTTGTTGCATTTTATAATATAGATTCAAACCAATACCAAGCTTCATATTATGTTAAACCCATTTTCTAATATGAAGTAACAATAGAATTTTGCCAAGTTCTATTGTCCTAAATGATAATGTACCTTTTGCCAAAGGTGCATTATTTTTTTATATAATAGGAAAATTCTACGAACTTCCCTATTATATAAAAAGGCACTACTTGCCAAAATGCGC
>JBGUEQ010000018.1:0-79312 GCA_041821265.1 Lachnotalea sp. | reverse complement strand
ATATAAGAAGCTTGATGAATTAATGAGAAATCATCAAAAGAGCAGAAAAGAAATAGCAGCAACAGAAGAATCAGGGAAAAAGAAAAAAAGATTTAAATTAATATAAAATTGTAAAAAAATAAACAAGTAGAACATGCAAAAGCAATAAATTCTATTTGTTTTTTCTTTCAAGGGGAAGTTCATAGAACTTACCCTTGAAAGAAAGGCACACCACGTGGATAGGAAGGCATGTTGCTACGCAACCCACATGGGCGCTAGAGTGTCTGCGAGCAGACACTCTGTTCTAGTAATCAACATGTTGATTAAACTAGCTTAAATTACTGAGCTATTGCTCCAGTAGGACATGTGCTAGCACAAGCGCCACAGTCGATACAAGCATCAGCATCGATTACATATTGTCCATCACCTTCACTAATTGCTCCAACAGGACATTCGCTTTCACAAGCTCCACAGCTTACACAGCTATCACTAATAACATATGCCATAATATAATCCTCCTTATGTTTCGTTCGATTTATAATTGACCATACTTAAGTATTCCAATTATAGAAATAAAATTTGTTACATTATATATTTTAATACAAATCAAGCAATATGACAAGCATAACTGAATGTAAATTATTGTAACGGTTCAGCCATGTTATTGTTCGCTCCGTTCACAGTAACAGATGATTTCTGCATGCAAATTCGCTACGCGAAGCAGAAATCAGTTGTTGAATCATTTTCTTACGTAGCTTAACAGCTAGTGTTAAGCTACTGTGTGAACAGTAACTCAGCCATACCAGTTATAATTCAAATTCAGAAAGTTCGAAACGTCTCTTTTTAATACCGTCGATAATGTGTTTCTTTGCTCCTATTGCATCTTCTTTATCCATATCTTTTATATTTTCCAATGGATATTCCATGCCTAATTCTTTATATTTTATTTTGCCCATAGTATGATAAGGAAGCACATCTAATGCCTTGAGATTAGACAACCCCCCTATAAAATAACCTAATTCATATAAAAATTTTTCTTTATCAGTAATAGTAGGAACAACAACATGTCGTATCCATAAATCAATATGTTTAGAATCTAAATATTTAGCAAATTTCAAAATCTGTGTATTGGGTTGTTTTGTTAGTTTTAAATGTTCATTTGGATCAATGTGTTTAATATCAAGCATTACTAAATCAGTGACGTTTACTAGACGATCATATTTTAACATTAATTCAGCATTATCTTCGTTATAGGTTATGCCGGAGGTATCAAGACAGGTATGAATATTTTTTTCTTTCGCAGCTTCAAATAATTCAATCAAGAAATCAATCTGCATCAAGGGTTCTCCACCCGATACAGTCAGCCCTCCATTTTTGTAGAAGGGGCTATTTTTTTGATAAGCGTTTAATATTTCGTCTACACTCATTTGAGCACCCACGTTAAGAGTCCAAGTATCTGGATTGTGGCAGTAAAGACAACGCATAGGACAACCTTGCATAAAGACTACAAAGCGAATACCGGGGCCATCAACGCTGCCAAAACTTTCGGTTGAATGAACATAACCGTTCATATCATCACTCCTTTATTTTAATTCATCGAGAAAACAGGAAAAGAAATTAATTCTTTTCCTGTTTTCTATGTAGAACTATATTGTAACTATGGAAGAACAAAACAGTTACAAACTATAAAAATTTGAGGCATGCCTACATTGCGTTATGGAAGGTACGTGAAATAATTTCATTTTGTTGATCGGTTGTTAATTTAATGAAGTTAACAGCATATCCTGATATACGAATTGTTAACTGAGGATAATTCTCAGGGTGAGCTTGCGCATCCAATAATGTTTCTTTGCTAAGAACATTAACATTAAGATGATGTCCACCGCTAACTGCATATCCATCTAACATTGTAACTAAATTATCTATTTGAGTTTCACTTGCATTTACATTTGCCATTTCTAATTCCTCCTATTTTGTATCAAATCAATGATTAAAAGAATATGAGTAGCTATTTGATATTTTCGAAGTTACAATTATCTTTTAATATAATAAATTGTCTCAAAGTAATGCCTATATGATCTTTTGAGAATAAACAAAACCTATTCGTCATCGTCGATACCCTCGTGTAGAGTAGGAACGTTACAGGCCAAATCTCCTTTTGCGCAGTCTAGGCAACCTAATTGTTCTATGGTTTTAGTTTCATCTAAGGATTCCACAGTAGAAACATTAAGATGGCCAACCCCATTTTTAACAGAACGGTCTAACATTGCAACAATATCATCTATCATATCTTTTTCATCCATAGTATCAATCCTTTTTAAATAAATTTTAATTTATACACAACCTCTTACTTTCATTATAAGAGGTTGCGCTTCAAAATACAAATTATTTATTTAAATCTATTTCAATGTCGCCAGAAAAAATTTGGTCCTCTTTACCTAAAGCGCCGGGGATGATGGTAAAGGTATTTGAAATACCATCCTGAGCATCTTTAAATGGAAGCTTAGAAACTGATGCAAGTGATGCAACAGCACCATGACCGTCACGTCCATGCATTGGATTAGCACCAGGTGCAAATGGTTCACCTTGTTTTCTTCCATCAGGAGTTGAACCTGTGTTTTTTCCATAAGTTACATTTGATGTAATGGTTAAGATTGAAGTTGTTGGAATACCACCACGGTAAGTATGGTTCGCTCTAACATGTTGCATAAATGTGTGAACTAAGTTAGCAGCTAATTCATCAACACGTTCATCATCGTTACCGAATTTAGGGAAGTCGCCTTCTACTTTATAATCAACAACTAGTCCGTTTTCATCTCTGATTGCTTTTACTTTAGCATATTTGATTGCAGATAATGAATCAGCAACTACGGAAAGACCAGCAATACCAGTTGCAAACCAACGAGTTACCTGTTTGTCATGTAACGCCATTTGTATTCTTTCATAGCTATATTTATCATGCATATAGTGTATAACATTTAATGTATTTACATAGACGGTAGCTAACCATTCCATCATGTCATTATAAACAGTCATAACTTCATCATAATTAAGGTATTCGGAAGTAATTGGTCTGAATTTTGGACCTACTTGCTTATGGCTAATTTCATCAATACCACCATTGATAGCATATAATAAACACTTCGCTAAGTTAGCACGAGCACCGAAAAATTGCATTTCCTTACCAAGTCTCATAGAAGATACGCAACAAGCAATTCCGTAGTCATCACCATGTGTAACTCTCATTAAATCATCATTCTCATACTGAATTGCGGATGATTCAATTGAAGTCTTGGCACAGAATTTTTTAAAGTTTATAGGCAAATTAGTTGACCAAAGAACGGTTAAGTTAGGCTCAGGTGCTGTTCCTAAATTGCTTAATGTATGAAGATATCTAAAAGACATCTTGGTTACCAATGGACGTCCATCAATACCAATACCACCAATTGACTCGGTTACCCATGTTGGATCACCAGCAAAGATAAGATTGTATTCAGGTGTACGTGCAAATTTTACAAGACGTAATTTCATAACAAAATGATCAACAAATTCCTGAATCTGCTCTTCAGTAAATCGGCCTTCTTTTATATCTCTTTCAGCGTAAACATCAACAAAAGTTGAAGTACGTCCAAGTGACATAGCGGCACCGTTTTGTTCTTTGACAGCAGCTAAATATCCAAAATATAACCATTGAATCGCTTCTTTTACGTTTGCTGCTGGTTTAGAAATATCACATCCGTAAATTTCGCCTAATTTCTTTAATTCTTTTAAGGCTCTAATCTGTTCTGATAATTCTTCACGTTCACGAATAACATCGGAATACATAATAGTACGGGTCGAATCTTTTTGATCTAATTTGTCTTCGATAAGACGGTCAACACCATATAAAGCAATACGACGGTAATCGCCAATAATACGTCCACGTCCATAAGAATCTGGAAGTCCGGTTATAATATGATTTGATCTACAAGCTCTCATCTCAGCAGTATAAGCATCAAAAACACCTGCATTATGAGTTTTCCTATGCGTTGAGAAAAACTCTGAAATTTCAGGATCAACTTTATATCCATTATCTTCACAAGCTTTTTCTGCCATACGGATACCACCGTAAGGTTGCATTGATCTCTTGAATGGTTTGTCCGTTTGAAAACCAACAATTGTTTCTATCTCTTTATTTAAATAGCCAGCACCATGTGATGTAATAGTTGAAACAATCTTAGTATCCATATCAAGAACACCACCTGCTTCACGTTCTTTACTTGTTAAATCCATTACTTGAGCCCAAAGGTCTGCTGTGTTTTTTGTAGGCCCTGCAAGAAAAGATTCATTTCCTTCATAAAGAGTAAAATTTTTCTGGATAAAATCTCTTACATTGATTTCTTTTTCCCAAATTCCACCTACGAAATCGATCCATTCTAATTTCATTTGAATTACCTCCTAAAAATAAAATATAATATGAATGCTCTTAAGAATAACAATCAAGAACATGATTAATAGTTTAACTAATATTATTATAATAGAATACTGTATACACGTCAATAGGCCTAATGCACTTTTTTGAATACAGTATACAATACTACAATATAAAAAGCCTATTAATAGTATAAACTATCAATAGGCTTTTTATATATTGATTATTCTGTTAAAGATAAATATTCATTAATTTTAGCTGTTAAATCATCAGCATCAATTCCGTGAACAAAGGATGCTTCTTCAAGGCTCTCACCCTGTGCAGATGGACAACCAACGCAATGCATTCCTGATTCCATAAGAATAGGAATAATATTAGTATCAACAGCGATGATTTGTGAAATAATCATATCTTTTGTTATCTGTGCCATTGTATATACCTCCTTAATAAATGTAGATTTACAGATATATAATATATCTGTGTAGTTATTTTGCCATTGTTTTAGCAAAACCATTTTAACACTTAGTATAAATTTTAGCAATACTTCATCTAATAGGAAACGCTAGTAACATAGAAAGTATTTGTATTCTTATAAAGTATGTAATGTATTCACATATTATGTAATAAGCTTAAAAGCCAAGAATAATTTCTTGGCTTTTAAGACTATAATTGTGATAACATTTGAAGAGCTTTTTCTTTAATAAATATTTCGTTATGCTCACATAGAAACGCTTCTATTGCAGGCGTGTATTTTACTTGAGTTGCATATTCAGATAAAATATTACATACTTTATTGAAGAGCTCAGGTGTATGAGTCGTTTTACTCACTACTAAAAAATATTTACCAGTAGAAGTTTCTTTATATAATGAGTTTTTACCAGTATAGTATCCACCTAATACATAAGAGAGACGCGTAACCGTATCTAAATTAACAAAAGAATATAATTTCGTTAAGTCAATAGATTCTGAAACTTTAACGGGTTCTTTTGAAGTGTTATCGTTGGAAGGCTTAGTATCAGCTTTAGTTGATAAAGATTCTGCTAATGGTACAAATTTATCGTTGCTTTTATTATCTGCCTTTGTTTTTTTATCGTGAATTTTCTTGAACAAATCTAAAACATCATCTGCACCTGTAAGTGGTGAAACTTCGGCATCGCTTTCTAAGTCTTCTTCATCACTTAAAGAAGGAGCAAACTTTGAAAATCGAGTATCCAATTCTTCAGGATCTTCTACTTTGGTAATTACAAGAATAATACAATCAGCTGATAGCGGTATTGCTTCTATCATTAAAGGGATATCTTCCGCTTCAAATCCAAATTCATAGGACGCTTGTTGCATCATATCACGAAACAGTGATTTTGCTTTTTCAGTACCATATGCTAATTCGCTAATCTTTAATTCTCGATCGGCTAAATCGTCTTTTGTTAAGGTACAACGTATTTGATTATCATTTACTTTTTCGATTTTCATAATATCACATCCTTTACATGAAAGTTAAAAGAATAATGTTAATATATACCTAAATATTTTATATTATTATCTTATTATAAGTATATCACAGTATATACAAAAACGTTACATAAGTCAACATATTGTTTTAATATAAATAATTTCCAGTAACAGAAATGAGGTGCCAGTTAATTACAGAACTGATTAGCATATCCGTATATTCTGACATATTATGAAAGATATGGTTGAACTGTTACAATTTTATAAATGCAGTAAATTAGAGGAATAGATTAAAAGTTTAAATAAAATTTGGGAATATTTAAAAAAATATTGCAAAATTAATAAAAATTATATATAATAATTTACTATAAGAGAAAAATATTTAAGTATGCTGATTTAAAGGAGCTGATGTTTTATTCAAAAATAAAATATTATTTGAAAAATATTTAATCGAACAGCCAATTGGTTGTGGCTTAAGCGGTAATGTTTATTTAGCTGAGCATATGAAGCTAAAAGCAAAAAGAGTTATTAAATGTGTTAGTAAAAAACAATTAATGTACCAACAATTTCTTAAAGAAGCTACGCTTCTAAAAAATCTAAAACACCCCAATATTCCAATTATCTATGATTTAGAAGAGGATGAGGAATATTTATATATTATCGAAGAATATATCAAGGGTGAATCTTTAAGGGCAGTAATGCTTAATCAAATAGCTATTTCAAGAGAAAATATCATCGATTTTACAATCCAAATATGCAATATAATAGAATATTTACATAGTATGAAACCATTTCCAATCCTATATCTTGATTTAAAACCAGATCATATTATAGTATGTAACAATTGCGTGAAAATAATTGACTTTGGCTCAGCAATTTATATGGAAAAAGAGGAAACAGATTACTCTTTTGGAACTCCATGTTTTGCAGCTCCGGAACAATTTGAAAGCTTAAAGCTTGATTCTAAGACAGATATCTACGCAATCGGAAGTGTGTTATTCTTTATGCTAATTGGAAGAAATCCTTCTCTATCTTATAGCACAAAATCATTAAAAAATGAAATGAAAAATGTATCTACTGATTTAAAAAAAATTATTTTGAACTGTATGGCTGAAAATCCTAAGGACAGGTACAATAGCGTTTCCCAATTAAAAATAGAATTATTAGTATGCTTAAAGAATAAAAAATCTCTTATAATTGCGGTTTTGGGAAGTCAATCGCGCATAGGTGTAACGCATATAGCAATAGGACTAGTCTCATTTCTAAATAAATACGGAATGAAAGCTATTTATGAAGAAAAAAATAACAATTGTATGATTTCTAATTTATATCAAGAAAATGAAATTGTCGCGGAGACAAGTGGAATTTATAGTATTAAAGATTTTGAAGCAATACCGGACTATAATAAAACTATATGCATTGATAAAGATTCTTATGATGTTATTGTATTAGATTGTGGAAGTTATACAGAAATGAGAAATGAATTTAGAACGGCGGATATGAGAATTGTAGTCCTTGGTACGAAAGAATGGGAACTGCAATATGCAAGAGAGTGTATTAGCACATTGAAAGATATTGAAAAACAATATATTTTGAATATGTGTGATAAAAATCAAGCCTATCAAGCTGCCAAATTTTTAGGGATAATGCGGGGATATAGAATGCCATTATTCTCAAATCCATTTGAAAACAGCAGTATAGCAGAGAAAGTGTACAAAGATATAACAAAAGGAAAATTAGTCAAAGTTAAGAGGAGGCTAAAGCTTAGAAATTGAGGGTACAGCAAGGACATTCAATGCTACAGACGATAGGAATAAGGGGAACAGATAGTGGTAATGGTGTAACACATTTAGCTATCATGCTGGGGAACTACCTTACGGCCAAACTGCATAAAAATACAGCCATCCTTGAAATGAATCATACAAATTCATTTTTGGAACTAAAAGAAAGCTATGTAGACAATATAAAAAAAAATCAGGGGTTGAATTATTTTGAAATATCAAGAGTAACATACTATTATAATATACAAAGTGATAAAGTTGGTGAAATATACAGCAAAGAACATGAATATATCATTATAGATATGGGAAATGATAATTTAAAGCAAATAAACGAATTTTTAAAATGCAATATAAAAATTGTTATTGGAAATTTAAATCCTTGGAAAAACAAAAAGTTTATTCATATTATTGAAAATTATATTGCATGTGACAACTTAGAAAAGGTTAAATATTTAGTGCAGTTTGGATTGCATGATGACGTGCATCAAATTGAAAATGATTACAAAATTTGTATATATGCTACTCCGTTTGAACCCGACCCGTTTTTAATCCATGGATGTAACTTTGAATTTTTTGAAAATTTACTACATTAAGGGAACAATTTAATGAGTTCTACAAATACGATAAGCAGAATCCCAATAATATATCACGAAACTCCTTTTAAGGAATTTGGGAAAGGTATGTTTGTAGATTCACTAAGTTATGGAGGAGTTATGAATAGTCTAGGGATAAACATATATTTTTTGATTGAATTGGAAGCGTATGTATCAAAAGGAGTGCCATTAGTGTTAGAAGGACGTATTAGCACGCCGATACAAATATTTGATGCATTCCGTGAATGCAATAATTATATGAGTGATTATGTGAGTGACGAGAAAGGAAATTTAAAAGAAATAAGATTTGATAAGGTAAACTTTATGTAACGATTGGTAAGTCAGGTTGGTAAGTTATAATGGTAAGTCATAATGGTAAGTCATATTGGGAATTATATGAAAATTATTTAGTATATTATATCGATTACGGATACCCCTCTATACGTAGATATAAAAGTAACTATTCAGAACCTGTTAACGCAAGGTGTTTTGCAAAGCAAAATTCCACATCTTATAGCGCTAAAATACAAGTTTCTTGCATTTTGTGTGCATTGCGTAGCGGTAACTAGGAGGGTACCGAATGGTTACATATAATTAAATGATTTCATGAAATCAGGTGTCACAATTAATTTAAATACACATTAATACGTGGGTATTTAATAGATGGACAGTTGCCAAGATTAGTTGATTAATATTTTGGCAACTGGCTATGTGAAAATACATGCGGTGAGTTAGCTTGACGATTTCAGCATAATTAACGTGCATACAAATTATTTGTTTGCATAACTTTATGCTTGCTAGAATTTGTTTTTCTATGATTGCTTCTAAAAAATCTTGTTTTCATGGTTCGTGAATAGTTACCGAAGATATTACATAAAAAATGCTAATATCTTAAAAAATATTTACAATGTCGAAAATAGTAATGACGTTGCAATTTGTTCATGGTATAATACCGATAAATGAATTTACTTGCTTGCAAAGGTAAATTCATAACGGGATAAAGAACACGCTTTACGTTCTTTATATAATACCGATAAATGAATTTACTTGCTTGCAAAGGTAAATTCTTAACGGGATAAAGAACACGCTATACGTTCTTTATTAAATTTTGAGTAAATATAATTAACGGGGAAACCGCAAGGAGGGATAGTTGCATGCGTAGGAGAAAATCTCCGGAACTAAAAAAGAAAATGATTTCAGTTTTTGCGACACTAGTGTTATTACTAATAGTGCTAATTATCTATATGGTGGGAAATATAATTGAAAAATATACGCCTACAGATGATAGAGCTGATCTAACACAATACTTTGATATTACACAAGAGGACGAGGTAGCAGTCATTTTACAAGATACCAAAGTCAAAGAAAAAGGATTGATTTTTGATGATGAAGTTTATCTTGAATATAATACAGTGAAAGAATATTTAAATTCCAGATTTTATTGGGACCCAAATGAGAACGTTCTTCTTTATACAACACCAACGGACTTGATTTCGGCAGAGGTGGGAAGTAAAGATTATAATATAGGTAAGACAAAGAATACAGAGAATTATAAGATTGTTAAAGTGGATGGAACGAATGCTTATATTGCGTTAGATTTTATTCAGAAATATACAAATATTGCATATGAAAAATTTAGTGAACCAAATAGAGTTCATATAACATACGAATGGAACAATGTGACTTATGCAGAACTGAAAGTTGATGACTGTGTTCGCGTGAAAGGCGGAATTAAGAGTCTGATTTTGACTGATGTTGTGAAAGGAAGCAAGGTTACTGTTCTAGAACAAGGCGATGAGTGGAGTAAAGTTAGAAGTGAAGATGCCTTCATTGGTTATATTAAGAATAAAAACTTAACAAATATAGTAGAACAAGCCGAAACAAGAAGCTTTGAAGAACCAGTCTACACAAATATTTCAAAGGATTATGATATTAACCTTGCATGGAACCAAGTTACGGAACGAGCAGCTAATGATAAACTGCTTACGCTCTTGGCAGATACGAAGGGAATTAATACAATTTCACCAACGTGGTTCTCACTTTCTGATAATGATGGAAATATATCTAGCCTAGCAGATTCAACGTATGTACAACATGCACATCAACTTGGGATAGAAGTATGGGCGCTAGTGGATAATTTTAATGACGATGTAAGCACCTATGAAGTGTTGTCGTATACTTCTAAGCGAGAGAAACTGATTAACCAGCTAATAGCGGCAGCCATTGAATATGATCTAGATGGCATTAATATTGATTTTGAAGAATTAAAGACAGAAGAGGCGGAACATTTCATTGAATTTATTAGAGAACTTTCTATTAAATGTAGAAATAATGGGATAGTATTGTCCATTGATAACTATGTTCCATCTGAATACTCTGCGTTATATGACAGAAAAGAACAAGGAATTGTTGCTGATTATGTTATAGTAATGGGGTATGACGAACATTATTCTACTTCAGAAACACCAGGTTCTGTGGCTTCCATCAATTTTGTTCGTACTGGAATAGAGGATACATTACTAGAAGTACCAAAGGAAAAAGTGATTAATGCAATCCCATTCTACACAAGGCTTTGGATAGAGACACCTAAGAGTACAGATGTAATTGCTAGTGAGAATGAGAGTACAGAGTATGTACCATATACATTAGATAGTCAAATCTATAGTATGGCAAATGCTGACAAGCTAATGACAGCAAATGGAATAGCACCAGTGTGGGATGAGGAAACAGCTCAGTACTATGCAAAATATGAGGTGGATGGCATAGGGTATGAGATATGGCTTGACGAAGAAACTTCGATTGAAGAGAAGATGAAGCTAATCGATGAGTATGAACTCGCAGGAGTCGCTTGCTGGAAATTAGGACTTGAAAAACAGAGTATTTGGGATACAATTATTAAATATGTAAATTAAACAGTATTATATTTTCTTCATAAACATAAAATGTATTAATTAATGTTTTATGCATCTATCAATGTAAAAGAAGTCTCTTACATTGACCAGTGTGTGTGTTATGCGCATAAATGGAGGAAATAGTGAAGAAAAGCCATATAGAAATAGTAATGACTGTAATACTTCTGCTTTGCGCGCTGGTGATAGGGCGACAAGGAAGCGTTGCAGTCACAAGTATGAAAAGTGATAATGAAAAGCCTATTATTGTAATTGACGCAGGTCATGGCGGAAATGATCCAGGAAAAGTTGGGGTTAATAATGCATTAGAGAAAGACATTAATCTAAGCATTGCAACGTTGCTTAAAAAAATGTTAGAAGCAGAAGATGTAACAGTTGTTATGACCAGAGAAACAGATATGGGTCTCTATGATGAAAATTCTAAGAATAAAAAAGCACAAGACATGAAAAATAGAAGCAGTCTAATTAGTAAAACAGCTCCAGTTGTAGCAGTAAGTATTCATCAAAATAGTTATCATGAAGAATATGTAAATGGGGCACAGGTCTTTTATTATAAGCATTCGGCTAATGCAAAAACGTTGGCTGAAATCATACAAAAGCAGATTCAAACACAGGTTCAACCAGATAATAAGCGGAAAGCAAAGAATAATGCAAGCTATTATTTATTAAAGAAAACAGATGCTACCACAGTAATTGTGGAATGTGGGTTTTTGTCTAATTATGAAGAGGCAGAAAATTTGATTGATGAAAATTATCAAAAAAAACTAGCTTGGGCAATTCACCTTGGAATATTACAATATATTAATGGGTTGTAAGAGCGTAGATTGCTTGAACAGGATTACATATTAAATGAAAGAAATATTAGAATGTAAATGGTGTGAAAAAGTTTTACGGGATATGGATGGACAGCAAAAATAGAAATTGCGTGAAAGAAAATTTTACATGTATGTTTTGTGTGTAAACATTACGCAAATCGAGGAAAAAATGAATACAATACTGAAAAAGATAGATAGTAAAAATATTAATATGAAAGTCATTTGTGAAGCAGGAGAAATCATGAAAAACGGAGGGCTTGTTGCCTTCCCAACAGAAACAGTATATGGACTTGGTGCTAATGCATTGGATGAACGAGCATCAGCAAAAATATATGAAGCGAAAGGGCGTCCTTCTGATAATCCGCTAATTGTACACATAGCAGAAATGGAGGCGCTAGATAATTTAGTACTTGAGATTCCTGTGAAAGCTAAGAAATTGGCTGATAAATTTTGGCCGGGTCCGTTAACGATGATTTTCAATAAATGCGATATGGTTCCGTTGGGAACAACCGGCGGATTAAATACGGTGGCTGTAAGAATGCCAAATCATAGACTTGCATTGGAATTAATTAAAGCTTCTGGAGGCTACGTTGCTGCACCAAGTGCGAATACTTCGGGGCGACCAAGTCCAACCAAAGCATCACATGTTTGGGAAGATTTAAATGGGAAAATTGATATGATTCTGGATGGTGGAATGGTTGGTATTGGAATTGAGTCTACGATAGTAGATCTTAGTACAGACACCCCAATGATATTAAGGCCAGGTTATATTAATAAAGAAATGCTCGAGGAAGTAATAGGAGAAGTTCTTGTAGATAAAACAATTTTTGCAGGGAATGGGAGTAATGAAAAACCAAAAGCTCCAGGTATGAAGTATAAGCATTATGCTCCAAAAGGAGATCTGACAATCATTGAGGGCGAAGAACAAGCAGTAATTGATATGATAAATAGATTATCAGAAGAAAAAATCGCAAATTATAACAATGTTGGAATCATTGCAACAGATGAAACAATAGATAAATATCAATTTGGACAAGTTAAAAGTATTGGAAAAAGAAATGATGAGCAGACAATTAGTCATAACTTGTACAATGTATTAAGAGAATTTGATGATACTAATGTAGAATTTATTTATTCTGAAAGTTTTAGCAATGGAAGCATGGGAGTTGCTATCATGAATAGGCTACTAAAAGCGGCCGGCCACAAAATAATTCGTATCAGATAATCATATAAGAGGGCAATTAGCATTATTAGAGATTGTGATAGGTTAACAATGTTTTACAAGTCAGGCAAAAGAAAAATTTATAATTTATTATAAGGAGGAACAGAAAATGATAGCACTAGGTAGTGATCATGGTGGATTTTCATTAAAGCAAGAGATAATTGCTTATTTGAATGAACAGAAGTTAGAATTTAAGGATTACGGGTGCTTTGACGAGGTTGCTTGTGATTATCCGGTTTACGGTAAAGCAGTCGCAAATGCAATTATTAGTGGAGAATGTGATAAGGGAATTATTATTTGCGGGACAGGTATTGGGATTTCAATCGCGGCTAATAAGATAAAAGGAATTAGAGCGGCCCTTTGTTCCGATTGCTTTAGCGCTGAAGCGACAAGACTTCACAATGATGCTAACATTTTGGCTATAGGTGCAAGAGTTGTAGGTCCAGGACTTGCAATTAAAATAGTAGATACATTTTTAAAGACTAATTTTTCAGATGAAGAAAGACATAAAACAAGGATAAGTCTAATAGAAGACTAAGTTTAGGAGGAAAACAAACATGTCAAAGGTAATAGTAATGGATCATCCATTAATTCAACACAAAATAGGTATCATAAGAAGAATGGATACAGGTTCTAAGGATTTCAGACAAATGATTAGTGAAATAGCTATGCTTATGTGTTATGAAGCAACTAGAGATTTAAAACTTCAAGATGTAAAAATTCAGACACCAATTTGTGAGACAACAGTAAAAGAACTTCAGGGAAAGAAATTAGCCGTAGTTCCAATTTTAAGAGCAGGACTTGGTATGGTTGATGGAATGCTTGAAATGATACCAGCTGCAAAAGTGGGACATATTGGTTTATATAGAGATCCGGAAACATTAGAACCAGTGGAGTATTATTGTAAACTTCCAGCAGATTCTGCAGAAAGAGATGTCTTTGTAGTGGATCCAATGCTTGCTACAGGTGGTTCTTCCATTGCAGCTATTCAGATGCTAAAAGATAAAGGCGTTAAAAACATAAGATTTATGTGTATTATTGCTGCTCCAGAAGGTGTAAAGAGAATGCAGAAAGAGCATCCAGAAGTTGATATGTATATTGGTTCTTTAGATGAACGTTTAAATGAGCATGGATATATTGTTCCTGGTCTTGGAGATGCAGGGGATAGAATATTCGGAACAAAGTAGAAAAATGAATTCGTTAGCAAGGCATAGACAAGGAGGAATTGTTTCTATGAGTGGTAAAAGAGTAGATTATATTACATGGGATGAATATTTTATGGGTGTTGCCAAATTATCTGGTATGAGATCAAAAGACCCAAGTACACAAGTAGGTGCATGTATTGTTAGTCAAGATAATAAGATTTTATCAATGGGCTATAATGGTTTTCCGCTAGGCTGTTCGGATGATGAATTTCCTTGGGAAAAAGAGGGGGAACCACTAGAAAACAAATATTTATATACTACTCATAGTGAGTTGAACGCTATTTTAAATTATCGTGGTGGAAGTTTGGAGGGGGCAAAGCTCTATGTATCCTTATTTCCATGTAACGAATGCGCCAAGGCGATTATTCAATCGGGTATCAAAACCATAGTTTATAACGAAGATAAATATAAGGATACAGCATCCGTCATTGCTTCCAAAAAAATGTTGGATGCTGCAGGAGTAAATTATCATCAATATCATAAATCAGATAGAGAAATTACATTTAAGTTATAATGTTTCGATAGGTGACGGTGGCTTATTATACAGAACTTTGTGTTGTTCTTTTGCAAAATCAGATAAAATTAAGGCGAATGAAAACTAATAGTAGATGGTTTTCATTCGCCTTAATTTATCTTAATAGAAATAAAATCAATAGATTTTATTAATAGTTATTATAAAGTTATTCAATAAAATCTTTTCTCATTGGTGTAAAAATATCGAGAAGCATGGTTTCTTCGAGTGCTACGACACCATGTTCTATACCAGGAGCAACACAATAGGTATCACCTGTTACCAACGCTTTATCTTCTTGTCCTACCTCTTTATAAAGAAGTGAGCCAGAAATAATATAACCGATTTGCTCATGAGGATGAGAGTGCAGTGCACCAACTGAATCTTTGTCAAAATGCAGCTCAACAGACATAATATTTTCGCTATAAGATAAAACTTTTCTTGTAACTCCACCACCTAAATCTGTTAATTCTATTGTTTTGTTTTCTGTATACATAAGTTCCTCCATTGATGCGGTTTCGCAAATTTGTGTTGTCAATTGTAAATGAAAGCCTATTTAAATCCGCTAGCCATATGGTTAGCTAGCATTAACTATATTATGCCAATCTGAATAAGTCAATAATAAAATCTATAAATTTAATAAAAGTCATAATGTGCCAGACAATTACCGAACTGATAAGCATATTTGTATATTCTGGCACATTATGAATGGTATGGCTGAACGTTACATAAATTGTAACATATAGGACGGAGTAATAAGAAAAATGTTCTTAAAGTGCTTCGTTATTAATCAAAGTAACAGAGTCATTCTCCACAAACTGCTTTTCCGAAGTTTTCCTATTGTAATAAGATAAAGAATTAAGGTTAGAATCTGTCCCGTTTGCAAATCCAGTAGGGGTTATTCCAGCAATTGTTTTGAATACACGGTTGAAATTTCTAATGTTATTAAATCCGCAGTTTATTGCAATATCTGTTATTTTATCAGGTGTGTTTTTAAGCTGAGTAGCTGCGTGCTCAATTCGAATCAGGTTTACATAATTCACATAATTCATTCCAGTTAATTTCTTGAAAATCTTTGAAAAGTAACTCTCTGAAAAATTTATTTTATTTGCAGCAAAATTTAAGGATAAATTCTCTGAATAATGAGTATCAATATAGGAAAGAAGCTGTTGTAAATCGTACAGCATAGAATCTCTTTTACTTGTTTCACTTGTTAAATTGCGATTCTTAGGAATTTTACGCTGAAGTTGATACCAAAACTCAGTAAGTGTTGCTGTAATTATTTCGCGATAATAAGGTTCTTTTTGTTTGGTCTCAAATTTTAATACATCAATTAAATGTATCAGCTTGTCACTTAATTGCAATGATTCTAACATTTCACGAGTTATAAGTGGGTGCTCAAAATTTGATTTATCATAAAGAGGGCTTACTATCTTAGGGTCAAAAATAATAAAATCTAAGGAATTGTCTATATTGTAAGAGTCGCTATAATGAATATTACCGCTGTCACATATTACCAAATCACCTTTATTTGCTAAAAAAATATTATTATTTATACTGATTCTGGCGCTACCATTTCGAATATAGATTAACTCTAATTCCTTGTGCCAGTGCGCCACAAAGCTTATGTTCTTGTAAGAAGAATGCCACACCATAAAATCAGAATCATAGCTTCGTACTTCATGAAAAGCTTTCACAATAAGACCTCCATTCAATTACAGGGAATTGTTTATAAAATTCTAAATTCATTATAACAACAATGACAAAAAATGTCCATATATGAGCATATTTTTGCGAGCGTAACTTTTATAGATGTTATATAATTAGCATATAAATAATAAATATAAGTATTTAATATTATACAAAACAACTATGTGGATAAAGCGAAAATATAAGAACTATGGTAAATTTATATGCTCGTTATTTAGGGTTGGAGTGTAACACGACAAGTATAGAAACGTTAATTATTATCTATTTATAAGAATATTATGAATAGAGATACGTTCAAATGAAAACGGAGGAATTTAAAATGGCTGAGAGTAGATTAATTGGTGATTATCCAGTAATAGGAATTAGACCTACAATTGATGCAAGAAGAGGAGCACTCAAGGTTAGAGAGTCTCTTGAAGATCAAACAATGGCAATGGCAAACGCAGCAGCAACATTATTTACGAAGAATCTTAGATATTCAAATGGAGAACCGGTAAAGGTTGTTATAGCAGATACCACAATTGGACGTGTTGCAGAAGCGGCAGCATGTGCAGATAAGTTTAGAAAAGCGGGCGTTGATATTACGTTAACCGTTACCCCGTGTTGGTGCTATGGATCAGAGACAATGGATATGGATCCAATGACTATAAAAGGTGTTTGGGGATTTAATGGAACTGAAAGACCAGGGGCAGTATATTTAGCAGCAGTATTAGCAGGACATGCGCAAAAAGGTCTTCCAGCTTTTGGAATATACGGACATGATGTTAAAAATGCAGAAGATACAGAAGTTCCAGAAGATGTAAAAGAGAAATTACTTCGCTTTGGTCGTGCTGCGGTGGCAGCAGCTTCGATGAGAGGAAAATCTTATTTACAGATAGGTTCTATCTGTATGGGTATAGCAGGATCAATTGTGAATGTAGAGTTTTTTGAAGAATATCTTGGAATGAGAGTGGAATCAGTAGATGAAGTTGAAATCATTCGTAGAATGACAGAAGGCATCTATGATGAAAAAGAATATCAGAAAGCGCTTGCTTGGACCAAAGAAAAATGTCCAGAAGGATTTGATAAAAATCCAACAGATGCTCAAAAATCTGTAGAAGAGAAAGAAAAAGATTGGGAATTTGTTGTTAAAATGATGTGTATTATCAAGGATTTGATGAATGGAAACAAGAATCTTCCAGAAGGCAGTGAAGAAGAGATGGTGGGTCATAATGCAATTGCAGCAGGATTTCAAGGCCAGAGACAATGGACGGATTTTTATCCAAACTGCGATTTTCCAGAAGCAATGCTCAATTCTTCATTTGACTGGGAAGGCACAAGAGAGCCATATATACTAGCTACGGAAAATGATAGTTTAAATGGAGTAGGTATGTTGTTTAGCAAATTATTAACAAATACCGCTCAAATCTTTGCGGATGTTAGAACGTATTGGAGTCCAGAAGCAGTTAAGAAAGCAACTGGATATGACCTAGAAGGCGTTGCGAAAGAGTCGGGAGGATTTATTCACTTAATAAATTCAGGAGCATCTTGTCTTGATGCTTGTGGTGAAGTAAAAGACGAGGCTGGAAATGGTGTAATTAAGCCTTTCTGGGACATGTCAGAGCAAGATGTGGATGCATGTTTAAGTGCAACAACATGGAATGCTGCCGATCAAGGTTACTTTAGAGGCGGTGGATATTCATCGAGATTTTTAACAAGAGCACAGATGCCTTGTACCATGATTCGTATGAATCTTGTAAAGGGACTTGGACCAGTACTTCAGATAGCAGAAGGATGGACTGTTAATTTGCCGGATGATGTTTCTGATCAATTATGGAAGAGAACAGACTATACATGGCCATGTACTTGGTTTGCACCAAGAACGACTGGTGAAGGTGCCTTTACGACTGCTTATGACGTAATGAACAACTGGGGCGCTAACCATGGTGCAATCAGTTATGGACACATTGGCGCCGATTTGATTACAATGTGCTCGATGCTTCGTATTCCTGTATGTATGCATAATGTTCCAGAAGAGCAGATTTTTAGACCAGCTAGCTGGAATGCATTTGGAATGAATAAAGAAGGTTCAGATTACAGAGCATGTGAAGCATATGGACCATTGTATAAGTAGAGATTCATTACCACCCAAGAGAATCAAGTTAACAGTATTAAGTTAATTTTGTGTTTTGTATGAATATGAACTATAATGTGCCTTGAAGGACAAATACCTTTGAGGCACTTTTTGGAAAAGAAAAATAGTACCACAACTTGCTTATAACAAAGGGGGCAGTTATGTATAAAGTTCTGTTAGTAGATGACGAAGCATTAATCCGCGAAGCGATAAGTGAAAATATTAAATGGGAAGAACTTGGATATAAATTTTTGGGAGCATGTGAAAATGGAAAAGAAGCAATTAAGAAAATAAATGAGGAGGTTCCTGACCTTCTTATTACTGATATATGCATGCCGTATGTTGATGGCATGGAACTTACGAAGTATATGTATGAGAATTATCCGATAACCAAAGTTATTATAGTAAGCGGTTACGATGAATTTGAATACGCGAAAAAGGCAGTAAAATATAAAGTTCTTGAATATGTTTTGAAGCCAGTCACTGCTTATGAACTTACGGAATTACTAGATAAAATCAAAAAAGATTTCGATATGGAATCGGATAAAAATAAGAACCTTAAAAAGATGCAAGAAGCGTATATTAGTAATTTGCCAGTATTAAAAGGGCGTTTTCTAAATGGCCTTATACAAGGTAATATTTCGGCAGAAATGGTAAATAAAAAAGCAGAAGACTTTAAGGTTGATTTACAAGGCAAGTACTTTGCAACAGCGATTGTTGAAGAGGATGATTTGTTTGAATATATTAAGAGACATCATGGCATTAAAGAAGATTTGGTTTTATTTGCTGTTTTTAATATAGTAGAGGAAATTGTAAGTAAGCATTGCGGCGGAATTACATTTCAAAACGGGGAAGAAAAAACGTCGATTATTTTTAAAGCAGATAAAGAAGAAGGATTTAGAAGTGAAATTTACGATATATGTACAGAAGTTAGAATGGTACTGAATCAATATCTTAAAATTGATGTTGCCATTGGAATTGGTAAAACAGTCCCAACAATAAATTGGTTAAGCAGATCGCTAGAATCAGCAAAAGATGTATTAGAATATAGATTTCTTTTGGGCGGTAATGTTGTTTTGGATGCAAGTGAGTTAAGCCCAAGCCCCACGACAACAGGAATCGATATTTCTACATGGACGGATAAAATTTTATTGAATATAAAGGCTGGAGACAATGAAGAATTAGAAAATATAATAAAATGTTTTGTTAAGAAATTAAAAGCAGAATTTGTGCCTAAGAATAGAATTATTATTTATATTCAAAATATTGTTCTTTCTATTGTAAATATGTTAGATGCGGCAGGGCTTAGGGATGAAAGGTTTATGGAGGGAGAATATACATTTATTAATAATATTTATTTGAATAAACATCTAAGAGATATTGAGACAGAGTTAATTAATTTTTGTGAAAAAATTTCTCAGACCATGACGAGTGAAAAGGACAGTTATGGAAATCGGCATGCAATTATGGCATTGGATTACATTGATAAGAATTATGGAAATGCAGAAATATCACTTAATTCAGTATGCAATTATCTTGCAATGAGTACGAGTTATTTTAGTGCCATATTTAAAACATATACGAGTGAGACCTTTATTGAATATTTAACCAAGAAAAGAATTGACCAGGCAAAAAACTTAATGGAAAATACGGCATTAAAGGCATATGAGATTGCAAATGAGGTTGGATTTAGTGATCCACATTATTTCAGTATTATATTTAAAAAACATACGGGCGCAACACCTACCGAATATGCTAAAAAGAAGAGGAAACAATAAATGGCGGATAAGAAGGGAAATCTTCTCTTTCGGTTTAAAAGTATTCGAAGTACAATGATATTTTTCTTTTCTATGATAATCGTTGCAGCACTTTTGGTGTTTTTAATTATATCCTTGAATTATACGCAAGAAACAATTACTCAAAACTCAAAAGACTACACCATGCAACTGATGGAGCAGGTAAACGGAGATATTGATTCTTATATTGATTACATGGAAAATATTTCAAAACTTATATCCAAAAACAAAGATGTAATTGATTATTTATATGATGAAGATTGTACAGAGGATGAGCTAGAGGAGCTTAGAACAAAGGTAATATCACAATTTAAAACCATTTCAGATGCAAGAGAAGATATCTACAATATTGCAGTTCTAAGTGATAATGGAAGAAATGTAATCAATAATGGAAAAGATCAGCTTAATCCATATGCAGATATAAATGAAATGGAGTGGTATGTTAAGGCAAGAGAAAGCAATGGAATTGCGGTCTTGTCTTCTTCACATGTGCAAAATGCAATTAAAGATGATTATAAGTGGGTTGTTACATTAAGCTGTGGAATTCAAAATCCGAACACAGGTAACATAGAAGGGGTACTATTTGTTGATCTAAACTATAGTGCAATTAATAATTTGTGTGAAGGGATTAGTCTTGGAAGCAAAGGTTATGTTTTTATAGTAGATTCCAATGGGAAAATTGTGTATCATCCCAGACAGACTTTGATATATAGTGGACTCAAAAGTGAACGGGTAGAAGAAGTATTAAGTGGAAATAGAGATAACTTTACAACTTCAGAAGGCGAAAATAGTAAGCTGTATACGGTATATCTATCAGAAAAAACAGGGTGGAGTGTAGTTGGTGTAGCATATTTAAGCGAGTTGCTAGCGGGAAGGGACCAAACGCAGCTTGCATATTTGTTGACTGCACTTTTTTTAATAATAGTTTCGGGAATTATTGCTGTTATTTTGTCGGGTGAAATAACAAAACCACTGAAGGAACTTGCTAATTCCATGAAAGCGGTTCAAGAAGGACATTTTGAACATGCCGAAATTCGAATACTCGATAAAAATGAAATTGGAGTGTTAAGTAATACGTTCAATATTATGACACGAAAAATAAAGGAGTTAATGGAGCAAAATATTTTAGAGCAAAGACTAAAAAGAAAAAGCGAACTGAAAGTGTTGCAATCTCAGATTAATCCCCATTTTCTATACAATACACTAGACTCAATTATCTGGATGTCTGAAAGTGGAAAAAATCAAGAGGTGGTGGTTATGACCTCTTCTCTTGCTAAGCTATTACGGCAAAGTATAAGTAACGAAAATGAAATTGTTACGATAGAGAGCGAAATTGGTTATACAAAAAGTTATTTGACAATACAGAAAATGAGATATAAAGATAAACTAGAGTTTGAAATCGATGTGGATGAGAATGTTTTGAAGGAATCTATTGTGAAATTAGTACTTCAACCGTTGGTTGAGAATGCAATTTATCATGGAATTAAATACAAAGAGAAAAAAGGATGTATTCGAATCACCGGATACAAAGAACAAAATGATATTATTATTAGTATTGAAGATAATGGAAAAGGTATGGAGGAAGATGTGCTTAAACATATTTTTGATAAAAAGGAAAATAGTAAGTCGAGTGGAGTAGGGGTAAATAATGTAAACAATCGATTAAAATTATATTATGGAAGTGGTTATGGCTTAATGTACGAAAGTCAAATAGATGTGGGAACGATTGTAAAGGTCAGAATTCCGGTAAGCAGTGGGGAGGATGAACAGTATGAGTCTTGGTAAAAAAGTTATCTCAAAGTCATTCCTTGTGTTGTTATTAGTAGTACTGACAGTAACATTTACACAATGTGAGTCGAAAGATAATAAGACAATTAAAATAATTTATGTATCCAAGGTCTTAGATGATAATAATGCTTTTTGGTTTTCATTGGTAGAAGGAGTGCAAATAGCAGCCAAGGAGTATGATGTTGACGTGACTGTGGTAGCACCTGATTCTGAGAAAGATTATGAAAAACAAAATCAGTTAATCGAAGAAGCTATTGCACAAAAGCCAGATGCAATCCTGTTGTCACCGGCCGATAACATAAAGACGTTGCCAGCAGCAAAAAAAGTAAAAGCTGCAGGAATTAAGTTAATTCTTATTGACTCTCAAATGGAAGAACCCGTGGAAAATGCATTAATTGCAACGGATAATTATGAAGCGGGGAGGAAAGTAGGAGAACTGGTAAAGGACTTGATTAAAGAAAATTCTAAGATTGCCATTGTAAGTCATGTGCAAGGAACATCAACAGCAATTGCAAGAGAAGCAGGTTTAAGAGCTGAACTAGGAAACGATGCTGATAAAATTGTAGATGTTGTATTTAGTGATTCTGAATATAAGCAGGCTTATGAGGTAACAAAAGAACTTCTTAAACAACATCCAGATGTAGACATTATAGCTGGATTAAACGAATATTCAGCAATTGGAGCTGCGAGAGCAGTGAGCGATTTAGGGCTTACTAACTCCATTAAAATGGTGGGATTTGATAGTTCACAAGAAGAAATTCAATTGTTAGAAGAAGGTGTTTTTGAGGGAATTGTAGTTCAAAAGGCATTTAACATGGGATATATCGGATTGGAAACTGCTGTGAAAATTTTAAGAGGGGAAGATGTTGCGGCAAATATAGATTCGGGAAGTAATATAGTACGAAAAGAAGACATATATATAGATGAAAATCAAAAATTATTATTTCCATTCAGATAAGATACTGTATTAACAATAAGTGTAAAATGAGTGACTGAAACATTTTCGGGAAACACTATTGCATAGAAAATATTAATGTGATATATTATAACGGACAATCGATTGCGCAAAATTGTTGCAAATTGATACTTATGCCTTAGGTATGAAATAGAATGAATAAAAAAGGAGTTTATATGTCTGTTAAAAATAAAGATGTACTAGGGAATAATAAAAAACCTACAATTTCTGATGTAGCGGATGCTTTAGGCGTTTCTAAGACTACGGTATCTAGATCGATATCTGGTAATGGGAGAATAGGGGAAAAAACAAAAGAACGAGTTTTGAAATATATTCAAGAGCATAATTATAAACCAAATGCTATGGCAAAAGGGTTGGCACAGTCAAAAACATATAATATATGTGTTGTTTATCCAATCGATTGCGCAACAAATGAACTTCCATTTTTTCAAAAATGTTTAATAGGTATTGTTCAAAGAGCTGCAAAGGAACAATATGATATATTAATTGCGTTGGTTAGCAATTCGGATATTTTGCAGTTAAAGCGTATTGTTCAGCATAACAAAGTAGATGGGGCAATTATACTTCGGACTTTAATGGAGGATTCTTGTGTTAAGTTTTTAAAACAAAGTGGTATTCCGTTTGTAACAATAGGAAGCACTTCTGAAAAAGACGTGATTCAGGTAGATAACGATAACTTGTCTGCTTGCCGAGGTCTCACAATGCTTCTTCTTACAGAAGGGATTGAAAGAATTGCGCTGATAGGTGGAAATACGCAACATGTGGTTACACAGAATCGTTGCCAGGGTTTTAAGGAAGCATTTGAAAAGTGGGGTAAAAATGTAGATGCGCGTATGGTATATCTGGATATGATAGATGAACAGGCAATTGAGAATTGCGTAGAGGATGCATTGAGGAAACATGCAGAATGCATCATAGCAATGGATGATGATATCTGTCTGAAGATTTTAGATAAATTAAAACAAGATCAAGTAATGGTTCCACAGGATATAAAGGTTGCTTCTTTTTATTATAGCGAGGAATTAGCCAAGAACTTGCCACCAATTACTTCCTTGAAATTTAATGTTCCGGAACTAGGTACAGCCACTTGCAATACATTATTTTCTATTATGGAGGGAATAGAGGTTCAACAAAAAACCGTGCTTGGATATGAAGTGATATTAAAAGAATCAACGGTGACAAATTGGAATCATTAATATGATAAAAAGCAAACACTTTGTGCAAGGTATGAAACCGTAGGTGTTTAAAAGTAGGAAATAGTCGATAAACATTGTGTAATCGACTATTTCCTATTCTAGTTTCTAGATTATCTGTAGAATAACTACATCCCAAGGATCTAGATTAATAGTTTCTGAATGGCTTATTTTTTTGCTTTTTAGAATATGATATGCATCGTTTTCTGTAAAGAGGTATGAAACGGGCTTATTAGAATAATTAAACAGATAGCGAATGGTGTTACCGTTGTCGTTAATACCTTCTTTTATTATCAAAGGAAAATGATAACTGGAAGTGGTAATGTTCATTTTTTTGCATAATATTTCTAAAATTTGTTCCAGCGTTCTGGAGCTAAAGTAACAACCAATGTATGCGGCAGAACCAGCACCATATGTGTGATGGGTAATAGCTGCATATTGGCTCCAACAGGTATGATCATAATTGGCTAGTATTTCAGTTGTATCATCTGTTTTTTGTACCAATTCCATCCACTCGGATATCGTACAGTCATTGGATATTTCGAAATGCTTACTTGCAAGCTTGGTTTTTTCTGTAGGAAGCGTAAATTGATTGTAAGTAATACCAAAACAATTGGTGAGTTTATGAGGTTGAGCATCATGGTAAATTCCAAGATATTCGTCAGCAAAACCAGATTTAAAGGTAGCAAGGAGATGTCCACCATTATGTATATAGGTATCTAGTCGTTGACTTGTTTCTTCGGACATGCTATATAGTGCAGGTAAAACAATTAGAGAATACTGCTCTAAATGAAGTTCGTTTGGATAAATAATGTCACATTCAATGTTGATTCGGTATAAGGCATCAAAAATCCATCTTACCACGTCGTTGTATTTTAGATTTTCACTAATTGAAAAATATTTTATGCCAGTAAGCGCTTCGTTGCTAAGCATAAGAGCAACCTGACAGTTCTTTTTTAAGTTTTTGAGAAGGGAGTCGTGTTCCTTCCATTCAGCGCCGATTCTGCAAGCTTCTAAATATGTATTATTTTCAGATAAATCATGGCTTAAAACGCCTTTCCAGTAAGATTCATAAGAGTGATGAATGGAATGCCAATGCCAGTATAAAACGGCGTTAGCTCCGTTAGCTAAATGGCTGTATGCTTGCAGACGTAATTGACCGGGATAAGGAAGCCAGCCGGGATTGCCCTGCGCTTGTGTTTCTAGAACTAAATAATTATCTTTCTTAATTGATCTTCCTATTGTTCCGCCCATTGCAATTTCAGCACCGGTCAGTTCACCGGCAGACGGATGATAAATATCTACACCAGCTACAGTTAGAGCTTTTGCAACATCAGGCTGATTAACCTCAGGCTGGAGTCCGAAGGAGTAGTTTCTCCATTCGAAATCAAAATTTTGGGTAATAAACTGATCCGTTCTTTTATATTCTTTTACGATATCGGATTGCCACGAAAGAAAGCGAACTACCAGACTGCGCTGAAATTTCTCGAATTCAGCGGCCAGACTTGCGTTGATGGTTCCTCTTATATCGGTAAAATCCTCCCAGTTATTTATTCGATTGCTCCAATAGGTCAAACCAAAAGTTTGATTTAAAATTTCTGTTGTTTGAAACGTCTCTTTTAGATAATCAACAAACTGACTTTGAACGATAATGCTACAAGTGTCATATGATTTTGTTTCGTTATCTAATTGAAATCCAATTATCTGTTTGTGGTTGGCGCACTCTTTTAGTAGCCTTCGAATCATGCGCTCTGCATGTTTCAAGTATTCAGGATGGGTAAGATCCATATTTTGGCGATGTCCATAGAGAGATTGGCCTTGATGAGTAGTGACCAAGATATCAGGATATTTTTTTGCTAACCAAGCAGGAATGGCGTAAGTCGGAGTTCCGATAATTATTTTTATATCATATTTGAGTGCGGCATTTAGCATATAATGCAAATATGAAAAATCAAAAATATTATCTTGAGGTTCCCAAGTGCTCCAAGTGGATTCTGCGATTCGTATCACATTCATGCCTGCTTTTTTCAGCAACTGCATATCAGTTTCTATTCTGTCATAGGGCATGTATTCGGCATAATATGCAGCGCCATAGAAAAGGTTGTTAACGTTCATAAAAAATCCTCCAATTTTAAATGTTTTAGGTAACTGTACAGCACCTTTCCAGGTGTTGCTTTAGCTATTATGAGCAACCGATTGCATAAATAGTTTATCATGTTTTATATTTGAAAGCAAATCATATTAAAACTAAAACAACAAGCATAAATCAGGTGAATAAAGGCATGTGTGAGTAGGCAATATAGAAAAAATATTTTAAAAAAATTTGGTAAGTGATGCAAGTGATAAAGACAGGATAGAATGCTGTATTAATCGCAATAAGAACAATCGGTTGTACAGAAATATAAAAAAAATAACATAAAACTGTAAAAAAGCAACAAAAATAAAATGATAAAACTATATAAAGTGTACATTGACTACAAAAGAAGAGGGTAGTATACTTTTAATAAATCAACCGATTGCGCAAGGTTGTCAAGAAGTAAATCAGTAACTAAATTATAATACGTGGAGGGTTTATTATGAAAAAGAAATTATTAAGTACCATAGTAACAGTGGCTTTAGTATCATCCATGTTAGCAGGATGCGGTGGAAATAATGCGAATTCAGCTAATAGTGCAGAAACAACAACCGACGTTACAGCGACAGATGCTACAAGTGCAAGTGATAACGAATTAACAGTATGGTGTTGGGATCCAGCTTTCAATATTAATGCAATGGAAAAAGCAGAAGCAATCTATCAAAAAGATCATCCTGATTTCAAGTTAAACATTGTTGAAACTCCATGGAAGGATATTCAGACAAAGCTTACAACTGCAGCAAGTTCTGGTCAGTTAGATACATTACCAGATATCTTATTAATGCAGGACGGCGCATTTCAGAAAAATGTAATTTGTTATCCAGATGCATTTACAGACTTAACGGGTTCTTCAATTGATTTTTCGCAGTTTACGGCAGGTAAAACTGGATTTTCAGTAGTTGGCGATAAAAACTATGGTGTTCCATTTGATAATGGTGCTGTTATTGCTTGTTACAGAACAGATATTTTAGAACAAGCGGGATACACTGTGGATGATTTTGCAGATATTACTTTTAGCGATTACATAACAAAAGGAAAAGAGGTTCTTGCTAAAACTGGCAAACCATTACTCTCTTGTATCGCTGGTGAATCGGATGTACTTGTTATGATGCTTCAGTCAGCAGGTGGAAGCTTCTTTGACAAAGACGGTAAAGCAAATATTGTAAATAATGATATTTTAAAAGAAGTTATGGAAACTTATAAAGAGATGGTTGAATCAGGAATATTAGTTGAAGTAAATGACTGGGATCAATACATTGCAACGATTAACAATGGAACGGTTGCTAGTGCAATGAATGGATGTTGGATTATGGCTTCGGTTCAGGCGGCAGCAGATCAGGCTGGTAAATGGGATATTACTAATATGCCAAAACTTGATAAAGTAGCAACAGCTACAAACTATGCGAATCAAGGTGGTTCAAGCTGGGCAGTGACAAGTAACTGTAAAAACGTGGATCTTGCTACTGATTTCTTAGGGAGCACATTTGGCGGAAGTACAGAACTTTACAATGAAATTCTTTCTACTGGTGCGGTTGCTACATACCTTCCAGCTGGACAAATTGATGCATATGCTGAAACAAACGATTACTTTAGTGGAAAACCTGTATATACAAAGATTGTAGTATATGCTGGGAAGATTCCTGCATGTGATACTGGTGTATACTTCTATGAAGCACGTGATGCAGTTGCTACTGCTATTACCAATACTATAAATGGAGGCGACATTAGTACAGAATTACAGACGGCGGAAGATACTGTAACTTTCGCGATGAGTCAGCAATAATCATTGAGAAAAGCAGGTTGAAGAAATAAGCTTTTGGTGTAACCTTGTGATTTTACCCATGAAAACAAGTAAAGTCACGTATAAACGTAATATATAAATAGAGCATAAAATATGGGGAATTACTTGGTTATCCTAGTTGGTTCCTCATATTTATAAAAGGTGGTTGTACAAGCAGATATTTTGATCTTGTTCAGTCGTTAAGGAGGTAGTCAGGTGGTCGGACATAAAAAAAAATTAACACTGGCTAAAAAACATAATATAACTGGTTGGGCATTCCTTGCTCCTGCCGTAATGTTAATTGCAGCCATGAGTTTTGTACCAATGATTCAGGCGTTTATATTGTCTTTAAAAACGGGTATTGGTGCAAAAATCAGATGGACAGGATTCACAAACTATATAAGAATGTTTCAGGATACGGTATTTCTTCAATCACTGAAAAACAACTTTATTTATTTGATTATTCAGGTTCCAATTATGTTAGTGATAGCATTGATCCTAGCTTCTATGCTAAATAATAAAGATTTGAAATTTAAAGGAATATTTCGTACAGCTATTTTCTTGCCATGTGCAACATCGTTGGTTTCCTATGCGATTATCTTCCGTTCTCTTTTTGCAGTAGATGGGTTTATTAATACTAGTTTAATAAATTTAGGGATTTTAAATACTGGTTATAACTTTTTAGGTCATGCAACTAGTGCAAGAATTATTATTATTATAGCTTTAGTATGGAGATGGACAGGGTATAATATGGTATTTTATCTGTCAGGTCTTCAAAATATTGATTATTCTGTATATGAGGCAGCCAAAATTGATGGAGCGTCTCCTTTTCATATCTTTAGAAAGATTACGGTTCCATTATTAAAACCAACTATTCTTTTAACAACAATTATGTCAACAAATGGTACATTACAGTTATTCGATGAGTCGGTAAACTTAACAAATGGTGGTCCTGCGAATGCCACGATAACGATGTCCCATTATATATATAATACATCTTTCAAATATGTACCAAACTTTGGATACTCAGCAGCAATGTCTTATCTGATTCTTATTTTAGTAGCTGTCTTGGCATTTGTTCAGATGAAAGTAGGTGATAAGCGTGACTGATAAAAAAATTAAAAATCCAATGTTAAAAGCAAAGAAAAGAGCAAAAAGTGCAGGACAATATATATTTTTAATCATGGTTTCCTTATTGTCCGTTTTTCCTCTTTATTATATGGCATGTGCGGCAACTAATAAAAGTGTGGATGTCATTCGTGGAAAACTGATTCCTGGTGCTTACCTTATAGAAAATATGAAAAACCTACTTATTGCTCAGAATGTAGGGCAAGCAATGATTAACTCATTTAAGTATGCCATTGTTTGTACCTTGGCTTCTTTAGTCATCTGTTCTTTAGCGGGTTATGGGTTTGAGATTTACCATGATAAAGGCAAGGATACTGTATTTTCTATTATTCTTTTAGCAATGATGGTACCGTTTGCAGCTACGATGATTCCTTTATTCCAAATGTTTTCTCAAGCGAATTTATTAAATACAACAATGGGATTTATTTTACCTTCTATTTCAACGCCTTTTTTAATCATGATGTTTAGACAGAGTGCACGTTCATTTCCACATGATTTGATTGAGGCGGCAAGAATTGATGGTGTCAGCGAGGTTGGGATTTTCTTTAAGATGTTTTTTCCAACGATGAAATCAACTTATGCTGCAGCCATGACCATTACGTTTATGAATGCTTGGAATAACTATCTGTGGCCAAAAGTAATTATGATGGATAATGATAGTATTACCATGCCAATGTTAATTGCCAATTTAACAGGGGGTTATTTCACAGATTATGGTAGTTTGATGTTGGGCGTACTCTTGTGTACGATACCTACCATTGTTGTTTTCTTCTTGTTACAAAACAGCTTTTCAAATGGTATTACAGGTGCAGTAAAGGGTTAATAAAATTTTTAATATAAAAATCAAAGGAGTTTTAATATAATGGATAAATTTGTAGTAAATATCATTCATCGCCCAGAAATGGTTCCTGAATATGCAGAGAAAGTAACTGGACATGGGAAAGAAGAGGACATCAGTAGAAATGCATTACTCACAGAATCTTTGGATATCTTTAAGACACAACAGTCTATTGCTCATAAAAATGGATTAAAGACCACAATTCAAATGACTTATGCCAGCTTGTTTAATGATGAAGCGGTTGCACTTGCGAAACAAGATCATGAGAAGTATGGTGATGAAATTGCACTTTCTTTATTAGGACTTCCCTGCAAGGAATTCCGCGATAAGTATAAGACCAAAGATTTCTGTATTTGGATGTTTTCTATGGAAGACAAAAAATCAATTGTAAATGATGTGTTTGAGAAATTCTATCAACAATTTGGAATTTATCCAGAATCAACGGGTTCTTATTATATGGATGCGGAATTAATTAATTACATAAAAGAGAAATTTCCAATGGTGAAATGTGCAGTTGCTACTTGCTGGGAAGAAGGTCCCAAAGCATATCATACATGTAATAATTCCTGGTATACTTTCATGGACGGTGGTCCGTGGGCACCTTGGATTCCCTCAAAGCAAAACGTACATGCACCAGCAGCCAATGAAGAGGAAGACAGTGGAATTGTAGCAATTCCTCATCTTTCTAGAGACTTGATTGCATGCTATGATGGAAATGGTTCGAATTTTGGAACTCATCCACAGAATGTATTACGTGGTATGATTTATCAAGATGGCGAATTTCCATATTTATTTAATATTATTGATCAGTATCGTCATTTAGAAAAATACAACAATGGATATGCTTATAATATGATGTTTGTCGGGCCTGGATGGATGAACAAAATGGGACGTTGGGAAGCACCTTATGAATTACTTCTCAAATCTTATGAAGATGGAATGGCATATTATGGTAAATTAAAAAAAGAAGGTCAGTTAGATGATATGACCATGGCTGAATTTGCAGATTATTACCGTAAGAAAAAAACGTATTCGGAACCAGAATGTGCACTTTGGAAAGATATACTTTATGGTTCTGATAAGCAGTTGTTCTGGTACTGCGACCCATACATGAGAGCTTGCGTAAATATGGACCAAGGAGGTGCAATTGTTGACCTTCGTCCCTTTGCAGCAAAGTTGGAATGGCCAGTTGGTATTGGTACAAAACACGTAACAGATGCGTCTTACCCATTCTTAATTCAAGAAAAATACCGCGCAGGATATTTCACTCATTATGCTGGAGAAGGTACAGTAAGAAGCGCCAAGATTACTCGTAATGGAGAAGAAGTGGATTTATGTTTGTGTCGTACAAAGGCTAAGTTTTCTGAAGAGAAAATGGTGGATGGCAAGAAAACAAGAATATTGACGCTAAATCCAGTGGATATAGAATTTTCGGATTTAACTTTAAAATTACAAACTAAGATTTATTTTGAAGAAGGAAGCTCGAACATTAAAATTGAAAGAACTATTTTAGAAATGAGCGATCCGACTGCAGAAGTGGATCTTAATGAATATATGGTTGCCTGCTACGGAACTACTGAATATGCAGAAGATATGACCAATATCACATTGGCTTGTACGGATGGTAAAGAAAGTAGAGAAATTAAATATGAATATAAGTGCAGAGAAGATGAAATGGTAGGTGCTACGAAAGTGTCTGCTATTATTCCAGAGATTGAAACTTTTGTCAGTCTGTCTACAGATAAGAAGGATGCAGTTGGATATATGAAAGAAGGGTATGCGTTCTCCCCTATGTTTACATTAGGATACACAACCAAGATGAGGGATAAGGAGGTATTTGCGACATGGCTCAATCTGGCAAAGGCAAACTAAATTACCGCTGTCCATCTTGTTTTATGAGAGATTTGGATATTGATATGTTTTATGATGAAGATAAAAAAGAATATTATTGCATCCGTTGTCAATACACTGGTTCAGAAGAAGATGTACTCGAGAAGAACCAGATGGCAAGATTTCGTTACCGTAATATTTTGAATCGAATTACGGAGTTTGACGACTAGTTTAATTGGACAATTACAGGATAGGAGAATAGACCAAGTATGATAAACTGAGAAAGTTGACATGCCTGGTCTATTTATCTCTAAGATAACAAGTTATGTGAGGAGATATTAAAATGGATTTTATAAAAGGAATGGATTTATCTTCAATAAAAGAAGTAGAGGCTTGCGGTGGTAGATTTTTTGATGAAGAAAAAGAACAGGATATATTTGATATTTTACAAAAATATGACATAAATTCGGTACGCCTACTATTGTGGAATCATCCATATACAGAAGATGGCCGAGTTTATGGAGCTGGAACGAATGATTTAAATACTACCATTTAGATTGCTAAGCGTGCTATTTCCCACGGAATGGGATTTTTACTAGATTTTCATTACAGTGATTTCTGGGCTCTTCTTTGGACAAACGTTATGGAAAAGAGTTGGTGATTGCAGAAGTGTCAATGGGATATACAGTAGAAGATTATGCCAACTATGAAAAACTTGACCCATCTAAAAGAAAAGGTATGGCAACAAAACCAGAGTTATTAGAAAAACTAGATTATCCTATGACAAAAAAAGGTCAGTCAGACTTTATAATAGATCTACGAAATCGTCTGCATCAAGTGCCAAATGGACTTGGAAGAGGGTTTTATTACTGGGCACCAAATCGTATGTATGTATGTATGTAGATAATTTGCTTTTATCATTACGTTGTCATTGTTATACAATAAATATGATTAAAAACAAGCAAAACAGGTTAATATTATTAAAGATAGTAAAATAGTTACTGTTTTAAAGAGGATTCTCTATTAAAATGTTTGAGGAATAGACATATAATATACATATGTTAAACAAAATAAACAAATAAAGGAAGTTGAGTTTTTAAAACTTATTATAAGTAACAACACAAGGGAAGGTGAAAAAGTGAGTGATGTAATATTAACGATGAAAGATATTGATAAATCCTTTGTTGGTGTACATGCACTTAAAGGCGTAAGTCTTGAAGTTAAAAAAAGTGAGGTACACGCACTTATGGGTGAAAATGGCGCAGGGAAATCTACACTTATGAAGGTGCTAACAGGTATCTATACCAAAGATAGCGGTACAATTATATATGAAGGTAAGGAAATTGAATTTACCAATCCCAAGGAAGCGCAAGATGCAGGTATTGCAATTGTGCATCAAGAACTTAACATGATGCATCATTTAAATGTTGCACAAAATATTTTTATTGGCCGAGAAATAATGAATGGGAAACTAATCAATGATCAGAAGATGAATGAAGAGGCTGCTAAGTTATTTCAGAAGTTAAATATTGATATTGATCCAGAGTCTGTTATGGGGGACTTGACAGTTGGCAGACAGCAGATGTGTGAAATCGCAAAGGCAATTTCTAGAGAGGTAAAGGTTATTGTATTTGATGAACCAACAGCAGCTCTTACAGAAGGAGAAATCGCAGAACTATTTAAAATAATAAGAGAATTAAGAAAAAAGGGCATGGGAATCGTTTATATTTCTCATCGAATGGATGAAATTAAAGTAATTACAGATCGCGTAACGGTAATGCGAGATGGTGAATATGTAGGTACTTTAGTTACAAAAGATTGTACCAAAGATGACATCATTAACATGATGGTTGGTCGTACAATTTATGAGGATCCAAAGGAAAAGAGCAATGTAGCGAAAGATGCACCGGTTGTATTAAAGGTGGAAAATCTAAATGCAGGTAAAATGGTTCGAAATGTAAGCTTTGAACTAAAAAAAGGTGAAATATTAGGCTTTTCAGGACTTATGGGTGCAGGTAGAACAGAAACAGCAAGAGCTTTATTTGGAGCCGATAATAAGGATAGTGGAGATGTTTACATCAATGGTAAAAAGGTAGAAATTAAAACTCCTCAAGATGCGGTGAATGCTGGTATTGGATATCTATCAGAAGATAGAAAACGCTACGGTATTGTACTTGCTGAGTCAGTAGCTTCCAACTCTACGATGTCTTCTCTTGAAAACTTTATGAAAGGTATTTTTATTGATAAGAAGAAGGAAAAAGAAGTTTCAGAGGACTATGTAGAAAAATTAAAAACAAAAACACCAGATGTTGAAACAGCGGTTATTAATTTATCGGGTGGAAATCAACAAAAGGTTGTTATAGCAAAATGGCTTATTAAAGATTGCGATATTCTTATCTTTGATGAACCAACGAGAGGTATTGATGTTGGAGCAAAAAGTGAAATTTATCATTTGATGAATGAACTTGCAGCTCAAGGAAAATCAATTATTATGATTTCTTCTGAATTAACGGAAATACTGAGAATGAGTGATAGAATTATAATCATGTGTGAGGGCAGAAAAACTGGAGAGCTAGAGATAGAAGAAGCTTCACAAGAAAAAATCATGCATGCAGCAACACTTAGAAATTAATTGGGAGGATTGAAAGATGGCAGCTAAAACGATAGAAAAAAAGCCAAGTGCTTTATTAAATAATCCAATTGTAAAGGCAATTGGTCCACAAAGGTTAATTGCACTTTTAGCATTAATTAGTATATATATAGTATTTGGAGCAATTAGTCCTGCATTTAGACAATATTCTACATTAGTAAATATTTTTGATGCGTCCTACTATATTGGATTTATGGCAATTGGTGTTACCTTTGCAATTACCACTGGCGGTATTGATTTATCAATTGGTACGGTGCTTGTTTGTTCCTCACTTATAACGGGAGCATTAGCAACAAAATTCAATGTTCCAATTGCACTTTGCTTAATTATTTGTATTCTAATAGGTGCACTCTTTGGTTTGTTAAATGGATTAATGGTGTCTTATATGGGATTACCGCCATTTATAGCAACACTTGGTTCTATGATGCTTTCAAAAGGTATTGGGTCGATTTTTACAAAAGCACAAAGTGTTACCTGGCCACAGGCTTCAGAGGCGGACGGTTGGTTTCGAAATATATTTAAAGTAAATATAGCTACTGCAAATGGAACGATACCTATTCCGACTGGATTTATCTTACTTCTTCTTACGGCCATATTAATGGCATTATTATTAAATAAGACTCGTCCAGGACGCTATATTGTAGCTCTTGGTAGCAATATTGAAGCAACTAGACTTTCTGGTGTAAATGTTGCCAAATGGCAGACATTAGCTTATGTCATAAGTGGTACATTTGCAGGTATTGCAGGTATTGGATATGCAGCAGTATATTCAACCTTATTACCTGGTGGTGGTGCTGGTTTCGAGCTTGACGCTATCGCAGGTGTAGTAATTGGTGGTACATCAATGAGTGGTGGCTACGGAACAATTGCAGGAACATTAATTGGTGTATTTATTATGTCAGTATTAAAAACAGGTCTTCCATTTATTGGGCTACAAACGCATTATCAACAGGTAGCGACAGGAATTGTATTAATATTTGCAGTATTTATGGACGTGGCAAATAGAAAAAAAGGAAACTAATTAAGGTAGTAATGGTCTGCTTTCTTTGTTTGACAGGAAACATCTTTGTTCTTTCTAGGAAGGCAGGATAAAAATATCTTATCGGGCAATAATAGTCGGATAAGTATAAATTACACACAACTATTTAGTTAAAGGGAGGATTTAAAATGAAGAAAAAATTATTAAGTGTATTAATGTGTGCAGCAATGGTCTCAGGGTTAGTGGCAGGTTGTGGTTCATCATCATCCGATACAACAACAAAGACGGAGGAAACAACAGATGCAGCAACAACAGACACAACAGACACAACAGCAACGACAGATACAGCAACAGAGGATACAATGTCAATCTATATTGTATCAAAAGGTTTTCAGCATCAATATTGGCAGGCAGTTTTAAAGGGAGCCTTAGAAGCAGCAGGGGAATTAGGAGTATCAGTTGATTTTAAAGGTCCTGATACAGAAAGTGATATTGCACAGCAGGTTCAAATGCTAAACAATGCACTTAACAATAAACCAGCAGCAATTGGGTTAGCAGCACTTGATACAGAAGCTTGTCTAGAAGGTATTACAAAGGCGCAAGAAGCTGGAATTCCAATTATTGGATTTGATTCAGGTGTTCCGGGAGCTCCAGAAGGAGCAATTGCAGCTAATGCAGCAACAGATAATTATGCAGCTGGTGAATTAGCAGCCGAAGAAACCTATAAACTTATCAAAGACACAATTGCTTCTGCAACAGATACAGTAAGAATTGGTGTTATGAATCAGGATGCTACATCAGAATCAATTACTAGCCGTGGTTCAGGATTCATTGATAAAATGAAAACATTAGTTGAAGCAGATGGTAAAGTTGTTTCAATTACAGGTCATGATAAATGGAAAAATGAAGTAGACGGTGCTGATGTAATTATAGACGTGGCAGTTCCAGCACAGGTAACAGCCGAACTTTCATCTATCGATGCACAAAACTTACTTAACAAATCAGATACAATTTGTATTTATGGTTCAAACCAGCACTCAGGCGAAGGCATGATTAATGGCGATGCAAATCTAGGAAAACTTGGAAAAAGCATTGTTGGAGTTGCGTTTGACTCAGGAACATTAATTAAAGATGCAGTTAGATCAGGTAAATTAGCGGGCGCTGTAACCCAAGATCCAATGGCAATTGGTCGTAACGTAGTTGAATTAGCGGTTAAAGCAGCAAAGGGCGAAGTTATTACAGATGTTGATACAGGATGTAAATGGTATACAACTACTAACATGGACGACGAAGACATTGCACCAAACTTATATGACTAGTCGAAAATTGTAATTAAAAATTATTATTTTAAAGGTGACAAATGGTTATAAAAGATTATAATATAAGGGGATTGCTATTTAGCAATCCCCTTATAAATAAAAACAACAGGAGGATACGGATATGTTAAAAGGTATACCACAGATTTTATCACCACAATTATTAAAAGTATTATGTGAAATGGGTCACAGTGATAAAATTGTCATATCAGATGGAAATTTTCCAGCAGAAGAAATGGGAAAAAATGCAATTGTAATACGTTGTGATGGACATGGTGTTCCAGAGATTCTTGATGCTATATTACAATTATTTCCCCTTGATCCATATGTAGAAAAACCAGTCAATTTAATGGAAGTAGTTCCAGGAGATCCAGTTGAAACACCTATTTGGGATACATACAAAGGCATTGTTGCAAAGCACGATGAACGTGGAGCTAAATGCGTAGGAAATATTGAACGATTTGCATTCTATGATGAAGCTAGAACGGCATACGCAATTATTGCCACGAGTGAAAAAGCCTTATATGCAAACATTATGTTACAAAAAGGTGTTGTTGTTGAATAGCAACCTATATTTAAATTTTTGCTGAATTTTCTAATAAGTTTATTTAAATGCTACTTGACAAAGGGTGGCATTTTTTATATTATAAAATTGAACGATGTTCAAAAAGGAGAATCTTATGATAAAAGATAATAATAGTAAAGCGGATCATACAAAGAAATTAATTATAGAACAAACGATTCTTCTTATGAAAGAGACAGATGGAAATATAGAGTTACTTACAATTAGGAGTATTGCAGCAAGAGCACATGTGGGAGTGGGCTTAATTAATCATTATTTTGAATCCAAGAAAAAGTTGATTGAGATATGCGTACAAACAATGATTGGAGGTGTCGTTCATTCATTTAAACTTGAAAAAAGTGATGGAATGAAACCAATAGACATGACGAAACATGTAGCAATGCAGGTTGCTGATTTTTTAATGGAGAATAAACAAATATCAAAAGTGTCAATATTAGGTGATATGAAAAATCCGAAAGAAAAAGATAATTCAATCGATACCGCATTAGGATTTGCATATTGTATGTCAGGTGGACAAAATCCAAAGAAATATATGAAAAAGGCGTTTTATTTACTGTCTATTTTACAGGAAGCCTTTTTAAGAAAAGATGTGCTAGTGCAAAATATTGGTGTAGATTTTTATGATAAAAAACAAAGGGATTGTTATATCGAAGAAATCATTGATATTATAATAGGAGGAGAAGTATGCAATACTTAGTAATAAATGGAAGTCCACACAAAGGGAATACCTGGAAAGTAGTAAAAATGGTTATGGAACAATTGAAAAAAACAGATGAGCAATTCCAGTTTCAAGAAATACATTTAGCGGAATTGAATTTGCCATTTTGTACAGGTTGTAGTAATTGTTTTCGGTTAGGATATGAAGTGTGTCCACATAGTAATAGAATGATACCAATTATCGATGCAATGGAGAAAGCGGACGGTCTTATTGTAGCCTCCACTACATTCTTTATGAGAGAAACGGGATTGCTGAAAAATTTCATGGACCATCTTACCTATATGATGCATAGGCCACAATTTTTCACTAAGAAAGCATTGGTAATTACAACGGTAGGTGGCGTTGGTGGTAAAGCAGCGGCAAAAAGTATTGTAGAGTTTTTAAAAGGAATTGGATATAATAAATGTTATATAAAAAGTGTTCGTAGCATGAGTTGGAACGTTTATGAACCAAGTCAAAGCCAAGAAGAGTCGATTCAAAAATGTGCTGCAAAATTTGGAAGAGATGTTTTGTCGAAAAAGATACATGTGCAGTCAACGGGATTGTTAATACCTTATAATATATTTCGTGGAATGAGTATCTATTATACAGCAGGAACAAAGTATGAGACAGAAGATGGTGCTTATTGGACAGAAGAAGTCAGAAGAAAAAGAGTATATGATTCAAATGTACCAGTGATGCCACATCAAATAGCAGTCGGTAGCATATTTTATTTGATGGGAAAAGTACTGGGAAAACGTATGATTGTTACATATAAAAAGTAAGACAAATAATTGCTTGCGTGTGCATCGCGTAGCGGTAACTATGAAGGTACTGAATAGTTGACCTTTATTATATGTATTATAATAGTTATAAAGGAAGAAGGGCAATCTACTGATAGATAGGAAGGATAGGTGATAGAATTGTGTGGTCGATATTATATTGATGAAGAAACAGCGGTAGAGCTTCAAAAAATTGTTGCTAATCTGGATCGAAAAATGAATCTTGCTAAGTATGTAGGGGATGTGGTGCCATCGGCTAAGGCGCCTGTTCTAATTGCACACAATACAATAGTGTCACTAGAATTGTTATCCTGGGGTTTAAAAAATTATTATAGTAATGGTTTGATTATTAATGCAAGAGCGGAAACGGTATCAGAGAAAAAAGCATTTCGGGACTGCTTAGGGGCAAGGAGATGTATTATTCCTGCAAAAGGGTTCTATGAGTGGGATGAGTCAAGAAATAAATTTAAATTTTATAATAAAAACGAAACGGTGATGTATTTAGCTGGATTATATGATGAAGAAAATAGATTCGTGATTTTAACAACCAAGGCAAATCAATCGATGGAAAAAGTTCATCCGAGGATGCCAGTGGTGTTAAGAAACGAATGGATCAAGCCTTGGTTAATGGAAAACAAAGAAACAAACTATATTTTAAATGAAGTACCACCGCTACTGGATAGTAAAACGGAAATGCAACAAATGAGGTTGGAGTTTTAGTGAGAATACAAGGTCGTATGAATGGAATAAGCCATTCATGCGGCTATTATTATCCGCTTTTAATTAGGAAAGTTCGACAAACTTCCCTGTTAAAGAAAGGAATTACGTGCCCAAAAGCCCACGACATGGAGAAAAGTTTATTGCTACGAAATCCATCCAGTCGCGTGAGTATCTGCAAGAAGACACATTGTTATTCGACCATCACTTTGTTGTCATTTCCCATTGATTATTTTTCCACTTTACATACGAACATATGTTTGGTATTATGGGAAGTAAGAGGTGGTAATGGTGGAAAAAATCATTTTTCATGTAGATGTGAATTCAGCCTTTTTAAGTTTTATCTGGAGCTACAACTTTTATGGTATACTAAGTAAACACAGACTAAAAAAGTATGCTATTTTAATGGTAAACTAACTTGATTCTATGTTGTGACTACAAAGTAAACACAGAGAAAGGATGCCTATGAAAGTTGAAACTATCATTACGCCTAATAACGAAATCCGCTATCTACTGATTGATGAATACGGTAACCCCGTAGAACCGGTCATGAAATTTCTTAAATTTAAGGACCATGCTGGTAAAAGTAGAAATTCATTGCGCGCATATTGCTACCACTTAAAGAGTTTTTTTGATTATCTCATTCACAAAGAAAAGTTATATACGGATGTAATCTTGGATGATATTCCTGGTTACATGCGATGGTTACAGAACCCTTTTGATAATGGCAAAATAATTCCCATTAATAGGATTAAACCTTTGCGAATGCCAGCAACTATTAATACATATGTAGCTACTGTAGTTAATTTTTATAATTACCTATATAAATCAAATTCCTATTTGGGAAATGTGAGAAAAGATACTGTTTATGAAGCGACGAGAACATCAATTCCATACAAGGGATTTCTGTATCATATCCATAGAGGAATGAAGTTGAAAAAAAGTATATTTTTATTAAAAGAGTCTAAAAAGCATCAAAAGGTATTGGATATACAAATGGTAGAAAATCTATTGAAAGCTTGTAATAATCCTCGCGACAGATTTTTAATACTGCTTTTATGGGAGACAGGTTTTCGGGTTGGTGAATGCCTCTCTTTATGGCTAGAAGATATTGAAATAGAAAGTAGAAAGATAGAAATCAATGATAGAACAAATACAGAAAATGGTTCTGAGATAAAAAACGTATATAGTTTAAGAAAAATTGATGTTTCTGCTAATCTTATTAATGAATTCCTTAATTATATATCATTAATTCATACAGATGAGGTAAATACCAATTATGTGTTTGTTAAGCTTTTAGGAAAAAGAAAGGGTTTTCCAATGGAATACGATACTGTTAATGCTCTTTTCCGAAGGCTAAGAAAAGAAACAAGCATCTTTGTAACACCGCACTTATTCAGACACACACATTTCGATATGCTAAGGCGTAATGGATGGGGCTTTGAGCAGATTAGATTACGTGGCGGATGGTCGAATGTACAAACACCAATGCAGCTTTATTCCCATCCAACAGATGAAGAACTGCGTGAAGCTTGGAAAATGACAGAGAATTTATTTAAACTAAGAGGAAATAAAAATGAGCCAACTAATCAGTTTTATTAAATACAACGAAAACCAACCTATGCTATTTCAAGATGTCGATCCATATTGGAAATGCGATTTGTGGGATAGAAAAAATCCTGTTTTTCAGAAGTATGATAATGTCCCGTTACATGTCCACACTGTGAGGTATATACATTTTGAATTCATACCTCTTCCACTGAGAGAAGAATTGAAATATTTTTTTGCATATCGTATAGAAAATTCAGTAACAAGCGTACAGACACTACTATCCTATGCTGGGACGCTAATGAAAATGGGGACTTTTCTATTTCAAAATTATCCAACCTTAGAGAGTTTTTCCGAACTTCCCATTGAAGAAGCCTGTAAAAAATGGAATGATTTCTTAGTAGAATCTGGTGTAGGTCATACTAATGGAAAGGTTAATTATAACCTTTATCCTGCTATGCTTCGTGAACCATATAGGTTTTTCTTAAATCTTTATGATACAAGGGATGAGATAGAAAAAGATATTTGGGATTTTAGAAGAATTCCAGGTGCAAAGAGAACCGAAACTTCATCAACATATAAGCTTAACTTTACCGAAATTCCTGCTGTGTTTAGAGAAATGGTCAAAAGATATGAAAAGAAGCAGATAGTTAGGTTTGGACTGGCACATTGTGGTCACGAGGTTCGAGCATTTAAATATTTCTTTCGGTATATAAACAGAGTAGAGCCCAAGTGGCAAGAAATTAACAACTTAAAACGAAGACATATGGAAGGATTTATTCACGACCTGTTAACTCAAAATCCAGGACCTTCGGGAAGATTAAAATACTTAATTATCATTCGCCAATTCTTAGCCTATTCACAAGTAGCTGAATATCCAGAAGCTCCAACTATGTTTTATGAAAAACTCATATTTCCTGAAGATATGCCTAAAATCCCTCAGCATTGGGACGGAACCATTAAATACATTCCTGCTGGGGTACTACAGCAATTAGAGGATCATTTAGATGAAATATCCCCTAGAAAGTACATTCCTGTAATCATATTGCTTCGAGCAAGCGGATGGCGTATATCCGATGTTATGTCATTAAAATATGATACTTGCCTCGAAAAATCAGAAAGTGGATGGTATCTTTGTGGAGATATTTCTAAAACTTATATATTAGGTCACAGAGTGCCAATTGATGATACTGTCGCTAATGTTGTGAAACAGATAATTGAAGAAACAAGAAAAAAAAGCAATGAAGAAAATAATCCCAATAAATTATTATTTCCTATTCTGACAGGAAAAAGAAAGGGCCTATGCTATACAAGTGGTTCTGTAAGAGATGTCTTAAACTCTAACGCACCTAAATTCAATATTACAGATGATAGTGGAGAAATATTTCATTTCAAAAATCATGCCTTTAGACACACAAAAGGGGTAGAGTTGATAAATGGTGGAATGAATATTTTACATGTCCCAAAATGGCTTGCACACGTTTCTCCGGAGATGACTATGCGCTATGCAAAAATCCTTGATGAAACGATGCGTAAGTCATGGGAAAAGGTCATGCAGGAAGGCGTTTTTAAGCTTCAACCAGAAGGAACACTAAAAAAATTAGACTTTGATAATGAACTTGATGAAGATCTTATTGAATGGGAATATATTCGGCAAAATCTTGATGCAGTACGCATGCCATTAGGCTATTGCATGAAACCACATAAAGTTGCATGTACTATGCAGCTGAACCCCTGTCTCGATTGCACAAATTTATGTACTTCGGTGGATTTTATACCACAGTATGAACAGGAAATATGTGAACTGAAAGAAATGATAAAAAGAGGCAAAGAACTTGGTCGAAGTATATGGGTAGAAAAAAATGAGGCCCTTCTACATAGATACGAGAAAATCTTGGGAGAATTGAAAACAGGAAAAACTCACCACCCAGCGGGGAAAGAAAGACGTGAGTACAGGTGAAAAAATTATGAATGACAGCAATAAACGTAACACTACAGGTATAGAAAAATTTCGTGAAGAAAAAAAATCAAGGTGCAATAACCGGGTGGAGTCAGCAATATATGAAATGGTAGCCGAACATGCTGAAATAAATTTTAACAGCTTGTCGAAAAGGGCCTCCGTATCAAAACGTTACTTATATAACAATCATTTTGATACAATAGATTCATTAAGACAAATGAAGAAAAATAAGACAATTAAATCAAGAGTAACTGACAATGGTAAAGATATTCTATTGGCCGCAAAAAATAAGCGTATCAAAGAATTAGAAGCCGAAGTTACAAGATTGAAAGATATTTTAAAAAGAAAATATGGACAAACTTATTATGAAAACGATTAATAAAATGTTTAATAATTAGTACTTAGTACTTTAACCACTGTAAATATCCGCTATACAATCAAAAGGCGATTATAGAAAAGGGGTATAAAATGCAAAATAAATATTTATGATTTTTTAGCGCAGCTCGATCCAGATGATGAAGTATGTGTTGAAATATATGAATGTATCACAAAACAATTTGTGGATTCAACCTATGATATTGGGTTTGGAAAAATGATTATGGCCAGCTTGTTTTACGTGTTGACATGGAAAAGAAGCTGTTATAAGAGGTTGTTTTATAGATAGTCCAATCTAACCTATAGCAGGTGGTATTAGTAAAGAGAATTTATCTGTTAATTATGAGAACACCAAGTAACTTTATAGCTTTGTGAAACTGTTGGAGCTGGAATCAGGGCAGATAATATTTTTAGAGCTTTAGTAATAATATATTATACAGTATAATATATCATATTTTACTTAAACAATTAGTATATATATATTATAAAAAGTACGGAGCTTCAATCAATGAAAAAACACTATCTTGTACTTCAATTAATCATTATCATTTTAATGATGGCAGTTTTATTATCTTTTTTTTCTGACAAAAATTTAAAACAGCAAACATTTCAAACAAGTACGGTTGAAAATCAGGATGTTAAGGACCATTTGATTATTTCACTTTTTCTACAACCAATGGGCAAAGCACTTGATGATTATTATTTAGAATATCTCTCTAATGGCGTAAAATTATTCCCATATTATGTAGATATTATTGAAATGCAAAGTTTACGTAACAATGCTACTTTAATAAAATTTGGTGTTACTCCACAAATAGGATCACACACACCCGTCGGATATGATGAAATCACCTATACTGTAAGTTCTACTGGTGATATCAGCTTAGATTCATATGAACATAAAAAAACATATCCACTACCATCGAGATATGAAGATATTGTTATTAAACCCTTACCTCAATAAAACAAAAAATCATACTAACAAGCGATGCTTGTCCGTATGATTTTTTTATGTAGAAATTATTAATAATGATATGTTACAGTTCCTGTACCAAAATTTACTGCATCATTATAGTCTTCCAGGAAAAAATCTACCCAATATGTTGTTTTTCCAGAGCCAGAACCCGTATCTTCAACTCTCCAAACCGAAACTTCCCCAGCAGAAGTCTCAATAATATCCATATTTTTCCCCTGTCCGCTGCTTATATTATCTATATAAAGATATGTACCAAACGGTATAACCGGATTAAGTGGATTGCCATTTTTATAATGCACCGCACAATAACCAATTTCCATTTCTATACCAGTAGCACTAAGATCTCCTTTATCGTAATCAGCAGTAGCACTTTGATTAGTGCGAGTTGTTGCGGCATTAACATTATTAGGTAGTATTGTAATCGTAAGTATCAAAGACATTAAAAATAAAATAGCTGTGGTTTTCATTCTTCTTTTTATCATAATTTCACTCCTTTTTTGATAATTCCATCCATTTGCTAATTGATTGGGTTGCATAATAGCATTTTCCTTCTTTATTTATTAGTATATCTCTTAAATTACCATACACATTTTTATCTGGAGTTTTTAGTTGTATAATTTTCCAATCACTCTCCTTTGTTTCTATTTGAAATAAATGTGAGTCACCATCTAAACATAAAATCTTATTGCTTGACTGATCATCAATAAAATTAACTAAAGAATTTTTGTTGTCTGTGCTAAAAATAACGAAACCTACATTAACATCATAAATGTAAATTTGTTTTTCAGATAAAATATATAAATAATCATCTTTAATTTTTATATCTAATATATTACTTTCAAATAAATCTATCGATTTTAGTTCTTCACCATAAAAAAAGCATATCTTATTAGCACAGCCAAAATAAATGGTTCCGTTTATTCCTATGTCAACTACATCTTCAGTTACTGGCAAAGTATTATTAGTAAAATCAAGCAAATAATCTAATCTCAATTTACTATCTATTGATATAATATTTTTATTTGTTATCAAAAAAGCTGTCTTTCCATTACTACCAGAACCCAGTATCTGATTATTTGTAACCAGACTTGTCCATTTTTTAGTCTGTAAGTCAAATATTTCTACTTTTTGAGTGTAAACTACTATTATCTTATCTTTAATCTCATCCAAAATAATAATATTTCTAATATCATCTTTGGTCTGTAGTCGTTTCCATCCCTCCTCATTATACTGATACATTATTTCTGGATAATATTCTATTGTATTTATTAATCTACCTCCCCATAAAGCAACAATTGAAGAATCTCTAGTTTCAGTAATTCCGGTAACTTCAAACTTATCTATAACATTTAGTAAACTGTCACCAAAATACAATCCTCCTCCTAATTGTATTTTATGCTCAGCATTAACAATATTTCCAGCAGTCGCATCAATAGTAATTCGTGTTAACTGATCGTCTATATCTGATGCAGTTACAATAATACACGTTTGGTTTTTGATTTTATGTACGGTATAATGATATCCAATTGCCCATATCTTCCCTTTTTTAATTCCAAAACTCTTCTTAGCTATTTTTAAAGCTTCAGGAGAATTTATCAATAAATCTTGAGAAGCAATTAGCTCGTTCTTATATTTTTTCACCCCCACCGTTTTTGACGTTTTAATAATTTTCCCATTTTCAATTTGAATTATGTAATGTGTAGTTGAATCGGGTACTGCAAAATCTATATTCCAATTATTTCGTATCCCTTTTATGCCTTCATAATGCTCTTTTTGACCTTCCACATCAGCACTAGTCATTGTATATAGCATTGAATCTTTATTTAATGTATGTGCCACTCCATATCCTTTTTTATATGCATCTAATAATGTCAATCCTGTCTTGCTAAATCGGAATTCTTTCTGAAATAAAATGCATATTGTAATTAATATTATCAGTGACACAGCAAAAAAAAATTTCTTTTTCATTTTTCTCTCCTCTACATATATTATAAAGCTTGTCTACTAAATAATCATTACAATTTCGTCGCATTTTTATATCATAAAAATATAGGATATTATTAATTTTGACAGCAAATTTTATAATTATAAAAAAACAAAAATGCAATTACGTGTTTTTACCTTATGAAATTATGTTTCATAAACTATCATAAAGTTAACATCATTCACATATGAACGTAGTTAAAAGCTAGTAATATAAACACATTAAATATTGCAAGTCCAGATAATGAGTTGGGAGGCAGTGTATCGAGTTGAGTGTTTAGGAGAAAAATTAGATCTAAGAGAGATACCCTCTGCGATTTGTGGAGATATCAAGAAACGGCACGGTATTATTCTAGCGAAATCTACTCCAGCCAAACAATATAATATCAAGACAGCCGAAACAATTAGTGAGGCATTAAAGAAATGCCCTAATTTAGTATTGGCACAACCACACTATGATTTATATGAAGCCTCATCAAAGGCATTGATCGAGATGCTAAGGAAATATTCACCAGAAGTAGAACAATACAGTATAGATGAAGCATACATGGATATGACAGGGACGGCAGCGCTATGGGGAACACCGGTTGTGGCTGCGAATCTTATTAAGGATAAAATTCATATGGAACTTGGCTTTACCGTAAATATAGGAATATCAAATAATAAACTATTAGCTAAGATGGCTTCGGATTTTAAGAAGCCAGATAGAGTACACACATTATTTCCCAATGAAATGAAACGAAAAATGTGGGGTTTACCAGTGGGAGAACTATTTTTTTGCGGAAGAGCAACAGAAAAGAAATTAAAGACACTAGGAATTAATACAATAGGCGGATTGGCCAATACAGACATAGATATCTTAAAGCGACATCTCAAGAAACATGGAGAAATTTTATGGTGTTTTGCAAATGGAATTGATGTTTCAATCGTTGACAGCATGGCACCAGCCAATAAAGGTTATGGAAACAGTATGACAGTACCGTTCGATGTGTGCGATGCATCTACAGCAAATATGGTTTTGTTATCCTTATGTGAAACCGTCTGCATGAGACTCCGGAAAGATAATGTTAAGGTTTCTGTTATTGCAGTGTCCATTAAGGATTTTGCATTGGGAAGTTCCAGGCATCAATTGACTTTATTTACGGCTACGAATATAACAAATGAAGTATTTGAGGCGGTGCGGCGAGCATTTGATGAATTATGGGATGGCTATACACCAATCAGGCAATTAGGTGTCCATACAAGCAGAGTAGTTGATTCCAATTCTGAGCGACAATTAGATTTATTTCAAATGCAGGATTATGAAAAGTACGAAAGACTTGACGAGGCAATCGATAAGATACGAGGACGCTATGGGGAAGAAGCGGTTTTTCGCGCCGCGTATATTAATGCGAGAATACGTCCTTTGAATGGTGGAATTAGTAAAGAAAAATCAAAAGCGAAAGGCGAGGAAGTTTTATATGAGTAATCAATATGAGGCAAAGCGTTTTATCTCAATCGACGCCAATGCAACCTTTAATCCGCTAGGCGAAATTAAGCCCATGTATATTCGGTTAGAAGACGAAGAGCATCAATTACACACGTATAAAATTGAAAGTATTAGTAGTATAAAGGACGAGAAATACGCAGGAATTCATGCGATATTATTTGTGTGTAATATAAGGATAGAAGACTGTATGAGGGAAATTAAAATTCGTTATTATATTCCGTCGCATAAGTGGATGTTGGCGTAGGTGTAGGGAGGTATTCAACAAAAAAATTATATCAGTTTGATTCTATTGGCTAATATCATGGAAAATGGTATAATTGGAGTAATATAATCAATTTAATCAGTGTGGTTGAATAAACCATTGAGAATAAAATTCAACTAATTTCAATAGTAGAAAGTAGGTAACACAAATGTTATGTCATTTAGTAATTGATTTAGATGTATTTCTCTGTGCAAGGTCTAAGGATTGGATGATGCCTGTACAGAGTAAGTAACATTTCGTATTGTCCAGATTGGATTTTGCACTTTAAGTTTAGATATAACTTAAAGGAGAAAACCGATGAAAGATAAGAATTTTAAGAAATATATATTTTTTTGGATTAGCCAATCCGTATCGCAATTAGGAAGCTCTATGACAAGTTTTGCGTTAATTTTATGGACATATAAAGAGACTAATTCCGCAATGAGGGTGTCACTTATGACATTTTTTGCATATGCACCATACATTATATTTAGTGTTTTTGCTGGAGATTTTATTGATAAGCATAATAAAAAGAAAATTATGTTAGTAGCTGATTTTATTGCAGCTATAGGTTCAATGGTTGTTTTATTACTAGTTTTGGTAAATCAACTGGAGATATGGCACATTTACCTTATAAATGGAGTGATTGGATTTACAAATTCGTTTCAATCACCAGCAGAGGCTGTTGCTGTTGGAATTATGGTGCCAGAGGAAAGATACGCTCAGGCTAGCGGAATGAATTCTTTTTCAAGTTCGTTACTTACTGTAGTTACCCCAATGCTAGCTGCATTTATTTATTCGTTTTTAGGGCTGCAAGGTATCATATTAATAGATTTAATCACATTTGCAATTGCGTTTCTTTTATTGATGAAGTTTATTTCAATACCGGAAGAATTAACCAAGGCTAGTGACAAGAAGCATAATATATTTCAAGGTTGTAAAGAAGGTATGTCATTTCTTTATCATTATAAAGGAATCTGGTATATTCTAATAAGTATGGCATTCTTGAATTTTTTCTCACGTTTGACCTATGAGAATATTTTATGTCCAATGATTTTAGCTCGAAGTGGTGGTAGTGACCAGGTACTAGGAATTGTGAGCGGAGTATTAGGTCTAGGCGGAATAGCAGGAGGAATTATTGTATCGTTTAAGAAAATTACAAACAATAATTTGAAATTAATCTATTTTTCGGCAGCATTTTCTTTTTTGTTTGGAGATTTATTAATGGGCTTGGGACAAAATACCTTAGTCTGGTGTATTGCAGCACTTGCGGCGAGCGTTCCCATTCCTTTTATCGGAGCTGGACAAAGTGTTATTATGTATCAAGTAATTCCAAAAGAAATGCAAGGACGTGTGTTTGCGGTAAAAAATGCAATTCAGTATGGGACCATACCGTTTGGTATTCTATTAGGTGGGTTTTTGGCAGACTATGTGTTTGAACCTTTTATGAGGTCTAATCATTTCTTAGTTTCATATTTGCAAAAAATAGTAGGGGTTGGTGCAGGAAGCGGGATGGCAGTTATGTTTTTATGTACTGGAATCTTGGGATTTATTACAAGTCTAGGTTGGTATGCCAATAAAGATATAAGGAAATTACAAGAATAAAATATGGCTTGATAAGATTAGCCAAATTGAAAAATTGAGCAATACCCCAATGGTAGCCTAACAAGCTAAAATTGGGGTGTTTTTAATGTAATCAGTTTTCATATAATAGGGAAGAAACTTCGTGCAAAAGGCATGATTTATGGGCAAAAAATTTATTGTTACTTGAACCAAGAGGGCCTAAAAAAGTAGGCACTTTATTTTTAGATACAACCCAAAAATATATTTTAACTAGCTATTGACAAATGCAATTAAATTGAGTACAATTGATTTAAATAAAAGATTAAATGCAATTTAATTGCAAAACACATAATTTGAAATGAAAACGAAAAAGAAAGGAAGTCACACAAAAAGTAATTACTTAAAAGTGGCAGTATTGTAGAGAACTACAATATTTAGGTGTAGAAATATGAAGATAATCGCATTGGAATTTTACAAAAATGGAGAAATGCAAGAATCATTTGCATTTGGTGGATCAAGAGCACAAGAAAAGATTAATGAGGATAAGACATATCCATCGAGCCTTCAAAATTATTTAATTGATACAGGAAAAGAAGTGATTTTAGTAGATACAGGTCTTCCAGTTGAAACAACTGATTTTAAGAAAGAGCCAAATCAAAAATTGTATGTGGGTGAGAAAGTAAATGATTTCTTAACTGCATTTCAAAAGACAGGATATAAGCCAGAGGATGTAAATAAAATTATCGTGACACATAAACACCCAGATCATACGGGAGAACTAAAATTATTTCCAAAGGCAAAAGTATATATTTCAGAAATAGAAGCACAAGCAATGAAATTACAAGGAGAAAATATTGTTCCAGTAAGCTTCAAAGACGGAGCCTATAAGAATTTCAAAGAAAGCGAAAAAATTACAGACGACATTGTAATGTTACCTGCATATGGACATACCAAAGGAAATTCAATTGCAGTGATTGAATCTGATGGCTTATACTACATGATTCAAGGAGATGTTACCTATACAGATGAGGCGTTAAGACAAAGTGAATTGTCGGTTGTATTTGAAGATATTGAATTAGCCAAAGAAACATTAGCCAATGTTCGTGAGTTTGTAAAAGAAAATGATACCGTTTATCTATCGACACATACACCAGAGGCTTTGACATCATTAGCACAAAAGCAGATTATGAAACTTTAGTTCAAAATAGAAAAATTGTAAGTCAAAAGGAGAAACATTGGAGTTGACGGGTGGACAGTTGTGGATTGAAGCGGCACCGGTATTTCTTGTATTTGTGATTGATTTTTATAAAACAGATTTGGCGGCAAAGAAAAATAATTTACAACAAAAGATTCATGAAAGCGTAGAGGGAACAATGGCAGGTACGTTTGACGCAGGATTAGCAATGGGCGCCGCTATTATTTCAGCAGAATCACTTGGACTTGGAATTGTACCAATCGGAGGAGTTCGCAAAAATCCAGCACAAATGATTCAGTTGCTTGACCTACCGGAATATACGTTCCCAGCAGTTGGTTTAGCGTTAGGATATCCAAAAGATAACTCAAAACAAAAACCAAGACTTCCATTTAATACATACAAACATATAGAAAAGTATCATAAAGAAGGTTTAGAAGAAGCCATTGAGTCATACGATCAAGAGATAGAAAATTATTTAAAAGAAATTGGACGCGAACAAGAAGGGAATTGGAGTAAATATACTTCAAATATATATCAACATGTATATTATCCAGATGTTTATCCAACGATGAAGAGCCAAAAGTTTTCAAATGATAAATAAATAAAATGTAACTATTATTGAGTGAGTTTAAAAATATTTAAAAAAATAAAACAGATTTTAAAAGAATAAAACAGATAAAATTGACCGTTTAAGGGTTTAAGTGACCGTTTAAGGACTTATACTAGAAATACATACCGTTTTTTGCTATTTTGTAATAGAGAGGGCAAAACATAGTATGTATTTTTTGCGTTTAAATTAATATAAGATGCTTTTTTAAAAATACAATCAGAGCCAATATTAAAAAAATATATGCGCAAATGTAAAGTGGGGTTGTAATGAATAAACTATCATGTGAATTGGTAAACCGATTGATGTTAAATTATATAAGAGAATTAGTGTCCAAGGATTCAAAAAATTTGATTGCGAAGCATTTGAAAGAATGTCCAAATTGTAAAAAGCAATTTGAAAATATGAAATCAGGTATGCTACCACCAAAACGAGTAGGATTACTAGATAGAATAAAAAGCAAAAGCATTGCAATAAAAGTAATTATGATCTGCTTTTGTGTGTTTTTGGTTATAAATACAATAATCATTGGAATGTTACTATAAATGTTATGTAATACGAGAAGAAAAATAAACGAAAAAATAAAATAAGCTAAAAGACATCTAAATTTATGCTATCAGGGAAAAAAAGGAAGTAATTTTACTACGATTAAATAAGGGAATTTACAGGAATAGCCTTGACAAATGAGTGAAAATCTAATATAGTGTTCCTAAATAGTATTACTCAATAACGACAGGAAAAGTAAGAAAGGCTAGGTACACACTATTATGGAAAAGAAACCATTTATAACTTTGGAACAAGTAAAAGATATGACGCAGAAATACCCAACACCATTTCATTTATATGATGAAAAAGGAATTAGAGAAAATGTAAGAAAACTTCAAAAAGCATTTTCTTGGAATAAAGGATATAAAGAATATTTTGCAGTAAAAGCAACTCCTAATCCATATTTGATGAAAATATTACAAGAAGAGGGAGTTGGAGCAGACTGTTCTTCTTATACAGAACTTTTATTATCAGAAAAGGTAGGCGTAGTTGGAGATGACATTATGTTCTCTTCTAACGTTACACCCGCAGAAGATTTTGCGTTAGCAGCTAAGCTAGGAGCAATTATTAACTTTGATGATATTACACATATAGATTTCTATGAAAAAATAGCACCATTTACAGAAACCATGAGCTGCCGTTTTAATCCGGGTGGAGATTTCAGTATTCATAATCAGATTATGGATTCACCTAAGGATGCGAAATACGGATTGACAAGACTACAGATGACAGATGCATTCTTGAAATTAAAAGATAAAGGTGTAAAACATTTTGGAATTCATTCCTTCTTAGCGAGCAACACGGTTACCGATGATTATTATCCAAAACTTGCGAAAATTCTATTTCAGACTGCAGTTGAATTAAAAGAAGAAACAGGAGTCCACATTGCATTTATAAATCTATCAGGTGGAGTAGGTATTCCTTATAAGCCAGATCAAAGAGCAAATGATATTATGGTAATTGGTGAAGGCGTTAGAAAAGCATTTGAAGAAATATTAGTACCAGCTGGAATGGGAGATGTATCAATTTTCACAGAGCTTGGACGCTATGTAATGGGACCTTATGGTTGTCTGGTAACGAAAGCAATTCACGAAAAACATATTCATAAAGAATACATTGGGTTAGATGCATGTGCAGCCAATCTGATGAGACCAGCGATGTATGGTTCTTATCATCACATTACCGTAATGGGAAAAGAAAATCAGCCATGCGATCATATGTATGATATAACAGGTGGCTTATGTGAAAACAATGATAAATTTGCAATCGACAGAATGCTTCCTGAGATAAAGATAGGAGATTACCTAGTTCTTCATGATACAGGTGCGCATGGTTCTTCCATGGGTTATAACTATAATGGAAAACTTCGTTCAGCAGAAATTTTATTAAAAGAAGATGGATCAACAAAAGAAATTAGACGAGCTGAAACACCAGAGGATTACTTTGCCACTTTAGACTTTAGCGAATTTGAGAAATAGGAAATAGTTGTAATTTCTGATTGGGGAAGGTGTTTACTACATGGAATTAGTTGAACAATTAATGAAATACGGACTCACAAGGCAAGAAGCAATCATATATATGACGTTGCATTCCGATGGTGAACTGACAGGATATGAAGTAGCCAAACTTACAGGAATTTCACGTTCTAACGTATATACAGCATTAGCGGGATTGGTAGAAAAGGGTGTAGCTTATATTCTTGAGGAAAGCGTAACCAAGTATACACCAGTTAGCTTTGAAGAATTTAGTAATAATTACATTCATAGCCTTCAAGAAACAAGAGAAGAAATTATTAAAACTCTTCCAGCTAGAAGAGAAGAAACCCAAGGATATATTACGATTCGTGGAACTAAAAATATATTAGACAAGCTTCGAAATATGTTCTTAGAGACAGAATATAGAATCTATGTGGCTGTAAGTGTGGAAATTCTGAATCAATATGTGGATGAATTGAGAAATCTTGTGGATAAAGGCATTAAAATAGTAATTATTGTGGATAAACCGTTTGTATTAGAAGGTGCAATCATATATGTGAAGGAAAAGATAGATTGCCAGATTCGATTGATTTGTGATTCACAGAAAGTATTGACAGGACAATTAACCAGTGCAGGCGAGGCAACTTGTTTGTATTCACAGAATAAGAATTTGATTGATGTATTTAAAGAGATGTTGAAAAACGAAATTGAGTTAATTGAGAATGATAAGAATAAGTGAAATAATGAAGAATGAACTAAAATAGAAAATGCTATATTAATTTCAAATTAATAGTTAAACAGAAACAGCATCAGTTGAAAACTGGTGCTGTTTCCATTTCCAATTCCATTTTATGAAGGATATCAGTTATATTAAATGTCAGTTATTTTAAGTTCCAATTACATTGCGAAGAATTTGAATACCTTTTGTTATGTTTGGAAAAGACAAATGAGAGTATCCCATTAAAATTTCGTTACCATGATCTTGTTTTGTTCCAACCAAATAATGTTCAATTGGATAAATGAGAACATCTTGATTAGCAAGTTCTTCTACTAATTGCGTGGTAAAGGTGACATTGTGGAAATGAACTACCATATGCAGTCCAGTTGCATGCCCGAGTATCTCAAAACCATCAGGAAATTGTTTTGATAATTCAGCGAGCATATGAGTTCGGTTTCGACTGTAATGTTTTTTCATTTTCCAGATATGTTTTTCCAACTGTCCGGTACGAATAAAGGAAGCAAGTGCGTATTGAGTCAGAGCCTCCGTGTGTACATCAGTATAGTTTTTCAGAGTCTTGTAATCAAGTAATAATTTTTCAGGCAAAAGAATAAATCCTAATCGAATTGCAGGTGATAAAATTTTACTAAAGGAGCCAATATAAATAACGTGCTTTGGATTTAGTTCGTAAAGAGAACTAATAGGTTGTCCTTCATAACGAAACTCACTATCATAGTCATCCTCTATGATATAACAATTGTTTTCGCTCGCAAAATTCACTAAAGATAATCGCCGCTGTATGGACAATATACTGCCTAAAGGGTACTGATGTGAGGGTGTGGTGTAGACAAAAGAAACATCACGAGTAGAGCTTAGAAGATTCGTGTCTAAGCCTTGATTATCAGCAGGGATTGTTTCGATAACACAGCCAGTAGAAGCTATCACTTTAAGTAATCCAGGGTGTGATGGATTTTCTACAAGAACCTTTTTATTTTGCTTTTGCAAAAGAGTAGAAATTAAGGATAATCCTTGCGTTGAACCCGATGTAATCATAATACGTCTGGGGTCACAAGATATTCCGCGTGAACGCAACAAATATTGTGCAATTGCTTCTCGAAGTTCCCATACACCACATGGATCACAATATCCGTAAGCTTCATTGGGTAGGTTATTGCATACTTGCGTGTAGAGTTTAGTCCAGTCTTTTCGTGGGAATAGTTCTAATGCAGGTATGCCAGAGCAAAAATCGATTATATTCGTGTCATTATTGGAACTTGATTCTTTCTTGCTGTTGCATAGTTCGCTAATGGGGATTTTAAGCTCTTGAAGGCCACTTGATACAATCGTTCCCGAACCCTGACGAGCCTCTAAATAACCCTCGGCAATCATTTGGTTATATACTTCAAGAGCTGTGTTCCTAGATATACCTAATTCTTTGGAAAGCTGACGTGTAGAGGGAAGTTTTTGCCCAGAGGTCAGAGTGCCTTCTATAATCATTTTTCTGATTTCAATATAAATTTGGCGAGTAAGAGATAATTTGGTATCTTTTTCGATTGCAATCCACATAATTTCATTTCCTCTCTAAAAGTGGTTCTATAAAAGCATGATAAAAGTGGAACTGTTTGAACCGCTTGCGTAGTGGTAAAATTATAGCACAACTTATATAAATATAAAAATAGAAATGAGGAAATTAAAATGATTAAAATTTTGCCTATCGTAAGAGACGTTTATCCGACAACTAAATTTGGGATTATGGTGGTTCATGGAGTCAGTAATTTAGTTGAAAGAACATGCATGGATACATTAAAAAATACTGAAATCAACCAGATAAAACAAGAACATAAAGAGTACGAACGTAAAAGTGCGCTTAACACAAGTCCGATTTGTCACTATGTATCCTATTATAAAAGCTTCAAAAAAACATACCCTGTGCTCCTTCAGCTAGAGTCAATTTTGTTAAAGGATAAAGGGATACCAAACGTAGGAATTCCTGTAGAAACTATGTTTCTTGCGGAAGTAAAGAATATGTTATTAACGGCAGGGCATGATCTGGACCAAATAAAAGGAAAATTAACAATGAATCTTGCAGGTGGCGTAGAATGTTATCAAAGCATTTCTGGAAAAGAACAAATTCTTACAAAAAACGATTTGTTTTTATCAGACGAGAGTGGTATTTTGTCTAGCATATTAAATGGACCAGATTTTCGCACACAGATTACAAAGACGACTCAAAATGCATTGTACTTTGTTTATGGGGTTGAAGGCGTTACAGAAGAACAGATACGAAAACACCTTGAAAACATTGGCGATTACCTTACAACCGTGAACCCAGATGTAGGTATAGAGACAATTGAGGTTTATTAATGGAGCAATTACATTAAAATTAGGATTTGCGAATCATTGCAAAGTAAAGAGACATGTGTTTTAATAGGATAAAGGCAGGGATTAGCATCGGTAAAAGGATGAGAACATATATTGTCTTAATAGAACGTTAAAATGCAAAGGTGTTGATAAAATGGTAGATATGTTTATAAATGTATTGAAATATTTTGAAGAGTTTAATATGGTATCCGTTACACTTAGACTAGTGTTGGCAGTCTTATTAGGTGGTATTATAGGAATGGAGCGTGCAACGAAGGGAAGTGCAGCAGGGCTTAGAACATTTGCATTGGTAAGTCTTGGATCGAGTCTGGCAATGATAACGAATCAATATTTGCTAATTACTTCTGGAATTACAGGTGATCCTTCACGAATGGCAGCACAGGTTATTAGCGGAATTGGTTTTCTGGGAGTAGGTACGATTATAGTAACGGGTAGAAATCATGTAAAAGGTTTGACAACAGCAGCAAGTCTATGGACGACTGCCACCATGGGAATTGCAATCGGCGCAGGTTTTATCTATGGTGGATTAGTAGCTTTCATTCTTATTATGGTATCTATCAGATTCTTGTTGTTCATTAGTAAAAGACTAGAAGATTACAATAAGGTAATTACCTTGTATGTAGAATTAGACAAAGAGCATGGATTTGATGAAATCATGAATTATACCAAAGAGCATAATTATGAAGTCCGTTCATTGGAAAAGAAGAAGCAAAAAGCATTGCTGGATAAGGACTTTGTTATTATCACGGAATTTGATTTAAAGCAAAAAATCTATCATAAGGAAATATTGGAAGAATTAAGAAATATAGAAGGAATCAATTATATAGAAGAGTTAGTATAGGCATATTGTTCGAAGGAAGATAAAAAATAAACATTCATTCGTGTGACAAGGGGGCTGTCAGATACAGATGACATGGAAATAACTAAAGATGAGTGTTTAGAAACTGAAATCAAGCTAATTAGTTATGATGCTATCGTTTACTTAATCAATGAATAGTTACGAATTAGTAATCAATAGCACCATAAGGATTAAATAGCAAGAGAATTTTCGATGGGATAAAATTGTTGGTATTTAATTTGTTACTGTGAACGGAGTAAACAGTGCCTTTTATTTAATAGGAAAGTTATACGAACTTCCCTATTAAATAAAAGGCACTACGTGCCGAGATGCGCCCTCGTGGAGAGGAAGTTTATTGCTACGCAATCCACTCGGGCGCGAAAGTGTCTGCGAGCAGATACTTTGTTCTTGTCAAGCTATCTTAGGACATATAGATTGTATTGATTTTCATATTTTCATCAAATCCAATTGTATATTTTACCGTTTTATTTTCATATTTTGCAACTAAAACAACGATAGCGATGTCCTTGTCATCTTTCTTATCACCCATAACGACTACACTTTTATAAGAGGTAAACGCACCGGCTTGATCCATAATTTGTTTTTTAGCAGCTACCATTTGATCGGACGTTATGGCGGCTTTCACTTCATCATTCGATTTATCATTTAGAAGCGTATCGAAATCATCAGCATTTACTAAATCTACGATTTCTTCTGCGGCAGTTTTTACGGTTTCTTCATCAAAGGTTGATGCTAATTTATTGGAAGAACATCCCATTAGTAGTGCACAAGCAAGTATGCTTGCTCCAAGTATTGTAAATAATTTTTTGACCATGTTTTTACCCTCCTATTATGTCAAGCCCAAATTTATTGATTTTCAGGCTTTTCGCTTTCTATTCATATCTATTATGTCAAATAGTCTGCTCATCCTTATTGTGCTTTACAGATACCACAGTATAAACCAATAGAATGCTTGCTATTACAAAAATAAATAGTTCAATTCCGGCCATGCCAATTCCCAAAAGAGGAAGAATCCCTACTGCTGAGTCTAGAATGGTGTGTACAAGAATTGCTATCAATAAGTATAAGACTGCCTTTCCCTTTTTTAATCCATGAAATACTAACATTGTCATTCCTATGTGAATTATCATTGTTAAAAACCGTTCTAATCCTGCAACTAAGATTGTAGCTGATGACGTAGTGTTAATAATGGTAACTAACTGTGCAGATAATAAATCACCAAATACCTGCTTCACTAAATCGCTAGAACCAAATCGTAGTAGGAGTGTACTAATCAAAAATAAGAAATAATTAATTCCAACAAGTAAAATTGCTTCAATTCCCCCATGGCCGAGTCCAAATGCAATTCCGTCTGATTCACGCCAACGCTTTAGGGCATATTTTATAACGATGAAACGCCCTATTTCTTCAAACAGCGCCGCAGTAATGCCTAGAAATAGACTGTATGCAACCTTGTGGCTTGATAATATAATGTACCAAGTCTGATTAGGTAAAACATAACTAAGAATAGGAATACGTAATACGATTTGAAAAATAAAAAAAGTTGCAGCACCAAGTAAAAATGCTTTTGTCATTTTGTGTTCTCGCTTGTTTAGTATAACAAAACCACCAATTGGTATACCAAAACAAATCAATACACATAACAACATTCCTGCTAAACCACCATTTGTAATCATACTATAACCTTCTCTCTATTCATTACGAATAATTTATATTGAGATTTCTGTCTCCTCCTTCTCATAGTGTAACTATTCAGTAACCTTATAATTACAGCTACGCGCTAGACACAGAATGCTTAAATTTGCATTTTGGCGCGACAGAACTCGGGATTTTGCTAAGCAAACACCTCGCGTTTATGAGTACTGAATAATAACTTTATAATAATCATTCTTTCTATTCAATACAAGTGGTTATGCATAAGGTAGTGTTTTCCTGTTTCAAAAGACAGTTTTTAGAGCTAAGTTGGCATAAGCAGTAGTGATACAGAAAATATTTTTGCATCATTTTCATCTAGGATCTGGTATTGTATATCACTGTTATATTTCAATAATACGCGCTCTACATTCTTCAATCCATAGCCATCGTGGTTTTGCTTGGTAGAATGAAACAATGTATTTGATTTTTTAGGCGTGGTTAAAAATGAGTTTTTAAGGGTTATACTTATGAAATCATGTGTTCTATCTGCATGAAAGTAAATCCATTTCTCTTTTGAGTCTTTCGCAGCTTCGATTGCATTATCTAATAAGTTTGAAAAGACGGTCGTGATATCAATATCTCGCATGAAATCAAGTGAAATATCTCGTAGGGTAATATCGGACTTGATTCCCAAGGAGGTCATCGTCATTGTTTTATCATTCAAAATAATATTTAGAACTTTGACACTGGTGAAATACGTCATACCGAGTTGGTTCAACATTTCTTGCATATCAGTCGTATATTGACTAATTGTTTCGGAATCTCGTAGCGCAACGAGACGGTCAACCGCCTGAATGTGATTTCTGATATCATGAATTACTTTCCTGGATTCTTGATATTGCTGCTCGACTCTTTCATAATAACGATATTGTAAACTACTATGTTGTTTTTCAATCTCTAATTCTTGCTTGAGTTGGTTGCTCTTTAATAAATTACCGAAAATATATGTAAAATAAATATTTAATACCAACAAAAGGATCGTATTAAACAAAAATAAAGATCGCTGAATGACACCAGGATAAACCTGCAACAGGTAAATAAGGGAATATAGAAAAATGAAACTAAACATAGGGAATAGCAAGGATGTAAATAATTGTAAATGGTTAATAGTTGCACGCGTTTTTCTCTTTAATAGAAATGTCAGAATCTGTATTGTTATAAATTCCATAAAACGGATTAGAAGCATCTCAACGATTAAATAATAGCTGTTTCGATTAAAAGAAATTAATTGATAGTGTAGCACGGTTTGAAATCCAATTGTGGCAATACTATCAGAAATAAAAACACCAACACATAAAATAGCGTAGTAAATAACATAGGACTTTTGATTGTTATAAAAGTATACACCGAGGAGTACCGATGTTATAGAAAAAGACAGCATGCTAATTAGGTTATTTCCAGACATCGCACCCATAATAGCAATGACAAAAGAAATTGAGAAGGCTACGTATTTTTTCAACTTTGAACGATTTTGGTTACATCCTAATTCAGTAAAAGCATGTAGTAAACAATAAAATAAAAAGACGCTGCCTGCTATTGCGAGTATGTTAATAATAATCAGTTCGTTTTGTGTATACATGATATAGCCTCCTTACCGACTTAAGTATTCATTCATTGACTTACGAAATAGAGCAGATTTTTTCTGCGAAAGTGGTATTATGTCTTCATTTGTCATATGAATATCATAACCTTTTATTATTTTAATATGAAATAAGTTAACAACAAAGCTTTTATGAGGCATTTCAAAATGATAACCCTTCATCTTTTTGAAAATCTCACTAATTTTGACTCTTAAGTAATAAATACCTTTGTTTGTATGCAATAAAACTTGTCGGTTTTGATATTCGAAATAGTATATGTCATTGCATTCTAAACGAACCACACCATCGCTCGTAATAAATTCTATATTCAAAGATGGTTTTTCTTCTATATAACTCAGAATGTCGGTTAACGCCTTGAATAACTTCTCGGGTACAACGGGTTTAATCAGATATGCAAAGGCATGAACATCAAAAGCACGAAATGTATAATCGGTATAGTTTGTTAAAAATATGATCGGGATTGCATGGTTTCTTATACGAATTTGTTGCGCTGTTTCTATTCCGTCTAAGTCTGGCATATCAATATCGAGTAAAATCACATCAAATATTTCTTCTGATTCTAATAATTCTCTCCCGCTTAAAAATCCAAATGCAGTAAGCGGTATATTTTCAAAACTCGCCAAGCATTGTTTGGTTACTTCTAGGCTATTGATTTCATCATCACATACTGCGATATTCATAATTTCGTTCTCCTTTATTTACATAAGCTTTTACAAAAGGAAGAGGTAGAATAGTTGATAGTGATATAAACGTTTGAGGTACGCCATCCTGTCATTTTGATTATTCTATATACTTCAAAATAAATATATACTTGTTCTACGCTCTTTTGATTTTAGGTTATTATATCACAAGATCTTTATAACAATAAAGAGATCGTTTGGTGTATGGTGAAAAACGGTTTTGGATAACGGGTGTGTTATATGAATTGTTAGAATGTATTTGAATATTTTTAATTAAGCATTCAAAACTTAACAGTTATGAATATAGCGTTGACAATGGAAAAATAAAACAGTACAATCATGATAAAAGAATAGTCATAACTTATATTCTAAATGATTGAGAGGAAATTGGATGATTTATGGATATGTTAGGGTTTCAACAAAAGGACAGCTAGATAATAATTCGTTAGTCCAACAAGAACAGGAAATATTAAGTAAATATAGTAATGCTATTATTTATAAGGAACAATTTACTGGAACAACGACACATAGACCAGTCTTTGATCAAGTAGTGAAAGAGTTGAAAAATTTTGATGTACTTGTGGTGGCTAAATTGGATCGCTTGGCCAGAAGTACTACCGAGGGCATTGAATTAATAGAAGGGTTATTTAATAGAGGGGTATCGGTCCATGTGTTGAATGTAGGCTTATTAGAAAATACTTCTATGGGTAAATTCTTCCTTACAACCTTATTTGCAGTTGCAGAGCTTGAGAGAAATATGATTGTTGAACGTACTCAATCAGGTAAAGCAATCGCAAAGACGAAAGCGGGATTTTAAAGAAGGAAGACCAAGAGTTTATACCCAAGCTCAATTAGATCATGCTATGCAGTTGTTGGAAGACAATAGTTATAAGCAAGTTGAAATAATGACAAAGATTAGTAAGTCTACGCTGCAAAGAGAAAAGAGAAAAAGAAATATAGAATAGGCTATAGCTCAATATTACCCAAATAAAAAAGCATGTGATATTTAAAATATTATTAAATTGGTAATAAAAGTAAATAAAATTTGATTAAGTTTATGGTAATGAATTTTAAAGATTATATATTGATTTAATTAAAAAGAGAAAATGATATTATTCATTTTCCCTATAGGTTAATAATTATTTAAAAACATAAATAGTTTGCATATAAAATATTATATTGTTACAATATATTTAGACATTATTAGCGTTTGTGATTATATATTTTTGGTAATAAGAAAATGCAGAATACCAAGCTTCTTCAGGTGTTTTTGACCATCCAAATCCTTCATTACACCAGTCATCATAATAACAAAAAATGGTCCAATAATATGGATTAATATTGTCATGATTATGTGGTGTTAGTCCAATTTCAATTTTAAATTCATTTTTCAATAATTATACCACCTTTAATAATTATATATATATTATAGGTAAATACAGGAGGAAATATTCAATATGTTAGATAAAAAAAAAATAAATGATGTGGAAGAACTTGTTAAAATAGCAAAAGAACAAAATGGAAAAATAAATTCTAATATAATTTTCATGACCATTGATACAAAGGAAGATGAGGAACAGGAGATAATCAATTATTTAATAGATCAAAATATTGAAATTATTTATGAAGATGTAGAACCTGATGTGTTGACTAATCATGGAGATGAAGAATATATTAAACCTTTTGATCCATCTAAAATAGATATATCTATGAAGCCGATGACAATGGATTCATTAATAAAGAGAATTTCTAATGATGAAATTGAGTTTAATAGCGCATTTCAAAGGAAAGCTGGATTATGGAGTGATATTCAAAAAAGTCAATTAATAGAATCCATTTTATTAAGAATACCATTACCAGCTTTTTATTTTGATGCAACTAATGAAAATAAGTGGGTAGTAATAGATGGTTTGCAAAGAACTACAACTATAAAACAGTTTGTTATTGATAAATCATTAAAGCTTAAAGGAATGGAGTTTTTAGTGGATTTAAATGGGCTTACATATTCTAATTTACCCAGATCATTTATTAGAAGAATAGATGAAACACAAATTAATGTATATTTGGTTAATCCAGCAACACCGGAGAATGTAAAATTTAATATTTTTAAAAGAATAAATACAGGTGGATTGGCTTTGGAAGCACAAGAAATAAGAAATGCACTTTATCAGGGGGCTTCCACTAAGTTCTTAGAAAAATTAGCGTCAAAAGAAGAATTTAAAATAGCAACGGGAGAAAGTATACGAACTGAAAGAATGCTGGATAGGGAGTTTGTATTACGATTTGTAGCATTTTGCTATTTGGATATAAATAAATATAATGGTAATATTGATGAATATTTAAATTTGGCAATGATATATTTGAATAACATTGATAAAACAGAATTAGATAAAATTGAAAAAAAATTTGTAACGACAATGAATTATTGTTTTCAATTGTTTGATAGATATACGTTCAGAAAAATGGGTATTGATGGTAGAAGAAGACCTATTAGTAAAGTGATTTTCGAGGCTTGGTGTTTTCAAATTATTAATATGAATGAATCAGATATAGACACTCTTATAAAAAATAAAGTAAAGTTAAAAAAGAAATTTATTATATTATGTGATGATTATGAATTTTCATATTCACTAAAAGGCAGTGATCGCAGGTCTTTACAATCAAGAATGGGGTATATAAAAAATATTATTGAGGAAGTTTTAAGAAGGGAGTAATATAGTGATAAATAGGTTATTAGTTGAAAATTTTAAATGTTTTACAAAACTTGAATTAGAAATGTCTAATTTAAATGTACTTTCTGGAATAAATGGAATGGGAAAGTCTACTATGATTCAAGCTTTACTACTTTTAAGACAATCATACGAAAGTGGTGTACTTCGTAAGGGATTATATTTAAATGGTTCATTAGTTAATATAGGTACAGGAAAAGATTTGATATGTAGATATGGTGATATAGATGAAATTAAAATAGGTATTATAAGTGAAAATAATAAATATAAGTGGGAATATGAATATAAGGAAAGCTCAGATTACTTAAAATTATTAAAAAACCTGTCTGAGGATGGAATTGTGAAAGTAGAAGATAATATATTATTTTCAAATAATTTTGAATACATATCGGCAGAACGACTTGGACCTAGAAGAAATTATAAAACATCATATTTTGATGTTTATGACAAAAATCAAATAGGATTACAAGGTGAAATGTCGGTATACTATTTAGCCGAAAAAGGTAGAGATAAATTAGAAAATGAATTAGTACTTCATGAGTCAGAAAAGAATAATTTATTAGAATTGCAAGTAAATGCTTGGTTGTCAGAAATTAGTCCAGGGGTTAAGGTTGAAGTTAAGAATTATAGAGATGCAAGACTTGTAGGATTAAATTATGCTATGAAAGGAAAATCAGGAATTGATGAATATAGTGCAGTTAATGTTGGATTTGGTATATCTTATATATTGCCTATAGTTATTACATTATTAAAAGCAAAAAAGGGAGATTTTATTATATTAGAGAATCCGGAGGCACATTTACACCCAAGGGGTCAAAGAAAAATAGGTGAATTGATTTCAAAGGCAGCTGCAGGGGGGGTTCAAATAGTAGTTGAAACTCATAGTGATCATTTGCTAAACGGGTTAAGAATTGCAGTTAAAAATGGTATAATAAGTAACGATAAAATAAAATTAAATTACTTTTATGTTATAGAGGATAGTGATGGAAAAGTAATTACACATGATAAAACTACTCCAATTATAATGGAAGATGGTAGTTTATCAGACTGGCCTATTGGTTTCTTTGATGAATGGGATATAGCCATAGATGAGTTATTTTAAGGAGAGAAAGAATGCAATTAATTTTGAATGAATTGTCTTTGCTGGAGGTACCTGTTGATAGAAAAAATGGGTGTGAAAAAATACAGGAGTTTTTAGAATGTGTTATAAAAATGCAATATTATTTTAAAAATAATAGCATTGTTGTATTTGATGAATTTTTTTCGTTAATGGTAGCTAGAGATTATAGTGTTCATCAATGGCTATCCGATAAAACTGTTGAAAAAAGACTTAAAGATAAGTACCGTAGTATAGTTAATAAATGTCAGCATATTAGTTCAGAAGAGTATTGTTATAGTGAATTAGCAGTATCAATAGGAAAAGATAAAAAAAAATCAAAAGGTTGCCTAATAGCATATGAAATGAATGAACATGTTATAAGTTTAAACAGTAACGAAACATGGGCAGAACCAGAAATTTTTGGTTATTATTTTTCTGTTTTAGATACATATGAGCTGGATGACTCAATTAAGGTAAAAATAAAAAATATATCAACAAGTTTACATACATTAGAATATGAACATATTGCAGTTGAAAATATTAAATTTAATATATCTTCAGCAATTGATTTATGGGAAAAGAGAAATATTATTTTTCCGCATCTGATATTTTGTGACTCTGTAAAAGCACAACTTATGACAGATACAGAAAAAGTTCATATTGAACAAATAATAAAAAAACTTAATATATTGGATAAATATTTTGGTAATTATGATGGTGTATTTGATTGTAAAAAGTTAGGTAATGGTGCAAGAAATGAATCGGATAGTGTTAAAAACACACCGAAGTATTATAATCAGAGAGTGTTTATGACGCCATATGGTGTTAGTGAAAAATTTTTTTGGCATATAAGCTTTCCAGGAAAGTATCCAGGTAGAATTCATTTTATACCAGATAAAAAAACAGGAAAATGTATAATAGGATATATTGGTAAACATCTTCCTACTTCAAAATTTACTACTATTTAAAAAAGGTAACTAATTATTCTAATTAAATAAAATAAATTATTTCATATTTAAAATTAAATTTTGTTATGATATTAATTATACAAAAATGTTTATTGTCTAATTAAATAAAATATAAAATGATAGTTAAAGATTTAATAATTAAATAAAAAATGACCCTAGGAAGAGTCATTTTTCATAGTAGTTAATATGTGGTAGTTAATATCAATTTTTTTGTAACTGAAAAGTAGACAAAATAGGTAAAATGTCTACTTTATAAAATATATAAAAACCCAAATACCAAGTATAATCCGATACCACCCAAACACCTTAAAGTCATGTTTTCTGATATAATTTATTAAAGATTTAATAACAAAAAGTGACACTACGAATGCGACTAGCATGCCAAGTGCAAGGGTAAACAGCTCCCCATTTGTGAAAGCAAACCCAAATTTCAATATTTTTATAGCACTTAATCCGAACATAACTGGAACTGCGAGAAAAAATGTAAATTCCGCCGCAGCCACGCGAGATACGCCAATCAGCAAAGCTCCGATGATCGTTGCCCCTGAACGGGACGTGCCAGGGATAATTGATAATACTTGAAACAAGCCAATCATCAAGGCTATTTCGTAAGTAATGTCCGATAATTTATCCACGGTTGGGACACGCTTTTTATTCCAGTGTTCAACCAAAATAAAGACTACGCCGTAAAAAATAAGAGCTATTGTAATCACTAAGGGTGTGTGGAAATAGTTTTCCATATAGTCATCAAAAAGGAGTGTAACAATTGCACCTGGAATACAGGCAACAACAACCTTAAACCAAATCGAAAAAATATCCTTTTTTATGATAGGTTTCTTTTTATCCTTAAACTGAAATGGAAACATTTTATTCCAAAACAAATGAACAACCGCTAAAATAGCTCCAAGCTGAATCACAACAAAAAACATCTCCTTGAACGATTCGCTCATATCAAGTTGTAAAAATTCATCGACTAATAACATATGACCAGTACTGCTGATAGGTAGCCATTCTGTAACTCCTTCTACTATGCCTAAGAAAATAACTTTTAAAATTTCTATAAAATAGAATGTCATTAATTTAAATCCTCCTTTTTAAAATGGTGAATAGTTGCAAAAAATCCGCTAACGGATACAAAACTAATGATACTCACCGAAAGCAAAATTGGATAACCTGTATTTTCTGTTTTTCCACTTATTAGAAAAAATGTAGCTGTCCAGGGATAAAGTGCTCCAAGTTTCTGATTTGACAGTGCGGCACTTCCCATAACGATGACCGCGGAGATAATCATGTGTGTTAGTAACATAATATCCTATCCGCAATTTGTTCTATTTCACTTAGGATATGAATCCTTTCCAAACAACTTTATTTCTCCGTCTGTAGGGATCACAAGTTTTAAAAACATACTCATAAGAGTGGTTTTGCCTGCACCATTTCTACCGAGTAGACCATAGATTTTACCTTTGGGAACATGAATATTAATGTTATTCACAACGGTAGATGTTCCGTAAGATTTTGTAAGGTTTTTTGTTTCAATGCTATATTCCATATTTATCTGTCCTTTCTTTTTTACAGCTGACGGTTGGCGTAACTGCAATTATATTATCAAGCTAAGGAGTTAATGAAACAAGAAACCTACCGTCACAATAGAAAAAAGCCCCGACACGATTCGTGTCAGAGGCTGATTTCAAGGGTACATGGCTTTTTTATTTCGTTCGCCCTTGTTTTACCAATGCAAATGTTTTGATGGCAAATAGTAAAAATAGTAAAGCCGTTACATAAGGCTCTCTTGCCGTTGCAAACAAACAGATAGCAAGCACTTGTAATGAGATGGAACATTTTGTAGCAAGACGACTCCAGGCCTCTTTTTCAAATTGCACAAATAAAAGCTGGATGATACCAAGGCCAATAATGGAAAGAAAAATTATCCAATAAATTATTAGATTTGCCAATGTTGTATCGGTAAATCCTATCAGGTTAACGGCATAAATATGGGAGCCATTCGAATTACCATACAAGGGAAGAAAGATAAACGCGATTGCCATCAAATCCAATATTCCGTAAATAAAACTATAAATTTTTCCTATATTAGAACGATTTTCGCTCTCGGCAAGACATATTAGTGTTTCACTTGATAGTAACTCATCAATAGAAACCGAGAAAAGCTTGGCAATACATTTTAGAGACTCAATATTGGGATAACCTTTCCCGCTTTCCCATTTTGATATTGCTGTTCTTGATACATATAATTGCTTAGCAAGCTGTTCCTGTGTGAAACCATTTTGCTTTCTAAGTTGTTGTAGTTTTTCGTTAAACTCCATATATTGTCCTCCTGCTTCTTGTCTATAAATACAATATATACGGTCAGACGAATAATAACAAGGGAATTAAGAAAAATAGAATGCAACTAATTTGTTACTGTGAACGGAGGAAACAGTAACGCTAATTTATTGTAAATCCATGTAACTATTCAAAACCCTACTAACGCGAGGTGTTTTGCAAAGCAAAATCCCGAGTTTTATAGCGCTAAAATGCAAGTTTCTTGCATTTTAGGTGCATCGCGTAGCGGTAACTATGAAGGTACAAAATAGTTACAAATCCATAATTAGATCATGATGAACATTGGCATAGTTTGATTTGTATTTCTATTTTAAAACAGTAGTGCAAATTTGTAGAGAGTATAAAGTAGTGAATAAATGGATTAAGCAATAACTTCTAAGTAAGCAACTATAGGAGCTTTAAGCGTATTAAATTTGACAAGACACAAGATAAGGATTATTATTTAAATATTCTCAATTTCATAAATTAGTAAGGGGAAAAAGAGCTATATTATAGTATGTTTACAGTTCAAGCTGAAAGCTATTAAGGTAATTAAGAAGTAGAGGTGAATAATAGATGAAAAGATTAAAGTATTTACTAATAGTATTAGTTGGTTTAATGATAACGGGGTGTCACTCTAAAAATAATGTTGAAATTGAAGATACTAGTGTAATGACGACACAGGAAAACATTTATGAAGAAAAAGAGGACGAGAATAGTTCGGATAGTGCTAATAGTATTGATAATACTATAGATAATACAGAGCTAGAAACGCATTCCAACGAGTCGCAGAGTGATTTTCAAATTGAGGAAAATATATTTGATAAAGATGTAAGTCATTTTTTCACAAATTATCAGGAAGGTAGCTTTGTGCTGAAATACGCCGATACGAATAGTGGAATTGTGTATAATGAACCACTAACAGAGATACAACGCTCCCCATTATCGACATTTAAGGTACTGAGTTCATTAATTATTCTTGAGGAGCAATTAGTGAGTGACATAAATCAGGTTATAAATTGGGATCAGACCGTTTATCAGGTCGCAGATTGGAATGGAGACCAAACATTATCTACTGCATTTAAATATTCAGTAGTATGGGTTTATGAGAGGCTATTGGCCAAATTAGATAAGAATACAATGGCATCGTATGTGGAAGAAGCAAACTATGGAAATAAAGATATCTCAGCTGAGGGAGATTTTTGGCTTGACTCTTCACTGAAAATATCATTAAAAGAACAAGTTCTATTTTTAGAGAATCTGTATTATAATCGTCTTGACTTTAATGAAGATAATATTAATACAGTAAAAGAAATGATGCTAACGGAGGAAACAGAGAACTACAAAATTTATGGAAAAACGGGTAGTGATGCAGATGGAGCTAAGCTGTATGTTGGTTTCATTGAAGCGCAGGGTGGTGTATATTTTTTTGGAACTTACGTAAAAGAAGAGAATGCATCCTATAATGTGGCAAAAGACATAACGTATAAAATTGCCGATGAACTGTTTGGGCAATAAAGAGAAGAGGAGTAGATCCCTCTATTTATCAATATATTAAAGTATACGGTGATAAAGATTGTACAGTACAACCACTGATATTTTAGATTAGCAAGGAAAATACTCGTTTTGAACTATAATTTTTAGGAAGAAAAGTGAGGTTGATTATGAAAAAGAAATTAATATTAGGAATTCTTTGTATTGGAATGTCTGTATTACTGATATCATGTAAACAAAAGTCTGACATACCAGAAAGTACAGGGTCTAGCGTTGATGAAACCATAGATGGAAATAATACGAGTGATGAAAATGATTCTAATACCAATGATGCAGGAGAAAACACGACAGGAGATGATAATCAATCAGAAATATCTGACGGTGAAGATTCTTTAAACACCACCACTACCGATTCAAATGCTAGCTCCAATGGCGAGAGCACATCTTCAGATATAGAGGTATTGCTTCAAGAAATAAAGGATAATGCAATTTTTGGGAAGGTCATAAACTGTGATTTCCAGGTGAATGAAGACATTACCATTCAAGATATTCAAGAGCAATGGGGTGATGCAGATAATGGAAATGGAGATTATATAGCAGCGGCGAAGGGCACCTACTATAATTACAGTTCACACAAGCTTTCGTTTGGTACAAATAAAGGTGATGCCGTTTTCGAAATTCGATCTTCTGATGATTCACTAACCTCTATTACAATGGAGGATTTGGTAAACTATTTTGGAGAACCGGATTATGATGTGAAAACGGATACACAGGAAATGATTGGTTACGCGGTGAATGCAGACTACCATGTTTTATTTATATTCCCGTTGCCAACGACATCTCATTCTAACCCTACCTTGGAGCGATATAATGTTTTATATCCAAAAGGGACAGTCAATAATATGGCAGATGATAGCGGAAAAGAATGGTAAATTTTATAATAAATAAGAAAGCAAGACGAGTTAACATAACTAATCTTGCTTTCTTATTTTATTATTCAAAATTAATAACAATTTAAAATCTATAACTATTCAAAATCAATAACGATTTATTATCAATAACGATTCATAACCGATCTAGATACTAAAATGAAACCTATTTCTAATCCCTACTATGCATTCACATATTTCTCTAATGTAACCGCAATTGCACCAGGTGCTGCAATCATTTCTGTAAAATAATCGCAAACAAGTTGAGCAAGTCCAATTTCACAAAGGTCTACACCAAAGATCGTTTTATCTTGAAGTAATGGTTTCAACACACTAAGTGCATCCACTTTATCACCAAGTTTAATTGAGTTTACATAAGGGCATACTTTCTCTAACATTGGATCGCTGCTTAATTCAAAAGCATTGCCTTTATCATCAATTGCCATGAGGTAACGAAGCCATCCAGCAAATACGAGTGGAATTAATTTCAAATCAGCTACGTTTAATGAAGCAGAAGCATCATACGCTTTGATTGTTTCGCCGAAACGAATTGCTAATTTCTGAGAAGTATCAGTTGCAATACGCTGTGGGGTATCAGGCATAAATGGATTTGGAATTCGAACGTTAACAACGGTATCGATAAATTCCTTAGGGTCAATGATACCAGGATTAATAACAACTGGAAGACCTTCTTTGTAGCCAACAATTTCTACTAATTTCTTAAGAACTGGATTTTTCATTTCGGCACTAATTAAATCATAGCCAAGTAAACAACCAAATATTGCAAGTGTAGTATGGAGAGGATTTAGACAGGTACATACTTTCATTTTCTCAACATTATCAACGGTTTCGCTAGTTGTGAAAATAAATCCACCTTTTTCTAATTCAGGTCTGCCATTTGGAAAACTATCTTCAATTACAAGATATTCACATTCCTCTGCATTTACAAATGGTGCAATGTAAGTATTCTTAGAAGTTACGACTTGATCTAATTCTTCTATGCCATCTTTTTGAAGAATGTCGCATACAAGTGCGTCTGGTCTAGGTGTTATCTTGTCAATCATAGAGCAAGGGAAAGATACGTTTGCTGAATCATTAATATAATCGCAAAATCCTGCATCTACAAGGTTTGATTTTTCCCAAACTTCAGCAAATGCTGATACAGCCGCATATAATTTATCACCATTATGTGAACAGTTGTCCATACTTACCATAGCAATTGGTTTTTTGCCATTTGTATATCTTGTATATAATAAAGCAACAACTTTACCAATATAACTTTCTGGTGAAGTAGGACCATTTTTCATGTCTACTGTCACAGATGGAAGCTTTTGACCAGAACCATCTACTAGGCTGTAACCTTTTTCGGTAATGGTAAAAGTAGCCATTTGTAATGAATCATTTATAAATATTTCTTTTAAGCGATTAAAATCAGTTTGATTTGTTGAATCAACGGTTAAGGATTCAACCACACTTCCTACTACTGTTTTTGATACAGTTCCATCTGCTTTTAAAGTAACAAGAATACCTAAGTCATCGTGAGGATGATTCATTTTCTCAATAATTTCGTAGTCATAACCTTCAGCAACAATTAAGCCTCTATCTAATACTCCATTATTTAATAGAGTTTGAACTACATTTGCCTGAAAGGCACGAAATATGTTACCAGCGCCAAAGTGAATCCAGAAAGGGTTCTCTTTGGTAGCTTTGGTAACTGTTTCTCTGTTAAATTGTGGAAGTTCATAATCTAATGCTTCCCATTGGGATTTATTTGATAATTCAGATTGTACTAATTTCATATATTCCTCCATCCGTGCGATTATTACGCACATGTAAACTTAAGTTTTGGTGATCTATGCTCACAGCTGTATCGCGCGTAAGCATAGATGAAATCATAACAAGTTATGTTTATGTGATGATTCAATATTTTACCAGTTACTTATTTACACTCTTTTGTAATCGCTTCCCATAAACCATTTAGATAAGTGGCACCAAGAGCACGATCGTATAAGCCGTAACCTGGCATTGCAACTTCACCCCATATCATTCTACCGTGGTCAGGACGAATTGGACCTGTAAAGTCGATTTCATAAAGAGCTTTCATGATTTCATACATATCAAATGTTCCATCTGAGGATAAATGTGCAGACTCTTCAAAATCAGTAGGAGAGTTAAATTTTAAATTTCTAACATGAGCGAAATGAATTCTTCCTTTAAGAGAACGAATCATCTGGGGTAAATTATTTTCTAAATTTGTACCATAAGAACCAGAACAGAAAGTCACTCCATTGTGTGGATTATCTACCATTTTCATCATTCTATGGATATTTTTCTGATTGATTATAATACGAGGTAGTCCAAAAACACTCCAAGCAGGATCATCTGGATGGATTGCCATATTGATATCGTATTTATCACAGGTTGGCATAATTTTCTCAAGAAAATATTTTAAATTCTCAAAAAGTTTATCTCCATCGATATCTTTATACATTTCGAAAAGTTCTTTGATTTTATCCATACGTTCTGGTTCCCAACCTGGAAGAACAAAACCATTGGAATCAGAATCAATTGATTTAAACATATTAATAGGATCTAATTTATCGATGTCTTCTTGGTTATATGCAAGTACGGTGGAACCGTCAGGACGTTTACGTGCTAATTCAGAGCGTGTCCAATCAAATACTGGCATAAAATTGTAACAAACGAGATGGAGATCTTCTTTGCCAAGGTTCTCAAGTGTTTTAATATAATTTTCAATATATAAATCGCGGTCAGGAGAGCCAACTTTAATTGCATCATGTATGTTTACACTTTCAATACCAGATACGTGAAGACCAGATTTTGCTACTTCGTCTTTCATTGCGCGTATTGCTTCAATGCTCCATACTTCACCAGGTTTAGAATCATAAAGTGTTGTAATAACTCCTGTTACACCAGGAATTTGTCTGATTTGTTCTAATGTTACACTGTCATATTTACTACCATACCATCTAAGTGTCATTTCCATTTGGTTTACCATCCTTTTCTTTTACTATAAATGTTTTAGCATAGAAGGTTCATTTCCCTACTTCTTGCTCTTATCTATTATTATACTGTGTTCTTGTAAATATCCAATTGAAAGAATTGTTGTATACATTGCAAAAATTGCTGTATTCTGCTAATCTATATGTAGTGGAGAACAATAGCATATAAAATTGCTAAAAAATGGAATGAAAAGTGAGGTATAACATGAAAAAAACATTACAAACTAAATTTAGTACAAGACAATATATGCTATCTAAAGATTTTGAAATATTTTATTATAATGATAATACGTCAACCTTAGTAAAACCGCACACACATAATTATTATGAATTTTATTTCTTCTTAGAAGGAGATGTAGAAATGCGTGTGGGCGATAAACGTTATGAAATAAAGTATGCAGACCTAGTCTTGATACCACCACATACGAGCCACTATCCAAGCTTTTTGAATCAAGAGAAGCCATACCGACGATTTGTCCTCTGGATTAGCCAGGACTATTGTAATGAGCTTATGAATGTATCGAAAGATTATGGATATATCATGCAGTATGTTTTAATCACCAAAAATTATGTGTTTCATAATGAACCGATTAATTTTAACGCAATACAATCCATGATATTTGGTTTATTAGAAGAAATTAAAAGTGATAAATTTGCAAAAGAGGCGGAGGTTTCCCTTCGACTTAATAGTTTACTTATCTATTTAAATCGTATTGTATATGATCAAAATAGTAATAAGACGTTTAAAGTAGAAAAAGCGTTGTATTTAAATTTATGTGATTATATTAATGAACATTTGGAGGAAGAATTATCACTAGAGAAATTAGCGGGCGAATTTTATGTTAGTAAATTTTATATATCCCATGTATTTAAAAATAATATTGGTATTTCAATACATCAATATATAATGAAGAAACGCCTGCAAATATGTAAAGATGCTATCCTGGGAAATGAGACGATTACGAATGTATATAGGCAGTATGGATTTAATGACTATTCCAGTTTTTACAGGGCATTTAAGAAAGAGTATGGAATTTCTCCTAAGGAATATAAAAATATGTATCAAATAAGTGAAATTTTATAGGAAGCAGGTCAATTATAAATAGATATAAACAAAGTATAAAGAATATTAAAAAAGCTGGTAATTAAAAAAAACAAGCAATTTTGTTAGCATAAATGCTATAATGTATTTAGAAAAAGCAAGTAGATAAAACAAGTGGATAAATACCCAAGGAGAAATAGTTATTTCGAACCGAAATCAGGTTATCACCCCCAAAAACTGTAAGAGTCGCTGGTAAGATGATGAAAAGGTAGGTGTAGATGAAAGTAAGCAGACATTAGAGGATACCTATACATATTATATTTGTTAAATTGTAGTAAAGAATTTATTGAAAAAATAATTTTTAGTATTTTAATACAGTTAATATGATATGATAGATAGGTAAAATCGAAGTATAAAATAATATCTGTAATTGTTATTTGCGAGAGGAAATTTCTTATATGAAATTAAAAACAAGAATATTTTTGTCGTTTATTATATTGATAGTGGTTCCAATTTCGCTGATTCTTATCATTATGTTAAGTTTAAGTTATCATTATAAACAAGATATAGATTCTTTTTATAATATTCGCAGTAATGGATTAGAAATTGTGTTTGATCCATTGCGTTACTATAGTGAGTTGACAAAAACAACTTATCAAGAGCTGCAACAGATTGCGAATACGAATCCAGAGAAGCTTGAGGATATAGATTATTTGAATGCCATCAATGAGGAATTATTAGAAAGAAATTCATTCCTTTTAGTGGCGGATAGGAAAGAATCCATATCAGGTAGTGACCGTGAATCCATGAATGATGATGTTACACCTTCAGAGGATAAAGGATCAAAATATTTCACATTAAATGATGAATTTTTGGATAAGTTTATGAACTCAGATGGTAAAACTAGCACCTTTACTCGTACCATTTTTTATCAATATGCAAATGGAGATGATGCAAGGATATATATAGTAACACATTTAAATAATCAGATGATTGAATTAAGAAAACTATTTGTTTTTCTATCTAATGTAGTGATACTGATATTAATCGTATCAGTTGCTATTATAACCATTAACATGTATCGAAGTGTTGCCCTGCCAATTTTGCAGATTAAAAAAGCGACTCAGAATATCAAAGAAGGCAATCTTGATTTTGAAATTCATGTAAAGGCAGTACAAGAAATTGAAGAACTCGCAAATGATTTTGAAGAAATGCGAGGAAGATTGAAAATACAAGCAGAAGATAAGATTAAATATGATTGTGAAAGTAAAGAGCTGATAAGCAATATTTCACATGATTTAAAAACTCCAATTACTGCAGTCAAAGGATATGTAGAAGGCATTATTGATGGGGTTGCAGATACTCCTGAAAAAATGAATAAATATATAAAGACAATTTATAATAAAGCGAATGAGATGGATCGACTCATTAATGAACTTACATTTTATTCTAAAATTGATACCAATAGAATACCGTATACATTTACCAAATTAAATGTAGCCAATTATTTTAGTGATTGCATTGACGAGGTGGGTTTTGATTTGGAGTCAAAGAATATGGAAATTGCATATTATAATAACACACCAATAGAAACACAGATTATTGCCGATGCAGAGCAACTTAAGCGCGTAATTAACAATATAGTTGGTAATTCTATAAAATATCTGGATAAGCCAAAAGGATATATTGATATAAGAATTAAGGATGATGGTGACTTTATACAAGTTGAAATAGAAGATAATGGTAAGGGAATAGGAGAAAGCGAATTACCTTATATATTTGACCGATTTTATCGTACAGATACTTCGAGAAATTCTGCCAAAGGTGGAAGTGGAATAGGCTTGTCGATTGTAAAGAAGATAATAGAAGATCACGGTGGAGAAATATGGGCTACGAGTAGAGAGCTAGCAGGGACAGTAATGTTTTTTAAACTAAGAAAATATCAGGAGGTTCAAATTTATGAATAAAATACTTATAGTTGAAGATGAAGTGAGTATCGCAGATTTAGAGAAAGATTATTTAGAGCTTAGTGGATTTCAAGTTGAAGTGGAAAATACAGGAGATGTTGGGTTAAGAAGAGCCTTAAATGAAGACTTTGATTTATTGATTTTAGATTTAATGTTACCAGTAGTAGATGGTTTTGAAATTTGCAAGAAAGTAAGAGAAAAAAAGAATACTCCAATTATCATGGTTTCGGCTAAGAAGGATGATATCGATAAGATTAGAGGCTTGGGACTAGGTGCAGATGATTATATGACAAAGCCTTTTAGTCCAAGTGAACTTGTAGCCAGAGTAAAGGCACATATGTCACGTTATGAGAGATTAATAGGAAGTAATTCACAGGAAAACGAGATGATAGAAATCAGAGGAATCAAGATTGATAAAACCGCTCGTAGAGTCTACATTAACGATGAAGAAAGAGCATTTACTACAAAAGAATTTGATCTTCTTACATTTTTGGCTCAGAATCCAAATCATGTATATACAAAAGAGGAGTTGTTTAATAAAATTTGGGACATGGAATCAATAGGGGACATAGCTACAGTAACCGTTCATATTAAGAAAATTCGTGAGAAAATCGAGTACAATACATCGAAACCTCAGTATATTGAAACAATTTGGGGCGTTGGCTATCGATTTAAAGTATAATGGTACATTGTGCCTCCGAGATGTAATTAGGAGGGTGTCGCATAAGTTTAAAACAAAAACTGCTAAAAGTGATTTTAGCAGTTTTTGTTTTAGCAAGTTTTAAATAAACAAACGTTTTGAAATAATATTAAAATTCCTTTGAAATAAATTGTGACGGAAGCTATTTTGTATATTATTACAAGATATTTATCTTATAATAATATAGTAAGTAAATCCACAATACATTAAAAGCATAGCAATTCCTTCTAAACGTGTTACTATTCTACCGCCAATAGCAAAGATATAAGTGATTATGCCAGCAGCGAATAATATCATCATATCGTAGATTGAATCAGAAGCAACAATAATGGGATGTATGACTGCTGAACTACCAAGAATCAGTAGTATGTTGAAAATACAAGAACCAACTACATTACCAAGTGCAATATCACTTTCGCCTTTATTGGCTGCTACAATTGACGTTACAAGCTCTGGAAGTGAGGTCCCAATAGCCACGATGGTAAGTCCGATTAATGTCTGACTTAAACCAAATGAGGTTGCAATTTGTGAAGCACTATTCACTACAAAATCCCCACCAAATATAATCATTGTAATACCAACCACAATAAATATCATACTTTTAATGGGAGACAGGATCTTTATTTCATCCTCGTCATTATATAATTTGATATCTTTTCTTGATGCGAGAGCAGATCTGATTGTTGAATAAAGAAATAGTACAAAAAAGCCTAAAAAGATAAATCCGTCTAATCTAGAAATGGTATTTATACCACCACCTCTAATAAATGAGTCAATAGAGAACATGAACATCAATGCGGATATTAAAATTAAAAAAGGAAATTCTTTTTTAACAATAGATTGTTGTACCATAAGAGGTTTAATCGCAGCACATACGCCAACTACAACTAATAAATTGAATATATTAGACCCGAATACATTGCTTACTGCAAGGTCATTTTGCCCGCTTAAAGCAGCGGTAATACTGACAGAGGCTTCAGGCATACTTGTCCCAAAAGCAACCACAGTTAATCCGATAATAAGGCTTGGAACCTTAAGAATCTTTGCAACGCTTGAACTTCCTTCAACGAAAAAGTCAGCTCCCTTTACAAGAAAAACAAAACCTAAAATTAATAATAAATACGTTAACATTTTACTTCCTCCATTTTCAATCAAAATCATGGTTTAAATACTTTTATGAATTGTGTATAGAACAAAGTGTCTGCTTGCAGACACTCTCGCGCCCGAGTGGATTGCGTAGCAATAAACTTCCTATCCACGAGGT
>JBGUEQ010000017.1:0-80834 GCA_041821265.1 Lachnotalea sp. | reverse complement strand
ATACAGGCTACATTTCCGCGATTTGGTACAATTGCGAAGAATCATATTTAGAGCAACTAGAGGTTTTCTCTGATTGCTCTTTTTGATTGCTCAAAATATGATACTTCACTAATGAATTATATAAAAGAAATCTCAGTGTGATTACACTGAGATCCATGAAAATGAATAGATATAATTTTCTGGTACAACTATTTCTGGTGTCTTTACGATCTTAAATTTCCCAGATAAGTCTTTTTCCAACACTGGCAAATGGAAATGACAAGCAGCTATACCCAAATCAATACTTTGAATGTCATAGCTAAAACGATCACTATAACCTTTTGCCTTTTCCTCATAAAAATGAAAAGTTGAACCGTCTTTGATAATTCTCCAAGGTTGTTTGTTGGAAGCAGATGGGGCTAAGCGTACCATTTCTAATGCAAATGCATACGCGCCTGCTTCTTCTTGTGTCAAAACAGTCTCATATTCTTTATTGAAAAATAGTTTGTTCCAAGGTTCACGTTGATCTGATTTTGCAATTTTACGTACCAAAGAATCAGCAAAACGTTTTTTATTAGCTGCATAGCCAAAAGGTGAAATAATAGGAAAAATCTCATTCTCGTTAACCTCTAATGCATTTGCAAAGCTATTTCTATTAAATGTACCTCCAAGCCAGCACGTTCCAAGGTTCAAAGATGCTAAATACAAAACCAACTTTTCAAATTCATAGCCTAGGGCTTCGAGAGCCATTTCCTCCTTGGCAACTGTAGCCCCAATATAATTAGTGGAACCTTTGATCACACCATAAGTACCTAACTTCTCTGATTTAGACGAATTCCTCGTTTCTAAAATTGAGAAATTAACCTTTTTAGAAAATGGATTTGATAACTTATTGATGTAGGCATTTATTTGTTCTATTACTTGCGCTGATATAGGTTGATCCGTATAGGTTCGCACACTATATCTTGTTTTGACCATTTCTTCTACTGAATATTCTAATTTCATAACATACCTCCAAGTTTAATCATATTTATATAATCACTACTTTTATGCCCATTTTTCATAATGTACTCGTGACTCAATATAACGATCAACCAATTCATTCTTTTGACCATCCGGATAACCAATTGCAATCATAGCGAACGGCATGATATTATCTGGTAATTGATATGTTTTTTTCACAGATTCAATTGCAACGTCAGAAGTAGCGACCCCCAACCATACCGCTCCAAGTTCTAAGTATACTGATTCTAATAAAATATTTTGTGCTACCGCTCCCATATCCTGTTGCCATCCTGTTGGAATCTTAAGATAATCGCTGTTTCCCAGAAGAACGATTGTTACTGCTGAACTTTCGATAGGTTTTGAATATGGGGTAGTTAAGGCAAGTGCTTTTAAACTCTCTTTATTCTCAACAACAATAAATTCCCATGGTTGCTGATTCGCTGCAGAAGGAGCCTGCATTGCTGCACGTATTATTTTATCAATCTTCTCCTTCTCAATTGGTCTATCTTCGAACTTTCTAATGCTTCTGCGATTAAATATTTCTTTCATAGTAAATCCTCCATTTTCTTACTTATTATCTAATTTTGCAATTATCTTATTCGTAGTCACAATAAACTGGGCATGCTCTTTCTCTGTAAGAATGCCTGCATAACTTTCATGAACCCTTGACCAGGCATCTTCAATATCATTTTGTAACTTCAAACCTTTTTCTGTATTGAAAATATAAACATTTTTATCTTCCGATTTTCGAACAACAAGTTGCTTACTTTACAATTTTTCCTCCATTCGTGGAATTTTACACGACAAACTTGTAAATATAAAAATCGTTTCATTTGTCTCTTAGTTGTTTGTACATACAACTATAATGCATTGTATTTTACTCGTCAAGTATAATTTTGAATATTTTTACAACACTAATCGGTATGAAGATATTTAATTTCAAGCGAATGGCTGAATGGAGGGAATCCCACTGTAAAGGTGTTACTTTCTGTCGTTGCTTGTGTATCACTGTTACTATCCTTACATGCCGTTAATGAAAACATCATTCCCACTGCAAGCACTATTGCTACTATTTTCTTCATATGATCCTTCTCCTGTTTTGTATGGTAGCATGTTACTATGATACCATAGTAAAGTACTTATAAAAATTATCATATAAGGCAGGGAATTGTCAATCTGGGAAAGATTTATCTCAGCATAAACACTAAACCAATATCGCCCCCGTACTTCCTGATGTTACACTTTTTGCATAGCGCGATAAATACCCTTTCGTAATTTTAGGTTCTCTTGGCTTCCAATTGTTTTTCCTTTTCAATAGTTCTTCATCGGATACCACGATTCGAATTAAATACTGCGGAATATTAATTTCTATCATGTCTCCTTCTTCTATTAAAGCTATATTACCTCCAACAGCAGCTTCTGGTGATACATGCCCAATTGCTGCTCCTCTTGTTGCGCCTGAGAACCTTCCATCTGTAATAAGAGCCACGCTATTTCCTAATCCACTCCCCATGATAGCTGAAGTTGGATTCAACATTTCACGCATTCCTGGTCCACCTTTAGGCCCTTCGTAACGAATTACGATTACATCACCAGCTTGAATTTTTTCTCCATAAATTGCTTGTAACGCATCTTCTTCACAATCAAATACTCTGGCTTTTCCTTTATGTATCATCATTTCATCTGCTACTGCTGATCGTTTTACAACGCAACCATCGGGTGCAAGATTTCCTTTCAAGACTGCAATTCCTCCGTATTTACTATACGGATTTGCAATAGTACGAATAACCTCTGTATTCTTAATCGCACAACCTGAAATGTTTTCACCTACTGTTTTACCAGTACAGGTTATTAAGTTTGTATGCAACACCCCTAATTTATTAATTTCATTCATTACTGCTGGGATTCCACCAGCTTCTTGTAAATCTTCAATATAATGATTGCCCGCTGGCGCTAAATGGCATAAATTTGGAGTCTTTTCGGATATTTCGTTTATGGTATCCAGCTTTAATTCTATTTCACATTCGTGAGCAATTGCTGGTAGATGTAAGGTAGAATTTGTGCTACATCCTAGTGCCATATCAATTGCCAATGCATTGATAAAAGCTTCTTTTACCATAATATCTCTTGGTTTGATATCCGTCTTAACCAACTCCATAATCTGCATACCTGCGCTCTTCGCAAGTCTGATTCTTTCTGAATATACTGCTGGTATTGTACCATTTCCTGGCAATCCCATTCCTAATACTTCCGTTAAACAGTTCATACTATTGGCAGTAAACATGCCAGAGCAAGAACCACAGGTAGGACAAGCATTACATTCATATTCTTTTAATTTTTCGTCATCTATCTCGCCTATTTTGTATTGACTAACCGCCTCAGAAACATTTGAATAACTTATTCTTTGGTCTCCTCTTTTTCCTGCCAACATTGGCCCTCCACTTATAAAGATCGATGGAATGTTAACCCTTGCAGCTGCCATCAATAACCCTGGTACATTTTTATCACAGTTAGGAACCATAACTAAACCATCAAATGGATGTGCCATTGCTACTGCTTCTGTAGAGTCTGCAATAAGCTCTCTCGTTGCTAAAGAATATTTCATGCCCTCATGTCCCATAGCGATTCCATCACAAACTGCTATCGCTGGAAAAACAAACGGAATTCCACCTGCTAATAATACTCCTTGTTTTACCGCATCTACTACTTTGTCTAAATTCATATGTCCAGGTACTATATCATTTTTTGAACTTACTATTCCGATCAAGGGTTTTCCCATTTCGTCATCTGTCAACCCTAATGCGTATAATAATGCTCTTTGTGGTGCTGCATTTACACCCTTTGTTATTCGATCACTTCTCATTTTAATTCTCCTTTCAATTTTTACATCTCATTACCTTGTTGTATATTATATAATACATTGTATGTTGTCTACTGTCAATTCGTTGTATTATGTATTCGCACATAAAAAATAGACACTTCATATGAAATGTCCATAATATTGTTCATTTTATTCTATTTCTAATTCTTTTATTGCATGCAGAATATGAATTTTCATAGCATTTCTAGCACCTTCTGCATTTCTTACTTCCATAAAGTCCATAATCATTGTATGGTCATTAACTGTATCTTTTACCGCTAATTCCTTTTGCTTTGATAAAATAACGCCTTTATCAATTGCTTGATAAATAACAGGCATTAATTTATTCATAAATTCATTATGTGTAGCCTTCGCTATTGCTTTATGAAAACTCTGTTCTACCAGGGTTCTGTCTTCATTCTTTTTTATCTTTTGTTCTACCTGGTGTCCATAATCTAAGATTCGTTTTAATTCTTTATCACTCGCTCTTAGCGTTGCATAATATGCCGCCTCTGGTTCAAATATCAACCGCATTTCATATAAATCTCTTGCATCTGCCTTAGCATTTGAAAGCAAAGACAACGAGGAAGGTTCCTCCATCTTTAAATTATCTCTAACATAAGTTCCTTTTCCACGTTTAATCTCTAATATGCCATTCGTAACAAGAATACGCATTGCTTCCCTTAGTGTTGTTCTGCTAATTCCAAGTTGAACTGACAAATCATTTTCATTTGGCAGTTTACCACCAGGTAAGAATTTTTTTTCTACTGTAATTAAATTCAAAATATCTTCCGCTATACTATCCGATAATCTTTTCTCTGCTGCCATACTAATTCACCTTCTCTTTTTCTTAAGTATATCATGTATGTTGTCTACATTAAAGGTGTTGTCTACTTACTCATATAAAATTTTATATAATTGATGGATAATCTCACTTTATACTTCAAATATCTCCAAATCATATGGAACATACAGATTCCCATTGTAATATTTTAGTCCTTCTTCTCTATATAATTCTTTTCGTTTCTTAAGATTCACTTCTTCTGTGTGATATAAAATAAGATTCGGAATTTCTAATTTTTCTGCTACCTGACAAGCATCTTTCACTGTACTGTGATGTTTCTCATAAGGCTTAAATTTATCCGCTTCTTTATACAAGCAAAATGCTTCATGCATCAGCCAATCACTACCCTTTACATACTCATAATCCTCTTCATTATATGGCTCATCTCCTAAACAGGCAAACTTTTTACCACTAGATAAATTCATCGTAAAGCCATACTGTTTTGCCTTTGATGAAAAGATATCAAAAAATGTAACTTCACATCCCAAGATTTCTTTGCAATCGCCTGTTTCGAGTGGAACAAAGATAATGCTTTCCCCCATGTTCTTACAAATTTTTGAAGTTAATGTAAGGTTGGCTATTGTTTGAATTGTATCTACCAAATCTCTATGACAATAGATAAAAAGTTTGCCTTCATATGTTCCTTGATCCATTTTTGTACCAATTACACGTATCAACCAAATGATACCAAGCATATGATCTATATGCTCATGTGTTATAAAAATATCGTGTATATCCTCAATTGCGATATCGGAATCCTTCAATACCTTTAGTATTCGGTTTCCCCCGCCAGTATCTACTAGAAAATGTTGTCGTCCACATGATAACGCAAAACAGGTATTAAAGCATTCCGTCACCAAAGCATTTCCTGTTCCAAGTAATGTTAATTTCATAATCAAACTCCATTCTTTTTATGTTTTTTATCTTCTATTTTTATCTTTTCGTAAAGCACCAACTATAAAACAAAGTATAGCACAAATCAAATATACAATGGAATCTATCCAATCAACTCCAGTCAAAAATGCTTCTGTAAATGATATATTTTGTGCTATTGAATCCGTAATTGTGTCTCCAAATATTGTTAATATTAGTAATATCCCAATCATGTTCCATATATTTGTCTTTGTCATATATTTTATAATCGCGGTCAGCCAAAGTATTCCCAACCATATAAAACAAATTGGAAGTGCATATTCATTAACCCAAGGAATTGATTTATTTAAATAATTTGTATTAACCACATATTCAATTCCATATAATAACGGAACTATTAATATACTTAACATTGCTAGAGTCTTTACTACTTTATTTTTTTTACATAATATAGCAGTAAAAATAATTGCATAGATAAACACGATACCTAAATCTACAATGATAGACCAAGTCAGTTTACGATTAACAGCAATATCTACAATAAAAGAAACAATTATTCCAATTATGGCAATTGATAATGCAATCCCTTTTAATAAATACATCTGTTTCGTCTTATTCAGATATTTCTTTAGATCTTGATTTTCAGGCATTTTGTCTGCTTTAAATTCACATAGCATTTCAGCTCGCTCTTTTTCACATTGAGTGCAAGTGTTAAAATGTTCTTCTAAAATTTCATTTGTCTCATTACTTGTTAACTTTTCAATATAATTTGGTAGTAAATCTCTTACCACTGAACAGTCTATAGTTTGAATCATCACTCTTTCCATCCTTTCACAATTTTTTGCTTCCCACGATAAAACGTTACTCTAGCCCAATTTTCTGTTCTACCCAATATTTCACCTATCTCTGCAAAACTCAGTTCTCCTGTAAGTCTCAAATACATTACTTCTCTAGTTATTTCATCCATTTGATGCAACTGCTTGAAAAGCTCAACTTTTTCGATATTTTGTAGATAATGACTTTCTAAATTATCGTCAGCTTTTACCTCTTCAATTTCTTCTATTGGTACAAATTCACGTTTGCGTTTTTCCAGTTCTTTGTACCATAGGCGTTTTCCTATTTGGCATAGCCAAACAGATAGTTTACAATCACCTCTAAAATTATGAATCCCCTTTGTGGCTTGGTAAAAGGTTTCCTGCGTCAATTCTTCTGTTAAATAAGTGTCATGGGTTAAGCAGAATAAATATTTATATACAGCTGAAACATTCTCTTCATATATTTGTTCCAAATTCTGCTTATCCATTTTTTCACCCCCTCATAAGATATGTGCAAGAAATGATTCTTTCGTTACAAAAACATTTAAATAATTTATGCTTTGTTAACCCTAGCTTATTTTCTTTGATTTTAATTTATAATACATGGATGTGGAAAGTAACTAACTTCAGCCTTACCCCATGTTATTTTACTAATTCTCAATAATCTTAATTATACCAACTTATGTGATGAAAGTCTTGTTAAAAGATTTAACAACAATTCTATAGTTTCTGTCAACTAATCGTTGGAAGTTTTTTTATTATACATCAATAGCCTGCCACGAATGTCTATCTGGGATATACTCTAAGCAATTTTATATGTATAAAAATAATTTAGCTTATTAAATCTTCTTTCAAAATCTGTGATTTAAAACATAAAGCAATTACTTCCCATAGAAAAGGACATGAGTACCAATAAAAGCACTAATGTCCTAGAATTTTCCCTAAACTTATTATTTGATTATTACTCAGATACAAACTCAAAATCCAAATAGTCTAACTCAGCATAATTACTTCCGCCATCAAAATACGGACTACCCTTCCCCAGCCGTATGACATTAATTTCTATACTCATGCATCCATATGCACATTTGATTGATTCCCCTATTCCCCAAGAATAGTATGGAATCGCTTTCAATTTCACTGTCTCACATTTAAATTCTCCTTCAAAATATAATTCTTTTCCTGATGCAATACGAACGCCTTCTACCTTAAGTGCTATCAATCCATCAAGCAAATCCTCATCATATTTCTCAATTTCTATCTGTCCGTTTTTTAGTATATGGAGTTTTTGAAGTTCTTGTCCATTATCTGCACTTTCAAAGTATAGACAATAGGTCCTCTCATCAAAGCCATACAATCGGTATATTACACCATTAATATAAATCTTTCGCTTTTATTATTATACTACTAATCTAAATTCATTGCGCCCATTCTTTCTTCTAACGCATTTACTACAGTCTCTAACACTTTAATTCTGGCAAAATCCGTCTTTTGTTGCAGCACTGCGGAAAGTCTATCTACCACAGTAGCAACAATCTTGCTTGTTGCATATTCTTTATTGGTGGCTTCTATAATGGTCCATGATGCAAAATCGGTATCCGTTTTCGCTATGATATCATCAAAAACTGTCATGTATTTGTCTTATTTCTTATTTTGATTCCAATCCTGTTTGTTAATACGCCATGAAGTTTTTTTAGATTTTTCCAAAAGCTTAAATCGCTTCTTCTGCTCTTTTTGTGATATATGTAGAAAAAATTTAATAATAATCATTCCATCGTCAACTAACTCTTCTTCAAAATTAATTTTTTCTAACATTTAAATCCTCTCTTCAATTTTTGCTTTAATTTCAAGTGCAGTTGAATTATATCTTTGTTTGGAATTCCTTCTGAACCGGTATCACCACATTCAGCTCAAACCAATTCCCACGCTTATTTATCGTTACCCAGCCGTTATATTTTTTTGCTGTATATTTAATGCTCTTTATTCCATAGCCATGATACTGTTTATTCGCCTTTGTCGTGGCGGGTAGGCTGTCCTCAAATTCCAGACTCCCCTCAAAATAGTTCTCAAATCGAAGTACAATAAAATCCTTTTTGGAAAGAACTTCAACGTGAATCAGTCTTTTTTCCTCCTCCTCAATCTGAATTTCACATTCAATCGCATTGTCCAACGCATTTCCAAGTATGGTGCAGATATCCATGACATGCATAAAGTTCAAAAGCTTGCCGTCCGCAACGCAGGTCAATTCGATATTGTAGTTTTGGCAGGTGATACTCTTTCCTGTTAAAATAGTATCCACAACAGAGTTACCCGTTTTATTCTGTGCCTCATAAACCTTAATTTCACTCTCCATCTCATCCAGAAATGCCATTCGTTTTTCCGAATCCTCCTCGGCTCTAAGCACCGCAATCTGATGCTTAAGGTCGTGGTATTTGCGGTTAACGATATCGATGCTCTCGCTGGACTTTCGATACAGGGTATACTGACTTTGCAAAATATTTCTCATCGCATCCAAGTCATATTTTGCCTGCATCTCTTTTCTCAAAATATGGTAGGCATATAGAATAGTCAGTCCACTCAAATCTACTAAGGTTCTGATATTGAATATCTCCTTTGTAATCTGACTACTAAAAGGCGTATTCGCATAGACAAAACTCAAATTGCTCACAAAAAATACTGTCATCCCCACAGCGATGACAAAAATCAGCTCTTTTGCCGTAGTCCACTCCTTTAAAAGATACATATGCTTTCGCTCTATCATGTAAATACCCAAAAATACAAAAACATACACAACCACTAAAATAAGTATGTTAAGCCAAACATTTGCATTACCAGAGCTTTGCACCGTGTAATAATAAAGCTGCCATTCCAAGGATGCCGCAAACTCTGCTAAAATAAATGCCCGAATACAGTAATACCCCGCATTCAACCATGTCAACTCACAGCAAACATAAAAATAAAAAAGCATCATACCAATCGCCAGAAACATACCAAAAAGCCAGAAAGATTTCGCAAGACATCCTGCCAGCTCTTGAATAAAGCATTGGATAAACAGTGCCGCCGTCATAATAATACCCAGAGAAGAGCCCTTATACTTTTTTCCCAGAACAGAAATATAAATAGAGCATGCAGCCCATTCTGCAATTCCGGTGTAAATCCTTGGAATTTCCGTTAGAGTTATCTGCTCCATTACATTGCTCCTCCTAAATAATTTGTCAGTTCCTCCACAAACTCCTTCTTTCTGGCACGGCTGATTACCAGACGCTCTCCGTTTACAATCACGCAGCCGTCTTGAACGCCATCCACAAATGCCAGATTTAAAAGGCTCCCTTTGTTACACCGGAAAAAGTTGAAATCCTTGAGCTTTTCCTCAATTTCCTTCATCGTTGCAAAGGTAACAAATTCTTCGGTGCGCGTATGAAAACTAAGCCTGTGTCCCTGGCTTTCAATATAGCAGATATCTACTATATAAAGCTTTACCGTTCCACCTTTTATTCCTACGGCTATAAAATTTTTAACTCTCTTTTTAATTCTGCCTATGGCTCTGTTCAAGCTTTGGGAAAAGGAAAAATAGGAAACCGGCTTTAGCACATAGTCTGTGGCATTTACCTGATATCCCTTTATGGCATATTGTGCCATGTTTGTGATAAAGATAATAACTACTTCCGGATCACTTTCACGTATGATAGAGGCTGCTGTCATTCCGTCCATAAATCTCATCTCTACATCGAGGAGAATCATGTCATATTCAGCCTTATAGTTTTCAACAATCTCATCTCCATCGGAAAAAGTTGTGATGTTAATTTCCTCGCTCCGTTCCCGTTGATACTGCATGATATAACTTTTTAGCTGCTCAATGCTTGCAGAATCGTCATCTACAATGGCTATACGAATCATTTATTACCTCCTTGCATCGACTATCTTTTTCAGAAACAAAGAATACTTCTGAAAACGTAGGAAAACTTCTATTGTATAAGTTATATTATATAATAAAACCAAAACTTTTCCTACCTCAAATGAAAAAGAGAAGAAAAAAAAATACCACTTACCCCGTTGGATTAGGTTGAAAAATAAAATTTTTCGCCCTAACCCTATGATTTCACCCTTGCAAGCAAGTAAAATTATACGGGTTAAAATGGTATTGTCTGTTTTCTATTTCTGTTTTGGCATAATCCAGAATTTCATCGTAGGATAGCTTAATACTACCTGTACCAAAATATTTAATACATTAGCAATGGTTGGTGCAAATCCTGCTGGTATACCAATCTGAATGAACAGCTGCTGGCTGTATGCAGGTAATGCTGCAGATATAATTACAAGCACAGCTGCAAGCAGTATGTATTTTGGTACTGCAGATGCAAATGCCGCATTTGATTTAAATACCAAGTTCTTCTGTACAAAAAAATTCACCATCTGTGCTGCTGCTGTTGCAATTAAGAAGCTTAAGAATCCACAAAGCATAAGGCTTCCTTTTGATGTATAGTCAAAGATAAAAAAGTGAAATGGTATTTCTTTTAAGCTTTTGAAGATAAATCCTGTACAGAGCCACATTACAGCAAAATTCGTTACTGTTGCACAGTTAGATAAAATATTAAATAAAATAAATTCCCATAGATCCGGATGTGCACTAATCCATTTTTTAATCGCGTTCATTCATTATTTCCTCCTGCTAATTTCTTTTCGTATGCTTTATTCTTTTTTCTGTTGCCAAAGAATCCACCAATAATTTTTCCTAATCCTCTAAAGAAATGACCATTCACGACTACTAACATTCCTTCTACCATTTCCATGCTGACCATTCCAGCTGTCATCTTGGCTAAAGCTCTGAAAGGCATGTTATAGATAAATAAAATATTAAGATCTGGTTTGCCCTTTTCTTCACTTTTAATCTTCATTGCTGTTAATCGGTTATATATAAATCTTGCTAATTTGCTCTTTGCATAATACATCTGGCAGATGGCATCATTCATGCCTAGTTCTCCAGACCATTTACCAGATGGAATAGGATGACCTAACAACTCCTCAAATTCATTATCTGAGATCTGCTGAACAATTCCCGTATAATAATATGGAAGAAGTGCTGGATTATATGGGTATTCATTTGTTGTTCCCTCTACTGTAATATCTGCTTCTAGGCGAATATCACTCACACTTGCTCCGATCATTACTTTATAAGTTCCCATTTCGATTTCCCATTTATTTGTTTTTACATTCCAGTAGCGGAAGGTCTTGTCATCAAACGGAATATTCACGGTCTGTTGTTCTCCTGCTTTTAAGATTAGTTTTTTAAATCCTTTTAGCTCTTTTGCAGGTCTATAAACGATTGCATTGTCAAGGCCAATGTACATCTGAACTACTTCCGCTCCATCGCGATTTCCTGTATTTGAAATGGTAACGGTAGCTCCCCACTCATCTACAGATAAATCAGAATAAGTAAATTCTGTATAGGATAATCCAAACCCAAATGGATATTGAACACGTACCTTACTGCTGTCATAGTAACGATATCCAACATAGATGCTCTCTCTAAATTCTGCATTTCTTTGCGTACTTGGGAAATGGCGAAAGGCTGGTGTATCTTCGTAGCGAATTGGATAGGTCTCATTCAGACGTCCGGATGGATTTACTTTTCCCGTTACAATATCCATCATAGCACTTGCCCCTGCCTGACCAGTTAAATAGCCATGTAGGATTGCCTGACAGCTATTCTGCCATGGCATCTCAATGGCTGATCCTGCACTGATAATTCCTACAACCGGTGTATTTAACTGCGCCATGCTCGAAAGCAATTCGATCTGGTTTTGCGGGATTCTCATATGATTACGATCTAACCCTTCGGATTCGCTGATTTCATCTAATCCAAAACAGAAAAGAACAACATCTGCTAATGCTGCAAGATCCATTGCTTCTTTTTTCATTGCATCATCTTCTTCTCCCATTCTATGATAACCACGGGATATACCTGCCAATTGAACGTCATAATGATTGATCATTTTCTCTAAGCTCTCTACCTGTGTTGGATTTACTACGGAAGATCCAGCCCCCTGATATCTTGGCTCCACTGCAAAATCGCCAATTAAAGCAACCTTTACTCCTGGTTTTAACGGAAGAATACTCTTCTCATTTTTCAAAAGAACTGCGCTTTGGGCTGCTGCTTTTCGTGCCAGCTTATGATGTGCTTCCTTATCAAAATCTTTCTTCTCTCCACGTTTTCCAAGTGTTAATACAGCATCAACCAGACTATCTACTACAATGTCCAATTCTTCCATAGCAAGTGTGCCATCGTTAACCGCTGCTACAATTTCTCTCGCAGAATCCAGCCCCGGTGTAGGCATCTCTAAATTAGAACCAGCAGCCACCCCTTTTACATGATCGTTGGAGCCTCCCCAGTCTGTAACCACTATACCATCGAAGCCCCATTCTTTACGAAGAATCTCTGTTAACAAATGTTTACTCTCGTTGGCATATTCACCATTTATTTCATTGTAGCTAGACATGATTGCCTTAGCTCCACCTTCTTTTACTGCAATTTCAAAACCGGTAAGATAAATCTCTCTGAGTGTTCTCTCATCTAAAACGGAATTCATTGCCATACGGCGTAATTCCTGACTGTTTACAGCAAAATGCTTCGGACATGCATAAACATTGTGGCTCTGTATTCCTTTCACATAAGATGCGGCCATTTTTCCAGCTAAATATGGATCCTCTGAAAAATACTCAAAATTTCTACCACAAAGTGGACTTCTCTTTATATTCAGACCTGGTCCTAATAGAATATCTACATCAAGTGCTTCTGCTTCTTCCCCAAGTGCATCTCCAATCTGTTGACCTAGACTCTCATCCCAGCTATTAGCGACTGTTGCTGCTGTTGGAAAACAGGTTGCTGGCAATGATTCATTTAATCCAAGATGATCCCCTGCTCCTGCCTGTTTACGAAGCCCATGAGGTCCATCGGAGCAGAATATGGATGGCAGATTATGCCTCTTAAATTCTCTGGTTTCCCATTCTCCTTTTCCACTGAGGAATGCAGCTTTTTCTTCTAAGGTCATTTTCTCAATTATATCTGTGTGTTTCATTCTATTTTATTTTCCTTTCATGATTACATTTGAACTTTCTTTTTTCTCGATTAAAGCATACCTCAAAATGAATGAAAAAACATATGAATAGCATAAACAGTAAATAATATGGCATAAACGGTTCATCTCACCTATAACAAAAACGACAGTGGCTGCATCATAGCGTCCACTGCCGTTCTTATTAATTACATGAAGAGTTATGTATCCGAGTACAAAGATTACTCTTCTATCTGAATATCAATCTCTTCAGAAAATTTAATTTTATTTGCTTTGAATCTTTTCAGTGCAAAAACCTCTAACAATACAATCAGTGCTACAAAGATGATATCAATTATAATTGCTACTATCTGCCAAGCCATTAATCCTGTTTTCATATTTTCTGGTTCGTAAGCACGACTGTTAACAACTGTATACATAATGTTCTTAGTTGCTGTACGCATTGCCTTAATAGACGTTGCGCTTGTAGTATCTGTTACATGGTTCGTCTCCGTATCATATGCAACTAACATACAGTCATTACCATTTCTGATCATACGATCAGCATCTTGATAACCATATACTCCATAGTAATCTGTCAAAACGAAACCATTAAATCCCCATTCAGAACGAAGTACTGTATTAAGTAATGCATTACAAGCTCCAGCTGGTTCTGTTCCAATGTAGTTAAATGCAGACATAACTGCTTTTGCTCCACCCTGTTTTACAGCAATTTCGAAAGGTTTTAAATAGATTTCACGGATTGCCTGTTCGTTGGACCATGTTAATAACATGTTTGTTCTGTTTGTTTCCTGATCATTTAATGCAAAATGCTTAATATAAGCATATACACCATATTTTTCAGCACCGATAACCGCATTTGCTGCCATCTGTCCAGCTAATACACCATCCTCTGAATAGTACTCGAAGTTACGTCCTGCAAATGCATTACGATGTGTATTCATAGCTGGTGCATACCAACCAGAAACATCCATCTCATCTGCCATCTTACCAATACTCTCACCAAACGAAAGTGCGAGGTCTGTGTTCCATGTATTTGCAATCATAACTGCGGAAGGAAAGCCTACTGATCCTGTTCCTGTAAAGTTGTTATTGATAGAAGCTGGTCCATCACAATCAATTGTAGATAGTTTTCCAACACTGGAGGCAGCCATTGTCTGGTATCCACCAAGAGCAATCATATTATCCATATCAGCAACTGTAAGCTGGTCTAACAAGGTATCCCAACGTTCATCGTCATAATCTGCATCACGTAATTCAGAAAGCTCCATTTTGTTAGATTCTCCGATTGTTGGCATTTCATCTTCGTTCTTATTGCAATCCTCTGAATTGTAGTTACTGTTATTCATAAATAGACTAACTGTTTTATCAGAAGCTGTTAAGCTATCTGGTATAGCTGTTGCCTTGTTATAGTTTGTAAAACCATCTGCTCTGGAAAGGTAAGTAACCTCACCCTGGTCAGCAAAATCAAATTGATTTGTTGCTACTGTTTCATCTGTAGAACGAGGATTAGACTCATTATATACAATAGTTTCTGCTACATTATAAGTTTTTTCATCAATCATGTTATGAGAATCTGATTTGATGGAAATTCCATAATCACCCGCTTCTAATACATAAGCCTGTGCGTTATTCTCATCATAGCTTGCCATATCTTCTGCATTAAATGTAATTGTAACTGTCTCAGAAGCACCTGGCTCTAAAATTTCTGTTTTATCAAAAGCAATTAAGTTAACCACCGCTTTTTCAATTCCGCCATTTGTATATGGTGGGTTGTAATAAGCTTCTACTACATCTTTACCAGCTACAGATCCGGTATTTGTAACTGTTACATCAAATGTAATTGTTCCGCCTGTCTCTGTAATATCACTCATTTCCTGTGTGAAACTTGTATAAGAAAGTCCATAACCAAATGGATATACAACTGACTGATCATAGTCAATCAAGCCTTCTATCGCTGCTGTTTCATAGAAACGGTATCCCACATAGATTCCTTCTGTGTAATTTACAAAATTAGGTGTATTTTCAGCTCCTGTGAAAACATCTACATAAGAATAGTCTGTAAGGTTATCGTATGTAAAATCACCAATATTGTTATATTCTGGCGCAGATGTTAAATCTGCTACAAAAGTGTCTGTTGTCTTGGCTGATGGGTTTACTGTACCATTCATTACTTCACCAAGTGCTTCAAAACCAGACTGACCAGTTCCAGGACACCAAACAGCACCTTTAATCTGGCTATAATCATTAATAAAACCAAGTTCCATAGCGTTTGCTCCGTTGTATATAACTACCACGTTATCAAAATTATCGCAAACAAGATCCATCATATCTTTTTCTGTCTGGCTTAACTGTAAGTAATGTTCACCAGCTTCAAAATCTTTGTAATCTTTAGAGTTGTCTGTATAGGTTACCTTGCTTACATCTGTAGGAAGATCTGCACCTTCTCCACCAACTCTGGTAATAACAACTACTGCTGTATCAGAGAATGCTTTTGCATTATCCATCATCTCTGTTGTGTAAGAAGCTGCTGTTGGTTCTGGTAATGTCCAGTCTTGAGCCCACATTCCAACTTCTGGTCTGTCTGCACGGTACGCCGTGTAAAAGTCAGATAATTCTGTGTTTAAGGAATATCCTGCATCTTCAAGTCCCTGTATAATAGATACTGTTGGATACGCATCTGATAAAGATCCTGATCCTGTTCCACCATAACATGGATTTGTTGACGCCCATCCAAACAGGTTCAAGCTTGTTGTATCTGAAATCGGAAGCTCGTTATTAACATTGTTTAATAATACGATACCTTCTTCAGCAATTTCATTAACAAGTACTGTTGCTTCTGCAGATGTTTCCTCTGCAATTGAACCATTTCCTGTTGCCAAGGAAATCATGGTCGACATTGGAATAAAGCAAATCATATTCACTGTAACAACCAATGCGAGTAACGTTGCAATCCATGCCTGCGCACGAATTAATTTCTTCTTTGCTTTCTTTAATTTCATGCACACAACTGTAACAATAATTGCCAATGCAAGCACAATACCAAAACCAATAAGATAAGACTTGATGGAATTCAATATATTGATTACATCACTCATGTTAATCTGTAACATAGTTTTTTCCTCCCGAAAAATATTATTTTCTTAACAACATTACTATAACACCCATTTATACTTTATTTACATTCATATCACCAACGGTCGTTTTTATTACACAAATTGTAGTATAACGTTCAACCAGGATTCAGGCAGGTTTCAGGTTTGGTTATAATTTTTTAATATATTACAGATTACACTGACTAATATAGGACGTTAGCGTATTAATTTTATCACTTTATATAAAATCTCTTTTATCTATTATTTTAGTTGTAACAATAATGCTTAATACCCAAATAACAATTCCAACAACCATTATTAGTACAGCAAACGCAGTCAAATTACTAGCTATCCACTCAACAGCTGAAGGCATATTCTTTTCTATTTTTCCGATTATAAAGTTTGCTCCGAAAAATAGTATAAATCCAGGTGCCATCATAATAAGACTTGCGAATTGTTGACTTTTCATCTTGCCCATCGCATAAAACACGACATATTGAAATCCTAAAACAATCAGGCCAATGCCAAAACTTCCAATGATAGCAATATTCCAATTACTTGGAATACCATTATTAATCAAACTATATATTACTAATGATATTAACGACAACCCCATTGCAAAAATTAACAATAACAAACCAAATAGATAGCGTCCAATTACTCTTTCATTTTTGGTAGTAGGAAGCATATTTACAAAACCTGATTCTGCTATTTGCTCTTGCATAAATGGTTGTGTTGATAGAATTATAGCTGCGAAGCACATATATATTACACCATTCAACGGACCTAATGATGATTTCATAAAAATAAATCCAATAACAGAAAATGGAACCATCATCCAAAGCTGAGTCTTACATCTCAATATATCAACTATCGAAAATTTGATTACATTCATTTCAATTACCTCCGTTTTTTATATGATGAAGCATAATCTGATCAATTGTCGGTTTTTCAATCACATATCTATTATCAAATCCAATTGCTTCATTTGTTAAAAGGATTGCTTCAAAATTAAATTCTCCTTTGGTTATCCCAATCAATTTACTTTTTTGATTTGACGTTAGTTCATGATAATCACCACGTATTAAGACATAAGATTCTAACATATCGTCCTTCGTTTTATTTAATAAAATTCTTCCATGGTCTATAAATACGATATAGTCCGCTATTTGCTCTAAATCATTTAACATATGAGTGGAAAAGAAGATGCTTCGTTCTCCATCTTGAATATAATCTTGCAATACTTGTAATATTTCTGCTCTCATGACAGGATCTAGCCCATTCGTTGCTTCATCTAATATTAATAATTTTGTTTCTCTTGCTAATACAGAGGCAAACATTAATTTGACTTTCATCCCTCTTGAGTATTCTGCTATTTTTTGCTTTTCAGGCAACTCCCACTTCTTGATTAATTTATCGAAACTATCCTCATTAAAGCTATTATATAATGTCTTCAGTATAAAGCGAACATCTTTTAATCTAAACTCTTTTGGAAAATAGGATTCATCACCAATGTAGCCAATATATTCTTTGAATTGTTGTGGATTATCGTGATAAGAAATCCCGTCTATGTGAACTTCTCCTTTTTGTGCATTACATAAATTAGTAATTAAGTTAATTGTAGTTGTTTTACCTGCCCCATTTTGTCCTACGTAGCCCATAACGTATCCCTTTGGTAAATCAAATGTGACATCTTGCAGTTGAAAATTCTTGAAACTTTTACATAAATTTTTTACTTCCAACAAGCTCATACTTCCATCCCCTTCCATAATTGTGACACTAAACTATGAATTTCTTCTTCCATCATATCAATTCTTTTTGCTGTTTCTATTGCAGTCATTAACCCTTCTTCAATTCGGACTAAATATTGCTCTTTTAAAATCTTATTTTCTTTTGAAAGAACAACACTTCCTTTCCCCTGCATCGAGGCTATAAATCCTTCTTCTTCCAAATCGTTATATGCGCGAGTTGTGGTAATAACGCTAACACCTATTTCCTTTGCTAGTTTTCGAATTGATGGCAGAACTGTGTTTTCTTTTAATTGTCCATTCAAAATTTGTTCTTTCATTTGTTCTCTAATCTGAGCATATATTGGCAATTCAGACTGATTTGATATTAATATCTTCATAAATGCTCCTTCCAAAACAACATACTGTATATATTTAATTATATACAGTATGTTGTTTTTGTCAAGACCTTTTGGAATATTTTATATTTTATTAAAATAAGAATAGGTAAAATAAATACGTTTCAAGATATAATAATGCTAAATGACAGCTATCTACTGATAGTTGTCATTCTTATTAATATCCCATTTCCTTCCATACTTTGTCTATCGTTCTTCCATTCGCCAGAGAAAAAGCATGACTCACATACGGCTGTTCTCCATCTATGATGCATCTTCCTAACTGTTCTACTTCTAACTTGTAGTTGTTTGGAACTACTATGGTATGTTCTTCTTTTTTTATCATTTATAATTGGTAACTATTCAGGACGCCCTATTCGAAAATGAAATCAGGATATCCTAAAATTGCATTCTTTATTGCCTCATATGCATTATATCTCTGCTTATGGACTGTGCCAATATATGACATAATTTTTATAGTTACTTAAAAGATTCCTATAATTAAAATTACAGGAATCTCTATCTTAATATTTGTTATTTGAAAGTGTTGTGTACACTGCGCTGAAACCACCAAACAGAATGCCTGTTATCGGAAATACAATCCAGCATATTGCCCATTGATTATATATTAATCCAGCTACTAAAAAGATACATATGGCTATTGGCCATACAATACCAGCTACTGCTCCAATCACCTTGTTTTCTTTTTTCTTTTCTATCTTAAATTCATCAATTTGTAATAATTGTTTACAAGCACTTGACACGCTACCTGTTGTAATAAATAAATAAACTGCTTTTGCTATTATAATTAGCAATATTGAGACACTATAATTCGTTGCCGGATCACTTATCATTGCACCTACAAATATAATAATGGGAGACACCAATTCCTATTATCCGAGAAGTTGATTGTTTAATTTCAATGAATTGTTTTGCTTGTTCCAATGGTACTACCGGCATATGATTTTCATGGATTGGATTAACCTGTATCTCCATTTCATTAACTATTTCATCAATATTACCAAACTCAGATATCACAATACCAATTGCTTCATTTTCAGATTTCCCAGCTTTTTTTTATTCATAATATTTATCTTCCATATTTGCTAATAAATCTGATTTTAATCGGTTTATTTCCTCTGTTTTAGGTAAACTACTAAACATACTATTTAAATAATTTTTAATTGTATCCATACTATTCCATCTCCTTAATAAATTTATTAACTACAGTTTTTGTAAGTTGCCATTCTTCACACTTCTCTTTGTAATAAAGAATCCCCTCCTGTGTAATTTTAAAATAAGTTCTTCTCTTTCCCTGTGTTTCCTCACCAAAATATGATTCAATATATCCATTTTTCTCAAGCCTAGTAAAAGCAGAATAAAGTGTTGTTTCCTTAATTATGTACTCTTCATTCGTAATTTGGCGAATATTCTTAGATAATTCATATCCATAGGAGGATTTTTCTATTAGTAAATACAAAATTATAATATCATTGTATCCACGAATAATATCGCTACTAATCACTTGTTCTTCGCCTCCATCTTCTTATAGTATAGAATTGATTCATTCATATTTTCTCACTAAATATAATTTTTAAAATATATTATCCGGTTGTTTCTTATACTACGACCGTCGTATTTCGTCTGTCGTAGTAATAATACCATAATTACTACGATGAGTAAAGTACTTTTTGAAATTTTATTAAAGAATAAAGTGTCTACAAGCAGACACTTTCGCGCCTACGCGGGTTGCATAGCAACACACTTCCTGTCCGCGTGATGTGCATCTTGTCACATAGTACCTTTTATTTAATAAGAAGTTCGTAGAACTTTGCTATTAAAAAGCTGTTGCTCTATTGACTATGGTTAGCCAAATATTGCAACAGCTTTATCATTATTGATTCCTAACTATCTAGTACTTTCATATTTACATTTATGACTCTTTTAATTAATTTTCCTGCACTTCTATTGGAATAAATTTAAATTGTGTAACATCAAAAAGTCCCATATCCGTTATCTTAACCTCTGGTATAACCGGAAGTGACATAAAACAAAGAGTCATTACAGGTTCCACCGCTTCATTAATTCCTAATATAGAATGCGCATCTGCATGAATTGTACTCAATTTTTCATCTACCCATTCACCACTTTGATCACTCATAATACCACCAACTACCATAGGCATATAGTTCAAAATCTCTCCATTTTTTACTAGAATAATTCCACCACCTTGTTCAATCAACATCTCAACTGCAAATTTCATATCGAAATCAGTGGTTCCTACCGTAATAATATTATGAGAATCATGTGCAATAGATATTGCAATTGCACCTGCTTTTATTCCATAACCACGCAGCAATGCAACCGCTACATTTCCAGTATTATTATGGCGTTCCACAACCGCTACTTTCACAATATCTTGCTCTGGTTGAAAAAGAAATTCGCCTTTTTCATCTATAGCAACTACAGCAGTACCTTTTGCAGTTACTGCCCCACCTGGAAGAATATCAATTATATTTACATGATTTGTTTTCAATTTAAGACTTAATTTCTCAAGAGAAAAATCCTTCACCCGGAAATGGGTTCGTACCTCTGAGTAATCAAAGCGTTTTATTTCTGGCAAGTAACGCCCGTTGATGGCAACTTCTTCTCCTTGAATCAATACTCTTTTAACATTAAATTCTTTTAAATTATCTAACAAAACAATATCGGCACGAAGCCCTGGTGCAATAGCTCCACGGTCTTCTAGTCGAAAGCATTCTGCTGCATTCAACGTAGCCATTTGTATTGCTACAATTGGGTCCACTCCCTCTTCTACACAGATTTGAAGATGATTATCCAAATGTCCTTCCTCTAAAATCGTCTTAGGCTGACGGTCATCGGAACAGAGAAGACAACGACGACTATTTGCTGGTGTTAATGCCTTTACATTATCTCTAAGATTATGACATGCTGACCCTTCACGCAAAAGTACATAAATACCACGTGAAATACGATCCAGCACTTCCTCAACTGTAGCACACTCATGATCCGTACGAATTTTAGATACTGCATAGGCATTTAATTCATTGCCATAAACATTGGGACTATGCCCATCAATCAATTTATTCTCGTTAATTGCAACAAGTAATTTATTTAATACTTCATCATCCGCCAATATTACACCCGGATAGTTCATAAACTCGCCTAGTCCAAGAATTTGTTTCTCCTTAATTGGCTCTTTCATTGTTTTTGCATCTATGATAGCACCCGCATGCTCAAAGGGAGTTGCTGGAACACAGGATGGCAACATATATTGAATGTCCAATTTTGTTTCTTGTGAAGCCTCAATCATGTACTTCATACCGCTCATACCGCAAACATTTACGATTTCATGTGGATCTGCAATAATCGTCGTACCTCCATGAGGAACCAAAAGTCTTCCAATCTCTTCTGGTGTAACATAGGCAGATTCAATATGAATATGTGAATCAATAAATCCAGGAGCAGCGTATTGCCCCTTGGCGTCTATTTCATTGATGCCCTCGTATTCGCCAACTCCCACAATCACTCCGTCACATATTGCAATACTTTTCCCTTCAATAATTTTGGAGCCATATACATCCACAACTTTTACATTTTTTATGACCATGTCAGCTGGTATACGTCCTGCTGCTACATCAATTAGTTTTTTTAGTGTTTGTTTTTCCATAAATACCTTCATTCTGCCGCCATACACAGCTATCTTAAAACAACTTTTTTAGTAAATAAAAAAGATACTTCACGTAATGGGACATCCTTCAATCTACCCACTTTGCAAATATATCTTTTAAAATATTTATAATTTATATTCAATGTATTGCCACAAAGCATTTTACATTTATGTAATATTTTACCTTTTATTTTTGATGTTGCATCGTTTTGTTTCTCTCCTTCTCTTTATTCATGTACCGCATTTTGCCTTCAAATTTTCTAGGTATTTCACCGATTTCACTTTCTTTTACTTCAATTGAGCTAGATAAATCTTTTATTAAAATCGCAGCACATTGCTTGCAATATTTACCAAATCTTATATCAATTCCACACTTTTTACAGCTGATAAATACATCTGAACTCTCCGGTATTTCTAACTGTCCACTTCTAAGATACTTATCAATTTTCCTTATTGGAACATTGCATGCTTTCGCAACCTCTGATACTGTAGGCAATCCATTTTTGTCTATGTATTCTTTTACTCTACCAAATGTACTAATTTCTTCAAAATTGCACTTACTACATTTTACTGCTTCTGGAACAACTTGTTTATAATCTCCTCCACATTTTGGACATTTCGCCGGATCTGCCGCTAGTTCCAAACGTATTTCAGCCATTATCTTCACCTCGTTATTTCGTTATATTAAAATCCGTCTATGTCAATTTCTAATTATTTATATTTATTCTAACATATTTTGACATTTTCGCAATAGTATTTTCTCTTTAAATTACAAAAGCCATACGTTATCTTATATCATTTCCATTCCTAATAAATAAATTTTAACTATTCAGTAGTTTTATAGTTTCCAATCGCGCTGCACACATAATGCCAGAAAATAACATTGTAGTGTTACTCAACTTGGGGCTTTGCGACCCCTCGCGTTTGGATACTCAATAGTTACAAAAATTATTATTAATTTGTTTGATGTTATAAGTCAAATATGGCTTTTTATTAAATAAAAAGATATATATCTTTTTATTTTTTATTTAATTATTAATAAGTATAAAAAGAATCGTCATCCTCAAACGAATCGTTTTCATATTCTTTTGTCCAATCAATATTATTTGTTCTTTTCACTTTTACTTGTGGTCTTGCATTAGCTGCTTTTGCTTTTTTGCTATTTTCAGTTTTCTTTTGCATTACCTTCTTTTCTTTTTCTAGGCGCTTAACAATATCAACTTTATCTGGCTGTTGCTCTTTAACCTTTGTCTCCTTTTGTTGAGACGCGCCACCTCTTGAATCATTGTTACGACCATAATCTTTAGAATTATTATAACTATTCTTAAAATCTTTACCGTGGTTATTCCCCGATCTTGAATCTCTTGATTGACCATATCCATCACCGTCTTTATTATATCTGTTGTTATTATATGGTCTTTCACTTCCATCCCTTTTTTTATAATTGTTTCCGGTGCCTGTGCCTGTGCCAGTGTTACTTCTGTAATCTTTTCTTTCAGTGGTATTGCTATTACTACTTCTATAATCTTTTCTTTCGGTGGTATTTCCATTACTATTATTATAATTACTTTTATAATCTTTTCTTTCCGTGTTATTCTGGCCTCTGTATTCTTTTCTTTCACCAGTATTAGCACTTCTGTAATCTTTTTTCTCACCATCTGTTCCGGATTTATAGTCTTTGTTATAGCTTCTAGGCTTATATTCACGCCTCACCCCATTATTATTACTACTATTATTATCTTTGTAACCTTGACCGGTACGTTCTTCACTTGTACTACTGCTAACCACGAAAGTTTCTCCTCTCAAATTTTATAAAATTCTATCATTCTCATTTTATTATAAAACTGAATAAAGTCAACACATTTTTCTCAATTTCTTATCTTTTTTTCATATAATTAATATAATTGGTACTTATTATATTAATTATATGAATGCAAAAGTTTTTTTAGTTCTAAAATCGAAAAGTTTAACCCATATTTTTCTTGCATTTAAATCATAATTCTGATACATTAAAAATGTCCATATTTTATTATACTTAAGTATAATATTTATAAAAATGAAAAGAGGATTAATAAATGAGTGAACATGAAGAAACTTGTAACTGCGGTTGCAGTGAAGAAAATTGTGACTGCGGTTGCAATGAAGAAACTGGATTTGACGTAGAATCTACCGTTACATTGACATTAGATGATGATACCGTTGTGGAATGTGCTATACTAACCATTTTCCCTGTTAACGGTCAAGATTATATTGCACTACTTCCACTTGATGATAAAGGTGATAATGAGGATGGTGAAGTATTCTTATATCGTTATACTGAAGGTGAAAACGAAGAACCTGAATTAACAAACATCGACGATGATGAGGAATATGAAATCGTTGCTGATGCTTTCGATGAATTAATTGATGCTCAGGAATTTGATGATTTAGAAGAAGATGAAGAAGAGAAAGAATAGAAAATGGCTTATCTACAGCAATATTGTAACAGAATAGCACTGCTGTATTTTAATTTTCTATCATAACTTGCTTTCATATAGCGCTTGTGTAAAGAATAGAAGTTACCACTTACTCCTATTCTCTATATAAGCGTTATTTATTTATTTATTTATATGGATTAACGCTATCCCATAATTCTCTTTGTATCTCATATTGCTCATTAAGCCAATCAACTGCCTGATTTATTCCATCCTCATTAAAAACAAATTCTTTATATTGTTTTTGTTCTTCTGCTGTAGCTGGATAAGAAAATGGTTCTGTCCATATTGCTACAACTAATTTTAATTCTTCTTTTTCGCCCTGTTTTCTAAGTCTATAACGCATTCCTTGCATACTTCCTGAATAATTTTCCTTTTTAAGAAAATTCAAAGAAACAAAATGTTCATTATTTATCATACAAATCCTCCTATCAATTTTTTGAAAGTAAATAGTAAAAGCAAACTGTAACGCTTTACTTTAGTACTATAAATTGATTGCTAATACAGAAATTAGCATCTAATACTAATACCTTTTCTGTTTTCTTGAAATAAATAATTAATTTTCCATTATCCACTGCTTTTATAATTCCTTCTCCATATTTCTTATGTATTATTTCGGCCGTTGGAACTAATTCATCTTTACTCACAATCATTTCTCCCACAAATCTAGAAATATCCATCTTCTTACCCAAACGCTCTTCCAATGAATACACAAATAATTCTTCTTTGGCTCGTGTAAGCGCCACATAAAACATGCGTCTTTCCTCTTCTAAATCAGCCTCTACAACCGCTTTCCGAAATGGGGTTATTCCCTCATTGACATCTATAATGAATACTTTTTTATACTCTAATCCTTTTGAACTATGCATCGTAGCTAGTGAAACACTATTAAAGTTATTATTTCTATTTTTCACTTGTGCTCTAAGTTCATTGGTATACTCTTGTATATGTGTAAACCATTCTTCATAGGTTTTAAACGCTTTTGCGCCTTCTTGAATTTCATTTAGTGTTTCAATCAACTCTTCTGGTTTAATTTTTCTAAAAGCTGCATATTCTTTTAAATATTCCTCATATCCAATTCCTTGTCGAATATAATTAATAGCGGCATAGGGTGGCATTTTAGTTAACATTTTCAGGTCATATTCTAGCTTATTGATACGTTCTACCATCCAGTCTTTCTCTTTATAATATTCGCTTAAATTTTCAAATGATATCTGCATGTTATCAATACACTCTCTACTTACATAACGTTTCGGTCTATTAATAATCTGGAGAAATTCTTTCCGTTCCCTGGATCCTCTTGCAATACTAATGTATGAAATAATATTTTTTGTAATCCAATGGTCATAAATGTTAGGTATAGTATCACGCATTTTAAACGGAATGTTGTATTCCATTAATTTTTCTATTAAGGTTCTGGGTTGCGTATTGGTACGGTATAGCACTGCAATATCTGAGAATTCAATACCCTTTTCTCTATACTCTATAATTTTATCCAAGATTACTTTATTTTCATCATTTTGATCTTTTAATTTTTGAATTACGATAGGTACACCTTCACCGTTAATCGTGTTGATATTCTTAACAAATCTGCTTTTATTGTTCTTAATCACCCTAACTGCGCCATCAACAATTGCCTTCGTTGATCGATAATTCGTATCCAATAGTACACTCTTTGTCTTTGTGTAATCCTTACTGAAATTTAACATGATTTCTGGTTTAGCTCCTCGAAATCTATAAATTGACTGATCATCATCGCCAACAATAAATAAATTATTATTTGGCATTGCTAACATCCTTATAATATCGTACTGTATCTTATTGATATCTTGAAACTCATCAATTAAAATATATTGATATTTGCTCTGCCATGCATTGAGGATATCTTTGCGTTCCTTAAATAACTCATAGCAAAATACAAGCATATCGTCAAAATCAATCAACTTTGCATGCCTTAATTTATTATCATATTCATTATAAATTTTTCGAAAAATATCCTCTGGACAACTTGTTGAATAATAATGTTCCAACAATATTCTATCATTCTTAATTAGACTTATTTCGCTCGTTATGTCGGAAATAAATTCCATTTCATCATCGATTTCCATTTCAGTCTTATGAATGATTTCTTTTAAAAATTCAATTCTTTGCTCATCTCGTAAAATATTTTCGCCCTTGAAACCATAAGCATGTCGCAATACGGTAAAAAATATTGCATGAAACGTCCCAAAAGAAACTGGCGTATGTTTTCCCATAAGCTTAGTAAAACGCTCCTTCATTTCTGATGCAGCCGCCTTTGTAAACGTAATCACTAAAATATTCGCGGGATTAATGCCGCATTTTTCAATTAAATACTTTGTTCTTTGAGTAATAACCATAGTTTTGCCACTTCCAGGTGGTGCAACCACAATACAAGGGCCATTTACATGCTTTACAGCCTCTGCTTGTCCTTTATTCAAATTCATGTACGCCTCCATTAGTTATGTGATTTAAATCAGATATAATCGATATCAGACAATGGATTTCACAATTAGTAATCGATCCATTTCGATGATTTTTAATTTATATACTTATTTTACCCTAATTCATGTAAAAATCAAAGCACATTATTTTCCTGCTAATCTATATACAAATTTAAAAATGTAAGATATACTTTTATTAATTATTATTAATGAGAGGAGCTTATCCATGGACGTTGAGAAACGCAGAGCACAAATTTTAAATACATTAAAGCAATCACATTCCCCCATTTCTGGTGAAGCGCTTTCAAAACAGTTAGGTGTAAGTAGACAGATAATTGTACAAGATATTGCTGTACTAAAAGCATCTAATTGCACCATCTTATCGACCAATAGGGGCTACTTACTCTACCCCGACACCTCTGGAAATACTTCTCGTGTATTTATGGTTTCTCATACTACAGAACAAATTCGTGACGAACTCTATTGCATCGTAGACTGCGGTGGATTGGTTCGAAATGTCATTGTACATCATGAGGTATATGGCAGTATTACAGCAGATCTTAATATATCTTCCAGGCGTGACGTAGATAGTTTTGTTCAAAAAGTTGAGACCTCCAATGCTATACCCTTAAAGACACTTTGTGGAGACATCCACTCACATACTGTAGAAGCTGACAATGAAGCTATTCTTGATGATGTAGGAAAACAACTGGATTTACATGGTTACTTAATCAAATAAATATTTTTATTTTTAATGAATATATATAATGTTGTTTCTAGTCATAGCCCTGCTAAATACAGCAGTTATGCAAACAATCAGTTGGTGTTAAATTATAAATTTAAAAACGAGACTAGTTACCTACTTAAGGTTCTAGTCCCGCTTTTCATAACCAAAGTTATAATTCTTTTTTCTCATATATTGCAACTGACATCAAATAGGATACTAGCAAAATTATAATTGAAACGATCAATACAATTTGTATATTGAGTGACTGTAAACCATTTACTATATCCATAAATCCAACTATTTTTTTTGCAAATAATACAAATAAAACACTCCACACCATTATTCCAAGCATCATCACATTTGCTGCTTTAATATAATCAAATTTCATAAAAAACGGAATCATACCTGCATGAATGATAAAACTAACAGCAATACCATATGCAATACCACCACCTGAAAAAGTTCCTATTTTAAACAAAGTTAAAATCCCCATCTCAACAAAGCATAAAATATAAAATATAAGACTCCCTAAAATAACGCAACTATATTTTGATAAAACAATTTCCTTTCTTGTATAGGGTAATATTGCAACAGTGACTTCTGCTTTATATTTTCCTTCCGCTTCAAATAAAATAACCGTTATAAAATAAGAGAAAAGCCCCCCTATCGCTGCCACCAAAATATTTTCTATTAATGCATGATGAATTGTTAACTTAACAAGTAGTAATACGACTAGCAAAAATACTGTATAAAAAATTACTTTTCGTTTACTTAAAAGCGCATCTTTTTTAACGAGATTATACTTCATAAAATCCTCCTAGAATTCCATTTTTTCAAATAATATTAATGTTATCTTTCTCGAAATAACCAGGCTTACTATAGTAACTAAAATAAGAATTACCTTGTAATTATTTGTAATAAACGACATTTCACTTATTATAGATATTATATTTGTATGATCCCATAATAAAAATCCAACTATATTCACTCCCATTATTAAAAACAATGAAACTCCTCTTACTACTGTATCATCAAATTTAAAATAGAGTGGAAGTGTTATACCGATAAACAATGCATATGCACACACTGTGGTAAGTAATATTTCTGGTGTTAACATCTTTAGTACATTAATGTTAATCATATTTGTTATAAATGCAAGTCCTTCATATATCACAGTTGCTCCTACGACGCCAAACATGGCAGAAATATATCTAGTTGTAATTATTTTTCCTTTTTCATACGGCATAGTAATTAGTAATGCAAGAGAGTTATTTTTTTTTTCTTTTACGCTGACACCCATTAGTAATTGCCAGCCAAATGCGGTTGCCATTACTCCATATCCCATCACTCCCATATTAACGGAAATTATGATTAAAATAAATAACATCTGTACTACTATAATTCCTATATTTTCACAAAATGCAATTTCAAAATCTTTCTTTACTAATGACCAATACATGCGCTCCCTACCTTCCCATATATGCTACCATGATATCTTCTATCGTTGGTCTTTCATATACTGCTTTGTTCATTTCACGTTTCACTTTGTTACTATGATTGGAAAGTCCTTCAAATGAAAATCCTCTTTCATCAAGTGATACAAACAATTTTCTATTTTCTTGTGTTAGCATTGACTTATCACCTTTTACCAAAACATGCTCTTCTAGTAAAGTATCTTTGTCTTTATCAATCACTACTTCACCTTCATTTAGCATAATAATTTGATCCGCTATCTTATCTAAATCTGTTGTAATATGTGTAGAAAAAAATACTGTTTTTCCCTCTTCACTTATAAATTTTCGAATAATTTCTAAAAATTCCATTCTTACCTTAGGGTCGAGTCCCGAGGTTGGTTCATCCATAATAAGCAAATCTGCATGATGGGAAAGTGCTAATGCTAGTGAAAATTTCATTTTCATTCCTTTTGAAAGTTCTTTTACTTTTTGTTTTTCATTTAACTTGAATTTGCTAATATATTGCTTATAAGAAGCCTCATCCCACTTAGTATATGCTCCTGCAAATATCTGCTTCATGTCAGATAATTTTAAATCTTCATAGAGATATCCATTATCAAACACAATCCCTATTCGGTTCTTAATTTCTTTCTCATTTCCAATTAACGGCTTTCCAAACAACTTGATTTCACCAGCTTGTGGTGTTATAAGTCCCAGTATTAATTTTATTGTAGTGGTCTTTCCAGCTCCATTTATGCCTATAAACCCAGTTACCAAACCTTCTTCTATCTTAATATCAACTCCCTTTAGTATTTTATTTCCTTTTACATATGACTTTTCCAATCCGTTAATTTCTAATACATAATTCATAATACATTCCTCCATTTATACTGTTTCACACACACATAATCCTAGTTATAAAAGTTATTTACTATTCCGTACCAATAACCTCGAAGTAGAAATAATAAATTTTGTTGTGTCAAGTTGAATAATAATTTTTAGCACTATCTCTATGTTTTCATCATTGCAAGCAAATAGAATCATATGTGTATAGGTAATTTTTATGCATTTTATGTGTATCTCATAGTGTTAACTATGAAGGAACTAAATAGTTACAGATATTTTTACTTATCGCCCATTATCTTCAAATAAAATATCCATCATTGCCTTCATGTCTTCACTTGATACACCGATGGCTTTTCCTATCTCAAAAGCCTCTATAAGCTTTTCTTCTACCTGTTTTAGTCTGGCTTCCTTTAGCAGTTCTAGGTTATTAGACATTGCAAATGTCCCCTTACCATGTACTGTTTTAATAAATCCTTCCCCTTCTAGTTCATCATAAGCTCTCCTTGTCGTTAATACACTTACTCTTGTCTCATTTGCCAAATTTCTTATTGATGGCAATAACTCACCATCCTTAATCTCTCTTGTCAAGATAGCTTCTTTTATCTGATTCTTAAGCTGTTGATAAATTGGTATCTCACTGCTGTTTGAAATTATTATATTCAATTGAAACCTCCAACTGTGTCTGTGTGCTTGTGTGTGCATTACTGTGCATCTCTTCAATACACAGTATAGTATTTTAAACAATATTTGTCAATTACTTTATTATATTTCATTACATTTATAAATATATATAAATGTAATTAGATTTTTGGACCATACTTAAATTTAAGCTACCTAAAAAGTGGCACAGTATCCCATTTGTAAGATACTGTGCCACTTTTCATATTCTAACGCTAACTATTTAAAGGGTCAAGATTATCATTCATTATTTTTACTTTCGTCTCTATATCATTCATCTTATTAAAATTTTTTAGTAAGCCGTTACAAATGTGTTCCTGACTAGAGCAATTATAACTCTACTAAATAGTCTGAAGGACATTTTCCCATATAGGAGCGAAAGATTCGACTAAAGTAAAACTGATCTTTAAATCCAACCATCGCCGCAACATCTTTAATAAAAATCTCGTGATCTTCTTGCATTAATTGTGTTGCACGCAGCATACGCGCCATTGTTAAGTAACGGTTAAATGACTGATTCTCATACTTTCGAAAAAGCTTACTCATATACGTCTGTGATACTGAAAATGTCTTGCAAATGCTCTGCAATGTCAAATTTTGATCCAAGTTCTTGTCTATATGTTTTTTAATTAAATCAAAGAATTCTGGTGAATCCACTTTTCCACAAGATTTTGTCTCCTTCATATACTTAAACATGATATCAAGCAAATTCTCCATTAATTCATCCACCGACGTAGCATAGAAAAATGCATCTTCTATCATATATTCACACTCAATAAGAGGTGAATATTCCTTATTATTTCTATTCATGATATAAATAATCTGTCGTGACATATGTTCCATCCATAATTGTGGCTTTTTTTCCGCTTTCCAGTTCTGATACAGACGTTTTAATTCTTTTTTGAGTTTATCATAATTCTGCTCTTGTAATACATATTCCAGATTACTCAATACTCTATTAATTGAATTATGGTCAAATTCAATTTCTTTTTCAATCGCTTCCTCATCAAGATTTAATACTTGATCTAATCCTACCACACTTACTGTATCCAACACCCTATATAAATCTTTTACCTTTTGCTGCAACTGTGTAACTGGAAAACTATGTTTGCCAAAAACCATTGTTATATATTGATTTTCTAACCTGCCTTCCTCTTTAACCCGTGTAATATATTCCTCAAATGTTTTTTCAAAAAGCAATTCTTGTGGAATAATATAAAGTGCTTCCATTTCATCACGTCCATATATCGTCATGATTTCATGTATGTCTGAATATATCTCCATATTACTACTTTTTGAAAATCGTCTTGGCAATCCATTCTTACGAATAATGGCACAATAATAACGACTGTATGAAAAATATTGATTTATCCTATTATTATCATAACTTCTTCCCTTACACAACATATGAATAATTGCATTTCGTTCCTGATAATATTGCTGTCTTAACTTAACCTCTAGTTCCGCTAAAACCTTCTGAATATTTGAAGGTATGACCGGCTTTAGTATATAATCACATACTCCTGATTGTATTGCTCCCTTGGCAAATTCAAAATCTTGGTATCCGCTTATAATAATCGTGAAAATATTAGGAAACTCCTTCTTTATCAAAGATACTAATGTTATCCCATTCATCAAAGGCATTTTCACATCACAAATCACCAAATCTGGTTGTAACTCACGTACTAGTTCCAATGCCTCCTTGCCATTTTCAGCTGTACCTATTACATTATAAGCAGGGCATTTTTTTTCAATTATTGTACATATATGAGTAAGTGCACCTGGTTCATCATCTACTGCAATAACTTTATACATTTTCCACTCCTATTCAGATAGTTTTCTCCGTATATTAGCTCCTATAATTATATCTACACCATCCTTCACATTCTTAAATTCAAAAGTCAATTCATCATTATAAAGCAATAATAATCGGGCATAAGTATTTATCAACCCCATTCCACCAATTTCTAGTTCCATATTGTCACGCTCTTTGAGCAAACGCCTTTTTGTTTTTTCCAGGTTTTTCATCAAATCTGCAAGTGCCTTATCATCAAAGCCCTGACCATTATCATGTACTTTAATATACCAACGATCTTCTTCCTTCCACCCCGTTATTGTAACCTGCATTTGATTCGTACTATTCTCGAATCCATGATTAATTGAGTTTTCTACAATCTGTTGTAGTATAATCTTTGGAATGATTTGCATTCTTATACATTCATCTACATCAACCTTAAATTCAATTTTATGCTCGTACCTTGCCTTTAACAAATAAAAATACTGATCCAAATACTCTAATTCTTCTTCAATTCTAGCATATCGTATTTTTGTATTTGTAGAGTATCGAAGCATATTTGCTAAGCTTCCACACATTTCACATATTTTCTCATCTTCATTACTCATGCCCCTTGCTGAGATTATATTTAACACATTATATAAGAAATGTGGATTTACCTGTGATTGCAAAGAATCAAACTGGGCTTGTAGATGTAAAAATGACATTCGTTTTTCTTTTACCATCGATTCCTTCAAACGTCCTAACACCTTTTGATATGAAAAATTCAACGCCTCGATTTCATTATTTGGATTATCCATCATTATTTCATTTCCAATATTTTCAAGTTTTGTATTTTCCATAACTGTACGTAATTGACGAATAGGCTTTGTTAAATATATAGATAAGAGCATAACAAATACCATAGAGATTGCAAAGAAGATAAATGCCACTAGAAAAGTCATAGGTGTCAAATACGCACTTTCATTAACCAAATTATCTGTATTTTCTATCACCAGAATGCTAAAAGCATATGATTTTGATTCTTTCTTGGCTATAACCTGCTGTTTATCAATTACATTTACATTAAATATTTTAACAAAACTACCCTCTTCTTGAACTATTTTCATATACTCATCCATGTGTTCGGTATTCAAACTCGAATAAAGTAATTGTGTTCCATTTAAGAATATCATATATTCCAAACCATCTTTGGGAACTTGTAATTCATCTTCCAGACTTTCGACTTTTTTTTGAATTTCAATATATCCCATATTTTCTCCTTGTAACGCTTTTAATAACGAAAATACCTGCGGATTATGTTCTAAACCCCAGGTGTCTTCATGCGCATTTACAAGAATCGGTATTCCTTTACTTTGATCAGCTTCACCAATCCAAGGCATGTTAATAAAGTCTACAAAAGATCTTACTTTTTTCGCCAAATAATTAGAATTACTAATCACACTTCCTGATTGATTAAATATAATTGTTCTATAAAAATTATTTGTTAAATAATCCGTATTTATCCTTTTACGAATATTAGTTTTTTCATCTATAATATATGGATTGTCACTATATCCCTCTTCTGTTTTGGATAGCATTCGAATACCAGATAATATACTAGGATCTGATAATATATAGTTTGTTGCAAGCTCCATTGGTTTTAATATTTCATCAAATTGTGTAATCAGTTGTTCTGCCGTTATTTCAAGATTCTTTTCTTCTATTTTCACATACTGCCTTAAACTATATTCATGGTATATCACTCCGAGGACAAATGCAACCCCAAGCATAAATATAGCATACATAACTACCATCTTAGTTTGAAATCGCATCGTTCTCCTCCTATTACTTTCACCTTATCCTTTTACTGCGCCTGCTGTCATACCATCCACAATTCTTTTATTAAATAATATAAATAATATTAACATAGGTATAGTTATAACAATTACATCGGCAAAAAGCAAGTTATATGAACTCGAATACTGTCCCATAAAATTATATAATGTTAATTGAACTGTAACATTTTTACTGCCTGGCAAGAAATATAATGGATTCGTAAAATCATTAAAAATAGTTACCGCATTTAAAATTATAACCGTTGCAGTTACAGGCTTTAATAATGGAAACACAACTTTCGTAAACATCTGTAAACGCTTACACCCATCAATATAACCCGCCTCTTCAAGTTCAATTGGTATCGTACTCATAAATCCACGATATAACATAATTGTAAATGGTGTCTGCAAGGCAACTTCAACCATTATCATCCCAAATAAACTTTTATATACATGCAAACTTTGCATAATAGAAATGGTTGGCAAAATAGCAGGTGGAACCATAAGTCCTGCCATTACCACTGCATTTACAATACTTATTTCTTTTCCTTTTCTTCTTTGCAGTATATATCCCGACATCGCACAAGTTATAATAAGTACAAATACTGAACCAAATGTAATAATTAAACTATTTTTAAATGCGGTTAAAACAATGCCATTGTTCGCTGTCAAGACTTGTTTATAATTATCCCATTGAAATATAGCTGGTAAAGAAATGCTTAATAAATTTGACTCTCTTCGTTCTTTTAACGAATTAACTAACATAAAAAGAAACGGTATAATAAATATAACAAATGTTCCAACTACACCTATAATATCCCCTAAGATCTGTAATCTATTTTTTTTCTTCATCTTATTCTTCCTCCCTGCTTAATAAGAATCTCTGTAGTGGATAAGCAATAACTGCAATTAATATGAACATAATTACATTACCTGCTGTAGAAAGCCCATAATAACCTGCTGCATATTGTTTGTAAACAACGGAAGATAATACATCTGTAGCAAACCCAGGTCCGCCTCCTGTCATTGCCCATATCAAATCAAATGTACGAAGTCCACCAATTAAAGACAGTATAATAACAGAGTTCATTGCTGGTTTTACAAGTGCCATCGTTATATTTTTAAGTTGTTGCCAACCATTTGCCCCATCAATGGAAGCTGCTTCATAATAGGTCTTATCAATGGACTGTATTCCAGCAATGTAAATAACGGTAGCAACCCCAACGCCCTTCCATATATCTGTAAATATTACACTAAATAGTGCAATATTGGTATTTCCTAGCCAATCTACTCCCGTAAGTCCGACTGCTGTTAATAAAACATTAAAAAGACCTTTTGTTGGGTGCATAAATGCTGCGAATGTAATACCAACTGCAATAGTACTAACCAAATTAGGAAAGAATACAATTGCACGTAAATAGTTTTTTGTACGAATCTTGCTTGTCAAAAAAATCGCGATAAAAAATGCTAAAATAACTTTTAAACCACTTGTCATCAATGCATATACCAATGTATTTTTGATGCTTCCACTTAGCGATCTTTCTGAGAAAAACATCTTGAAATTATCTAATCCAACAAATGTAAAACTCTTAAAGTTCCAGACAGTCATACTATAAAAAAGTGATGTTATCAATGGAATTAAAAAGAAAATCCCAAATATCATAATGGACGGAACTAAAAACCACATGGAATATATCTTTTTCTTATTCATATTCTCTTAGGCCTCCTGATTTTTGATAATACGAGCCGCCCCCACTGGACGGCTCATATTTGGTTACCTATATGATTACTTCAGCTTATTTCCACTCTAATCCAAGCTGTACTGCCTGTTTCTTACAATCGTCATCATATGCTTGTGCTGCTTCTTGGGCTGTAGTCTGACCCGAACCAACTTCTTGACAAATAGCCGCGCAGTTTGAACCTTTCACTGCTGTTAAGAACTCTAGTGCAACTGCTGTTTTTCCAGCTGCAAAGTATGCCTGCATATCATCTTTAACTGCGGCGTATGCATTATCTGGTAGTTCATACCCTTTGATGCAGTATGGACCATCTGGCAAAACTGCTGATGTATATGCATCAATTGCTTCATCGGATGTATAATAATCCATAAATGCTAAGATTGCATCTGTATTTTCAGAGTTTTTATTTCCGTATAATGAACTAGGCATCCAAACCGTAATACCATTATCTTGTGCATCATCTCCTGGAATTGCAAAAGCTCCTATTTTATCCATAGCTTCTGGATATAGTTCATATATATTTGATAACGCCTGCGTGAGCATTACCCAATGTGTTCCTTCTCCATTTGCAATCATATCGCATCCATCATCATAAGTTGCTGCCAAATAATCTTCATTATAAAACTCTTTCACATCAACTAATTTTTGAAAACTCTTTAACCCAGCAGGAGTAGTTGCATATTTAGCTTCCCCAGCCTCAAACGCTTTAGCAAAATCTGTATTTTGAGATAATACATTATAGTTATCGCCTAAATACATAACCTGTGACGTCCAACTATCTCCAAATGTTCCAATCATAGCTGTTTTTCCCGCTTTTTGTAATGTATCACAATTTGCCAGAAATTCATCCCATGTTTTTGGTACTTCAAGTCCTAATTCTTCATAATCTGGTTTGTAATAAAGAATAGCTCCTGCTTGTGAAGAACTAAATGGTATTCCATAAGTTGCTCCATCAACTGTAACTGTTTCTTTGTATGTATCATCTAAGCGAGAAGCAAATTCTTGATCTGAAATATCAATAAAATATTCAGAAGGAAATAAAGCAGTTAGAAGTGAACCTGAGTTATAAAGACAAATATCAGCCATATCTCCAGATGCTAAACGTGTTTTTACAATATTATCTCCATCCGCTCCACCAACACGTGTTTCTATTTCAAATTTCATTCCTAACTTTTCTGTTGCTTTTTCTAATACCACATTAAGCCCTGAATCTGGCGTATCAGAATCTTTTAACATAGTAAGTGTTACTCCCTCAAAGCTCTTGTTCCCTGTATCTGTGTTTTCTGTATCTGTGTTTTCTGTCGAAACTGTATTCTCTGTTTCAACGACATCTGCCTTTGTATCTTGTGATGTTTTTGTACTACTACTTGTTCCACCACATCCAGTAAGCGAACCAATAATCATGACCGTGGAAAGTACCATTGCATTAAACTTTTTCAATTTCATTTTGTATCCTCCCTTTTTGTTAATTGTTAATTGGTAATTAAATAGTAACATGGATTTTCCCTTACTAACATGGAATATCCAGCAATGGTACATGAACTATTAAACACTTCTATAATGTTTTAAACTCTTGCATATATAATTATATAATGTCCTGATCCAATCGTTGCAACCATTTTTCCATCTTCTTCTTTAAATTGTGCCCCATCTGCATCTATCACTTCTGTTACTTCATCAATGTAAATAGTTGCTTTTGTATTTACTGGAACACTAAATTCTAATTTCACATTCTTACCATCGATAGACCAATATGATTTGATTTCTCCATAAATTGATTGATATGTTGCATTAACATAAGTCAAATCACCTCCAATATGCGGTTGAAAAATAATATGCTTGTAACCAGGATTACTAGTATCAATTTCGATACCTGCACATACACGATATAACCACTCTCCTATTGCTCCATATGCATAATGATTAAATGAGTTCATATTGGGACTCCACATCGTGCCATCTGGTTTCAACCCATCCCAGTGTTCCCAAATGGTAGTTGCCCCCATTTTCACTTGGTATAACCACGATGGAAAATCTTCTTTTAATAACAAATCATACGCTTCATTTAGACAGCCATTTTCACTTAATGCATGACAAAAATACGGGGTTCCAACAAATCCGGTCACAAGATGTCCATTTTCCTTATCCAGTAATTTCTTTAAGCCTGCAATCGTATTCGCTTTATATTCATCTGGAGTCAATCCAAAGTAAAGCGATACAATGTGAGCCGTCTGCGTCTGTGCTATCATATTTCCATCTTTATCAAAAAATGTCTTTTGATATTTATCTACGATTTTTTCATATAATTCTTTATAGAATAATTCCTCGTCCACTTTGCCTAATACATTACATACCTTCACGAAAAGTCCTGTTGTATAGGCAAAATATGCCGTACACGTCAAATCATTTGGTGTTGCACCAAAATAGCTTCCTTCCTCAGCATCAAGAGCTACCCAATCACCAAATTGTAATTTATAATTCCAAATGTAATCTTTTGCATGTGTCCGCATGAAATCTACCCACCCCTTCATGCTCTTATACTGGGTTTTAAGAATCGTTTTGTCGCCATAGGTCAAATACATTACCCATGGTGTAATTACTGCCACATCTGCCCACGCAGCCGCTGAATGAGACCCTTTTGATAGTAGCCAATCATCTTTCGCATTATCCTTTAATATGTCTGGAACTACATGAGCTACCCCACCTTCTGGTGTCTGATCTGCTTCTACATCACGAAGCCATTTCTTATAAAAATGATAAGTATTCATAAGATAACTTGCTGTTCGTGAGAAGATTTGTGCATCTCCGGTCCAACCCAAACGCTCATTTCTTTGTGGGCAATCAGTTGGAACGTCAACAAAGTTCCCTTTCATTCCCCATTTAATATTATGTTGTAATTGGTTCACATTCTCATTTGAACATTCAAAATCTCCTGTCTTTTCCATATCAGAATGCACTGCGTACGCGGTAAAATTTTCTATCTTTGGACTCTCAGGATAGGACGTGATTTTAGCATATTGAAATCCCATAAAGGTAAAGCTTGGATGATACTCAATTTCCTCTTTCTCCTTAAATGTATACAACATTCTTTGTTTCGCACCACGAAGGTTATCTAAATATACATTTCCGTTTGCATCTAACACTTCAAAACAATTCAACTCAATTGTATCTCCTGCAACACCACTTGCTTTTACATGAATCCAGCCGGTCATATTCTGTCCAAAATCAATAACCGTATCTCCTTGTGGTGTCTTGAATATACGTTTTGGAAACATTGTTTCTATTTCCGCCACCTTACATCCCCCTTGAGGAATAAGTACCATTTTATCATATTCTACAATTTCAATATTTATCCAATCATGTTCTATTAATCCAGCTTCATTCCAGCCTGATATTTCTTTATTCGCATCATAAATTTCACCGTCATATATCTCAGCAAAAAGAACTGGTGCATCTGTGCCTTTCCACGTTTCATCTGTAAAAATCATTTGCGAACTACCATCTTCATAGGTTACTAGAAGCTGTCCTAAAAATGCCGTTTGCTCTCCATAATTATTACGAAGACCCAAAAATCCCATATTACCTTTATACCATCCCGCTCCTAGCATCGCACCTATAGCATTATTTCCTGATCTCAGTAAATCTGTCACTTCGTAAGTCTGATACAATAAATGTTTATGATAGGAAGTCCAGCCTGGCGTGAGTTCATCCCTCCCTACTTTTTGACCATTGATATACAATTTATATAGTCCAAGTGCAGTTGCACATACATAGGCAGATTTGATCTGTTTTTGAAGTGTAAATTCCTTTCTTACATAGGTACCTTTAGAATTATCACTGTCTTTTTTCGTTTCTGCTGATATAAATTGTGCCTTCCATTCATTACTACACAGTGCGGTTAAAAAGCTTACTGTCTTGCTCCATTCACTGATTTCTCCTTGATTATCCCAAACTTTTACTCTTACATAATATTTCATACAAGATTCTAATGAAAATAATTCCACTTCAATATGTGCCGATTCGTCACTTTCCACTATTCCACTATTATATAAACAAGTTTCAAAGGTATCCTCCTGTGAAATTTGAAGCTGGTATGCCTTTTGTATACATTCTCTCTTGTCGCTCTCCAACTTCCAACCAAACTGCGGCAACTTTACAATTCCTATCAATTCTTCTAAATAATCCATTGTTACTTTCGTTACTGTAATCATACTTTGTATCCTCCTTTGATTGTTACACAGCTACTACACAATTAAAAATTCCTATGATAACTGTATCATAGGAACTCTTGAAAAAACATGGATTATTCAATTATCTTATTAACTTTTTTCAACTAAAATCCATATAATCCATACATGATTTTTCATCAAATGTATGAAACAAAAATAGTATTTGGTAGTAATATTTTCTAACTGCTAAAAATTTACAATTTATCAAAAATGCTTTCTTTTCAACATCCTCAGCGTTATAAAAGATTATTAAAACTCATCTTCATGCATTTTAAAGAAATCTTTAAATAGTCTCACTGTTTCTAATTCAGTCCAATGTTTTACATCCACTGGATTTTCATCCATATCATATATTTTGGCACCTTTGAATGATAATAAAAATGGTGAATGTGTGGAAATAATAAATTGACAATTAAAAAATCGTGCTGAATCTTCTAAATATTTTACTAGTTCTAATTGATTAGTTGCCGACAAACTGTTTTCGGGCTCATCTAAGAGATATAAAGAATCACCTTTCATCTTTTCCGTAAAATACGAAAATGCACTTTCACCATTTGAGTGTTCACGTACATTTCCCATAAGTTTATTTCTTACAAATTTGGACTGCGTCTTACTTCGTGCCATATTTACCTTTTTCAATTGCTCATAATCATCTAGTGATTGCATCTTAAAGTTCGAATATTTGGACTCTAAATAGTCCTCGAACAAATCTTCTCTTTTCCCATCTATTCCCTCATTTAGTGTCCGAATATTTAGCATATAATCAAATACGTCATCACTCGTAATAATTCTACTATCTTCCGGTAAAGTTTCTATCAATTCCATGTCACATAACTTAACATAGTCTTCAAAGAAACTGGAACGATTATATATCGCTTCGCGCACAATTTTAAGCTTATCAGCTATCACATTTAGCACTGTCGTTTTTCCCGAACCATTTCCACCATATAAAATTGTTATTGATTCAAAATCCATACGACTAAATCCCTTTTGTGATAAAATTTTAAATGGATAAAAAGAATCATAACACGTTCTGCGCACTTTTTTAAAAGAAATCAAATTCCTCTTCTGCATCTGGAAATGCAAAATTATCTAAATATATCATATTCCCCCCTTTATAACCCGTTTTAATCATTCGGTCTAATATAAAAGTTTCCTTCCAATTGATCAGTCTTTATCACGTTAATAAATACATTTTCATCTACAGCCCTAACCTTTGAAACAACTTTTTTTACTTCTTCCCTACTTACAACTGAATATACCATTGTTTTTTCCCTTTTTTCATAGCTACCAAACCCATTAAAATTAGTTGACCCATGCTTAGTATATTCGCGAATTACCTTTGCGACTTTTTCTGGATATTCCGTTATTATAATTAACGTATTTTTCTTATATCTTTTATAACATAACTGAAGCATTTGTGTAGATGTAAATTGAAAAATAATAGAATATAGTGCTCTATCCCAACCAAATAAATAACCTGCCATAAGCAAAACCACTGCATTTGCAATCAAAATATAGTTCCATGCATCAATCCCATATTTCTTAGATAATAAAATAGCAATAAAATCTGTTCCCCCACTTGTGGCATCTGCAAATAGACACATACTGATTGCTGTTCCCGATACAATCCCTCCAAAGATGCTGATAAGTAAAACATCATACGTGATAGGGTAAGTTGGAAGAATATCTGTTAGAAAACTGGTAAGAATAATCATCATACAAGAAAAAATAGTGAATTTCTTACCTATATGATTGAAGCTTATCAAAACAGGAACTGCATTTAATGAAATATTAACAAGCGCAAATGAAATCTTTAAATCAAAATATTTTTTTCCTATTTGTTGAATTAAAATGGTTAATCCCGTAAACCCACCTGGGAGTAGATTTCCTGCATCTACGAAACTCCTAATATTGATTGCCATTACTATGGAAGCAAGTACAACTAATATAATTCTACCTATATCCTTAAGTAATATCTTTCTTTTTTCCTTGGTAATCATAATCTTTTACCTCTTCCTATCTATTATTATAACCATTCAGTACCTTCATAGTTACTCATTGTTATCTTTATGGATTTTAACTTCTTACATTTATTATAACCAATATACTATTAAAATAAAAGTAATAAAGTTCCAAGAACTATCTTATCACAAAAAAACTAACAGAATCAATAAAACAATTCTGCTAGTCTTTAAAAAGTTTTTTCTTAATAAAAGTCAGTTCTCTACTTTATATACTTTAATTAACTAAGTTTTTCAATAGCTGCTTTTATGCGCTTAATAGATTCTTCTTTGCCTATCACTTCCATTATCTCCGTAGCCCCAGCTGGTGTCATTTGTTTCCCTGAAACAGCTGTTCTTACTGGCCACATTGCATAACCATTCTTGCATCCTTTTGCTTCCACATATTTCAATAATATGTTATAAAGAGCATCATTACTATAATCTTCTTGTTCTTCAAATATCGGTAATAAGTCTTTTAACACTTCTAATGAAGTTTCAGCATTTGTCTTCATTTTCTTATGCGTATACATAATACTATCATATTCTGGAACCGCTTCAAAAAAATCAACTAACTCTATGATATCTGGAAACACTTCAATTCTTGTCTTTACCATTTCCGCAATTTTCTTTAAGTCATAATCTTTTGTAATCACTTGCTTGATAAAAGGTTCTGCCATCTTATAAAATAAATCAAAATCCATGGCTTTCATATATTCGCCATTCATCCATTTCAACTTCACAACATCAAAAACTGCTGGTGCTTTGCTCATATGGTGGTAGTCAAATTTCTCTATTAATTCTTGTAGTGAAAAAATCTCTGTATTATCTTCTGGGCTCCATCCTAAAAGAGCAACAAAGTTAATAACTGCTTGTGTTAAAAAACCTTGTTCAATTAAGTCTTCATATGAAGAATGTCCACAACGTTTACTTAATTTCTTATGCTCTTCATTCGTAATCAATGGACAATGAACATAAATCGGAACCTCCCAACCAAATGCCTCATACAAACGATTGTATTTAGGTGAGGAAGATAAGTATTCGTTTCCTCTTACCACATGAGTGATACCCATTAAATGGTCATCAACAACATTTGCAAAATTATAAGTAGGATATCCATCTGATTTTATTAAAATCATATCATCAAGCTCTGAATTATCAACTGTAATATCTCCGTAAATATCATCTAAAAATGTTGTACTTCCTTCGGTTGGATTATTCTGTCTAATGACATATGGAATACCTGATGCCAATTTAGCTTCCACTTCTTCCCTAGAAAGTGATAGGCAATGCTTATCGTAAATAATAATCTCTTTTCCTGCTACTTCCTGTTTCAGTGTCTCAAGTCTATCTTTATCACAGAAACAGTAATATGCTTCACCTTTTTCAATTAACTCTTTCGCAAATGTTAAATAAAGTCCCTGCGCATGTCTTTCACTTTGTACATAAGGACCCACGCCCTTATCCTTATCTGGACCTTCATCATGTATTAAACCAGTTTTGGCTAATGTTCGATAGATGATTTCTAATGCCCCTTCTACGAATCTTTCTTGATCTGTATCTTCTATTCTTAAAAGAAAGTCTCCACCTTCATGTTTAGCTATTAAAAATGCATATAATGCTGTTCTCAAATTTCCGACATGCATTCTTCCGGTAGGACTTGGTGCAAATCTTGTTCTCACTTTACTCATTTTACTAAACGCTCCTATTCCTTCATTGTAAAAAAACTTATTTAGCTATTATACACTTTATTTTAATAATCATCAATGTTATTTTATATTTATTTATAGGGATATAATTTATAATTTGTAAACTTTATGATACTCTATAAACATAACAATATTGGTAAATGGCTAAATTATCATTATGAATTTTCCCATATACCCATTATAAGTACAACACGCTGTTATAAAATAATTATTTGGTAACTATGGTAATACTGAATAGTTACCATTATTATTTAAGGAGGTAAATGATATGAGTGAATTTGCTGTTGTTTATTCAAGTTTCACTGGTAATACTGAAAAAATTGCTTCAGCCATATATCAATCAATATCATCTTCTTCAAAAGACATATGCAAAATAGGAAGTGATATTACTAAAGATTTTGCTGATAACTATTTCATTGGATTTAACATAGAAAATGGAACTGCTCCTGATTTTGTTTCGAATTTCATTCAACAACTTCATTATAAAAACATTGCTCTATTTGGTACTTTTGGCAATCCTATTAATGCATCATATTATAATTTTCTAACAAATAATATCTCTAATTTATTACCACCAGATAACCAATACTTAGGTTGTTTTCTGTGCCAGGGAAAAATGCCAATTTCCGTAAGAAATGAATACACTAAAATGCTCTCTAACGATTCCAATAACATAATATTACACAAATCAATTGAAAATTATGATGTAACTATGCTTCACCCCAATGCAGAAGATGAAAAAAATGCTAGTGATTTCACAAAGAATGTAACTAGTAAAATTCTAATGTTATCTCGATAATGCCGATTGTACACACATCAAATAAAGCTACCTATATTGGCAGCTTTATTTTAATAAACATTTCTATTCAAATCGTTCTATTTCATATCCATCAGCTCTTATTGCATCTATAAAATCGCCTAACACTGCTGTATTTGTTGTAGATACTGCATGAAGAAGATAAATAGCACCTGGATGAAGCTTTTCTACCATGTTATTTAATGCGTCTGTCTCATCTGGCTGTGCATCCGTTAACCAATCTTTATATGCAAAACTCCAAAATACTGATTGATATCCTAAATTATGAACAATTGCAAGTGACTGTTCACTAAACGCTCCTGTCGGATACCGAAATAAATTCATTGTATAATTATAGTTTTCAAGCATATAATCATGCACACCTGTCACCTCATTTTGCTGATCTTCAATGGTTTCTAAAGATGGTAAACCATTAACCGGATGTGTTACACTATGATTTCCAATAATATGCCCTTCATCAATCATTCTTTTTATTAAATCTGGATTAGCTTTCGCATAAGGAAGCGTTACAAAGAATAAAGCCTTCACTCCTTTTTCCTTTAATGTATCTAATATCTGGGCTGTATCACCTGTTGGTGAATTTGCTTCTGGATATTCATAACCTTCATCAAATGTTAAAAAAACTGCATCTGAATCCGTTCTTACAAAATACGCACCTAAATCACCATATTTATTTTGATACATCGTACAACCCACTGGTACATTATTCGCATCAACATCTCCACCCGAGCCCCATCCTAGTGTTTCGGTGCTCAGTCCATCTAATGAAATCTGTTCTACTGCGGTAGTTTGTTGTTCCTCTTTCTGTTGCACTTGTTCGTCTTCTTGTATCGTATCTGAATTCGTAACTGTTGTATTATCGGGCGATTTTGCAATTACAGTATCATCTGTCTGTTGATTTTCTTGACTGGCTTCATCTGATGTTGAATTATCTTGTGATTGTTCTACATCCTGCGTTTGCTCAGTTTCCTCCTGCGTATCTTGTGATTCTTGTATATCCTCAATCTGTGCAATGGTGTCTTTCACTTGTGTTTCTTTATTTTCACAACCCGTTGCTAATGTTGCCATTAATAACAAGGCTAAATATTTCTTTCTCTTCATCTGTTCTCCTTTATTTCTCTAATCCTGCAGTAATCCTCGTATCATTATGAACGCATATTTAAATAATTGGTATCTCTAACTATATTAACTTAATTATTTTACACTTCAATTACTTAAGCATTACATATTCCTTAATTTTTACGATCATTCATTTTGTTAATTCGCATATAGTAGATTGGAAGAATTGGAATAAGTGCGCTAACCCAAGCTGCTGGATCTGCAAAACACACTCCAGTAAAACCTATTATTTTTGCCAATGTAAATGCAACTACACCTCTTGCGATTAGTTCAAATATACCTCCGATCATTGGGAAAAAGGCGTCTCCTAACCCTTGAAGTGTATTTCTATATATGAATATCAACCCTAATGCTGGATAAAACCAGACAATAATAGAAAAATATTGCTGTGCAGCACCTATCACCTCAGTTTCGCTTGCTGAAACAAACATTTCAACTGCAAAGTGTCCAAATAGAATCAAAAAAAAGCCGGCAAAAACACTATAGATTAGGCTGATTTTTATTGACTCTCTTACGCCTTCTTTAATACGTTCTATATTTCCAGCTCCTGCATTTTGCCCAACATAGGTTGCCATAGTAGCACCCAATGATAAAAATGGTTGAGCCACTATTTGTTGTGCCTTTGATGCTGCTGTAAATGATGCAATATAAACAGAACCTAAAACGTTAAGCGCAGATTGAATTATCATAGTTCCTATCGCTGTAATTGAAAACTGTAAAGCCATAGGTACACCTATTTTCATCAACATTACTGCACTTCTACCAGAGAATACCATATCCTCCTTGGTAAGTTTAAGTATAGAATATTTTTTAATCATATATATTAGACACAATACAGCTGATATCCCTTGTGCTATTATAGTAGCATAGGCAGCTCCAGCAACACCCATGTTGCAAACGATAACAAAAACAAGATCTAATATAACATTAACAACTGAAGATATCGCTAAAAATACCAATGGACTCTTACTATCTCCAAGTGCTCTAAGAATTGCTGAGAGCATATTAAACAGCATAGTAACACCTATTCCTGCAAACATTATCTTAATATATGTACTAGAATCTCCAAAAATATTTTCTGGTGTTCTCATTATTTTGAGCATTGTATCAATTCCAAGAAGAGTTACCACGGTAAGAAAAATAGTTATTATAAGGGATAAATATCCAGACATAACAACGAAGTGACGTAATCTTTTTTCATCTTTTGCCCCAAAGCTCTGTGCTATGAGTACTGCAAATCCGCTCGTAATTCCCATTATAGTTCCAATGATAAGAAACACCAATGAGCCCGTTGCTCCAACTGCCGCCAAGGCATTTACTCCAATAAATCTTCCAACTACAGCAGAATCCACAACATTATAAAACTGTTGAAAAATATTACCAATTACTAATGGTATGGCAAATTTCAAGATTAAACTTCTTGGATTTCCCATTGTCATATCGCTTGTCATCTTATTTGTTCTCCATTCTCTTATTGTGCTTTCTCCTAGTTCTAAATACGGTCATTCTCCCTGTCCATCCTACAACTCTAACAATGATCACTCCACATATTACACCAATAGAATCAATTGCAACATCTCTTATCGTAGACGTTCGTCCTGCTACAAAAGCTTGATGATACTCATCTAGTCCCGCATAAGACACACACAGACCTCCCGCAAAAAACATTAGCCATATTCCCCTTACGCCATAAACGTACAGAGGAAATGCTATTGCGACTGCAAGGCATGCATACTCTGTCATGTGTGCTGCCTTTCTTACCGGATAATTAATTCTTGCCTTATAACTGCTAATCTCATCACTTGTTAAATCTAGTTTCATAACTTCATTTACAGTCTCTACAATCTTTTCACTTACTTTGTAACTTAAACCTGATGACGCCACACCATCCGCCGCTGAAAACGAATAAATCATATACATTAAGAGTAACGCCGGTATAAAAGACAATGGCTTTAATAAATTTCTCATTTCTTATTCCTCCAATATTAAAAATGATAAGACACGATATATCTTTTTGTTCTAATCATTAAATTTTAACTTAGTTACTAGTTTAAGAAGCTCTAAAAATCCACGACTACTTTTCTCACTAGCATAAATTTCTCTAACGGTAACTGGTCTATCCGTAATAATATTATCAACTTCAAGAAGCTTCATTCGTTCAATATCGCTCCTTGAATTAACTGTCCATACATATACTTCTTTACCACAATTATGTGCAGCCGCAATTACTTTATTTGTTGCATAGGTATGTTTTATACTCAAAAAGTCTGCATTTACTTTATTTTCAAAATCTCCATATGCTATTTTAAGAATATAACCTGTTTTTATATCGGGATTTATTTCTTTTATATCTCCCAAAAGCGAATAATCCATAGAAGTGATTACACAATGTTCAGTTGCATTGTTATCCTCTATCACTTTCATTACATTTTGAGCAATATTTGCATTATGCTTGTTATTTTTAATCTCAATATTTAAGTTCATCTTACCTTTGCAAAATTTAAGTACCTCATCTAGGGTTGGTATTTTTTCTCCTGCAAATTCTTTACCAAATTTACTTCCAGCATCTAACGTAGCTACTTTGTCATAATTTACTTCCCATATATATTTATTATATCCAGTTGTTCTTTTCAAACTTGAATCATGTAATAATACTACTACTCCATCCTTTGTCACCTGTACATCAATTTCAGCATAATCCGCCTTTACCTCTACTGACGCACTAATTGCAGCTATAGTATTTTCCGGAGCATAGGATGCTCCTCCCCTATGAGCCGTAATTTGCGTAGTTACAAACATATCCTTTGCTACCTCCGTACTATTTCCAATAAGCTGACAACTATATACTATTTCAACACATACCATTAGCAGACTTATAACTAAAGTCATTCTTTTTAATTTTAGATTTGTAATTGCATAATAAATATTTAATTCGTCTCTTTCTTCATTATAATCACTGAGCCCATAGAATGAATAAATACAATATATAAATGCAAAATTACCTGCAATTCCAATAATATTACTAAGCAATCCAACAATAACTCTTATCCAATCACAAACTGCTAATAAATTAGCAATTGCAACATCAGAACTATATATGATTGATATAATAAATACAGCTGCTACAACCGCAATTACATGAATTAGAATGATTAGAACGGATAATAAAACATTCCACTCTATTAGATATAGCCAAGTCTTATTGGCCTTACTTCTTACCATATAAAAACTATTAGACAATGCATCTTTTGCATTTTTTTCTCCAAATATTACATAGGGAATAACAAAGGCCGCTAATAGACTAGCAACTAAAATGATAAGAATGAGTAAATATAAGATATCTTTGTATTTAAAACTTTCATAAATATTCTGTGCTAAATAATTAATCACTTTTACGCTTGATAATTCTTGGACAATAAAATGAAGACATATAAAAGGCAAAACAGTTAAACCCGCCATTACATTTATTATGTTCCCCTTTTTGATTATTCTACCCGTCTTAAATATTCCCACTATGAAAATCTTATATGCTTTTAATTTTACATTGTAATTAGCAGCTCTATAATTTTCTAATAAACAAATAATCTCAAATTCCATAAAGATTAACACAATTAATATATTTGCAATAATTAGTAATATTGATGTTGGATTTTTTATAAATGAAATTATATTTTCAGCAGTCAGATAACTATATCCAGCTCTCTTTAATGCAAAATCCATACTTGACGAAAAGAAGTTATAAATAATAATAATCGATGCACCATGATAAACTAATAAAAATATCAAAAGTTCTTCGAAGTTGTTCTTAATTATTTTCCATGTATTTTTAATAAGTATTAACATATCACATATTCTCACAATTTTATTTAAAATTTTCCTATTCTTTATCTATTCTAACATCTTTTCTATGATAGTCAATTTCAAATCTATTTTTTTATATTATATTTTTATTAAGTGTTATTATTCAGATTATATCTTTTTTTTAAATATGGAAGATTGTAGAACTTTGCTATTAAGAATAAAGTGTCTGCAAGCAGACACTTTTGCGCCCTCGTGGATTGCGTAGCAATAAACTTCTCCTCCACGAGGTGTGCCTTTTGCCACGTAGTGCCTTTGAATTAAGAGGGAAGTTTGTAATACTTTCCTCTTAATTCAAAAAAGTTACCAACTCAAAATACGGTTGGTAACTCATCAAACTTATGAAGCCTTAACGCTTAATACTAAATTTTAGTATCTGTATCTAGTTTTTCAAACTCTAACATTGCTAATCCTAAATAATCCTCTATCTTTTTCATATCTTGTGCTTCAGACCCTTTGTATTCTGACAGCTCTTGTATACTTGAAATAGCATTTTGGATCTTGGTTTTAACATCATAAGAGGGTATATATTTTTTCAATACGATTGCATCATCTTGTACAAAAATCTCAATTGGTTCACCTTCTTGAATTTCAAAAGTTTTTCTTATTTCTTTAGGAATAACAATTCTTCCTAAATCATCACATTTTCTTATAATTCCTGTCTTTTTCATATAGCAGCTTCCTCCTTTGGTAAGTCTAAAGTAACTAGGAATATAATACCATATCTGTAACAATTTATCTTTGGATAAATATGTTAAATTATTCTAAAATTTATTAACCATGAATAAAAGGCGCTCACTCAATAATCTCAAAAATCTAATTTAAATAAAAATTGATAATTAGATTTTTCATATTTTGTTAACCATTTTTTATTACTATCATAAACTAACAATGAATAAACGTTTTAAGGAGTGTTATTTTGGATAATTTAAACCCAAGAACCGCTAACCCATCCTGTGGTTGCGGATATAAGCAAAAAATGCAATCAACTATAGTACCAAAAAGTTGTGATTCACTTGATAACTTAGCTTTAGGCATGTGTTACGTTCCATGGCAACATTGGAATGATATATATGATTTAGATAAAGGATTAGCTTGTGGAACTATCTTTCGTGAACTAAATAAACCTTTTTTAGGAAGTAGGTGCTGCTAATGATGAACAATAATATGAATAACAACATGCATAATAATATGAATAACAACATGAACTGCAACATGAACAACAACATGAACTGCAATATGAATAAAAATATAAATAATACAAAAGTAGATAGAAGTAGTTTATTAAGTAAAATAAACAAGGTAAGCTTTGCAATTAATGATTGTACCTTATTTTTAGATACTCATCCTTGTGATGAAGAAGCACTTGTTTATATCAATGAACTAATCCCAGTTAGATGCAACTTATTAGAAAAATATTCACAATGTTTCACACCCTTGACCATTGATAGTGTGCTTCCAACAAATAAATGGGATTGGGCAAGTGGCCCTATGCCTTGGGAAGGAGGATGTAAATAATGTGGAATTATGAAAAACGATTACAATACCCTGTAAACATTACTAAGACTGATGCAAAACTTGCGCAAATAATCATTACGCAATACGGTGGTCCAGATGGTGAACTTGGTGCCTCACAGCGTTATCTTGCTCAACGTTATGCTATGCCTTACAGTAATGTAAGTGGTTTACTTACAGATATTGGTACGGAAGAGCTTGGGCATTTAGAAATAATATGTGCCATTGTATATCAGCTTACCAAAAATTTAACCATTGATGAAATAAAAGCCTCTGGATTTGATAAATATTATGTAGACCATACCCTTGGATTATATCCACAATCTGCTGGTGGTATTCCATTTTCAGCTGGAGCATTCCAATCAAAAGGTGACCCAATCACTGATTTATGTGAAGATATGGCTGCTGAGCAAAAAGCTCGTACTACTTACGATAATATTCTAAGATTAATACATGACCCTGAAATTTGTGACCCAATTCGATTCTTACGCGAAAGAGAAATTGTTCACTTCCAGCGTTTTGGCGAAGGTTTAAGAATTGTTCAAGATCATCTTGATTCTAAAAACTTTTATGCATTCAATCCAGCATTTGATACTTGTAAAAAATAGTCAAAAGGAGCATCGATATAAAATCGATGCTCCTTTTGACTATAATAAATTTTTCAGAATGCCGACCAAATTCGTTACTACATCATACTAATTTATTGATTTAGCTTTTCTGCATACTTGACATCTCTAACATCAAACTTCTGCTTCTCTAACGCCTTTAATACTCTATCAAAATCTTTTGTGTCAATTCTAAAAAATATCTCTACCAAATCCATTACATCGGTATGAAACATCATCATATTTCGAATATCCCCACCAGCTTTTGAAATGGTATCCATAATCTTAGCACCAACACCTTTATAGTCATACGTATAAATAACTATCGAATTATGTTTATGTCCAAACATCTTCTGATACTGTTTGAATACTGCCTGTTGCGTAACAATTCCTATTAACTCACCAACTTGATTAGTAATTGGAACAAATCTAACCTTTGATGTAATAAATAATATAGCAACATCTTCGATGCGCATATCTTCCTTAACCGTTTCAATTTTACTCTTCATAAGTAAAGATACAGGATTTTTCAGAAATTCTTCCTTACTCTTATCATATTCTTTGAAAAAATATTCATAAGTATATTGTTTTGACAATACTCCAATAAATTTCTTTCCTTCAACAACAGGTAATGACAACAAATTATTTGAATCAATTACCTCCATCGCTTTATCTAAATTTTCATTCAAATTAATACAAGTCAGTTTACTAAATGGAATCATAATAGCCTTAACACGCATAAACTTATACCGCCCTTTCTTCAATAAAAGCAACACAATTCTGTATTTCTACTCCAAGCCTTTATTTCCATATTATAACTTAAATATAAATTTCTAGCAACTTAGCACTATAACGCTTTACCTTGATTCTCCCATAAAGAACAAAGCTATAATACCAGGTCCTGTATGTGCTCCAACAACTGGTCCAATGTAGTCAATCAAAAAACTTTCAATACCAAATCTATCTTTAATTAAATCGGCTACAAACTGTGCATCTTCTATTGAATCTCCATGGCCAATAAATACACCATCTTCTTTATTTTCCTCAATATAAGAACCGATTTTCTCTTCCATATTATCAACTAATGTAATTAATGATTTCTTTCTTCCCCTAACTTTGTTTGTTGGAATAAGATGTCCCTCATTATCAACATATAGAACCGGCTTAACATTAGCCAATGTACCTAATACAGCGCTTGTTTTAGAAACTCGTCCACCTCTATATAAGTGAAATAAATCATTTGGTGTAAAAGTATGGCATACATGTAGCTTGTTTTCCTCCAACCATGTAGCTATTTCTTCCATTGTTTTGCCTTGATTTTTCAACTTTATTGCCTTATGTACTAAGAGTCCTTCTCCCAAAGAAGCACAAAGTGAATCAACTACAATAATCTTGCTCCTTGGATTTTCTTCCATTAACTCCTCAGCCGCTAATCTTGTATTATTACAGCTTCCACTAAGTCCTGAAGAAAATGCTATATGTAGAATATCCACACCTGTTTCAATGATCTTTTGAAATACTTCTCTCACCTCTGCTGGATTAATCTGTGATGTTGTTGGCATTAAGCCATCTCTCATTTTATTATAAAATGCTGGAAATCCCAACCCATTTTCTTGATTATATGTAATACTGTCAAGTACATAAGTTAATGGTAATACTGTGATATGATTATTCTCTACATAATATATAGGTAAATCTGAAGTGGTATCCGTTGTTATAAGAAACTCGCCCATGAAAATCCTCCTGCAAAATTTTTGTTAAAGTAGACATTTATCATCTATCATCCCAACTTTAAATAAAAATATGTCTATAAAACCTTCAACATTTTAACCGACAACTAATAGAAGTTATCGGCTCTTTACATTTAATCATATCACATTTTGCTGTTATATTCCACTTATTTCTCATTCTATAATTGATCCTAATTATGCAATATTGTACTATTTAGACTATGCCTTCATACCAACGAATTTTATAAAGAATTGCTATTTTACATTATTACACACTTGTAAACTCAAGGTTTTGTGTGCAAATCTAAAAAACATCTTGCAATAGCATATTGCCTGAACTTTAACTGCCTCATAAAAATCAGAACTTCCAAAAACTATTCAAGTAGCGCTGCTCCCCAAGTAAGTCCCCCTCCAAATCCCGAAATTACAATTTTATCTCCAACTGCTATTTTATTACTTTTGTAAAGTTCATCAAGAAGTATAGGGATACTTGCTGCAGATGTATTACCGTATTTATCCATATTCATAGGAAATTTTTCCTCAGGCTGTTTCAAACGTCTTGCGACAGAACTGATAATTCTTTTATTTGCCTGATGCAGACAAAAATACTTCACCTCATCCATATTTATTTTTTCAATTTCAAGCACCTGTTCCACGCACTCTGGAACTTTTTTTACCGCAAATTTAAACACTTCCTGCCCGTCCATATGCATATATTGATTTTCATCGTTATTTGTAATTAACAAATTATTTACGCTTCTTCCTTTACAAGTTAGAACATCACCTTTATTCCCATCAGAGCCTTGTACAAAAGTCATTTTTCCCTCTACATCTTCTCTAATGATTACTGCTCCTGCACCATCTCCAAACAAAACACATGTTCCACGATCAGTCCAGTCAACAACCTTCGATACCGTTTCCGCACCTACAACTAGAGCACTCTTGCAAATTCCCGCTTTAATATAAGCATATGCGCAACTTAGCGCGTATAAAAATCCCGTACATGCCGCATTAATATCAAAACAAAACGCATTAACTGCACCAATCTCTTTTTGAACTATACTGGCTATACTTGGCATACTACTTTCACCTGTAAAAGTAGCTACTATAATTAAATCTATTTCACTACTATCAATAGATGCATCAACAATAGCATATTCTGCTGCTTTAGCTGCCAACATACTCGTTGTTTCCTCTTTTGCAATTCTTCTTTCTCTAATTCCTGTTCTCTCACGAATCCATTCATCGTTAGTGTCAACAATTGTTGCTAAGAAATCATTTGTTACTATATTTTCAGGAAGTGCACTTCCTGTTCCAATTATCCTCGCTGCCATAACTGCTCCTTTCGGTATATTTTTTATACCCTTGGTAGAATATCCAATTTCTACTTTTTTATTAATTTACTTTGACTATCAAACTATTTTCTCATAAAGTATATTGCTTTCACCAGTATTTGTCAAGAGCCTATGCATATTATATCTGCATAGGCTCTCCTAGTATGTACTATTCAGTCTTTGGCGTCATTGCAACCATTTATAAATAGAGATGCATTTTCCTTCCTATCCTTTTTCTTACAATAAAGGGCAGTTGCATCAAGTGCAACTGCCCTTTATTGTAAACTAATTCTTTCCTGTACTTCCTAATCCGCCTCTATCATCATTGCCTAGAATCTCTACTATTTCAAATTGTATCTCTGGTTGATGTTCCATAATTCTAAATTGACATATTCTGTCATTCACTTCAATTACTGTATCTCTCAGCGCATACGCTGGAAAAAACCATTGATCATTGTCCCCACAATAAGTCTCATCTACAATTCCAGTGGAATTTGTCTGAATGACACCAAAATTCTTATATGTAGAACTTCTCGGAACTATATGTGCTTCATAACCTTTTGGTAGCTGCATTGCAACTCCTAGTGGTACTAACTTAAATTCTCCTGCCTTCAATTCCACTTTACTTGCTGCCCTCAAGTCAATCCAATCACCCTTTACAATCTTTTCAACCTTAATTATATCATCTGTAAAATATTTAATTCTTATGTTTTCCATTATGTCTCCTGTTCGTAGCATACTATAGTGTTCACTTCGAGGCAGCATATGAACAAAATCTATTTATCATTCACTTCCATACCTACTCTTCATGAATAACTTTAATTCTATCGTGAATATAACACTAATTGATCAGTCTCTAGTGTTTTCTTTACATCAATCACTCTTTGGTTTGAACTGCCTTTCCAATGAAGTTGCTCACTTTTCTTATCTACTTCAAATTTACCATCTACTACTACATCCAAACTCTTCACAATTTCAAAGTCCTTTATTTCTTCCCATAAAAATCCTGTATAGAGCCAGATTGTTTTATTAGAATATTTTTCTTTGATTTCTCTTGCTACTTCTTCTATCATTTCTCTATTGCTTATATGTAATGGATCTCCTCCACTAAAAGTAATTCCAGAAATATAGTCCTTGTCTAGTTCCTCAAAAATCTCTTTCTTGGTAGCTTCATCAAATAATAATCCGCCTTCTGGATCCCAAGTAATTGGATTCTGACACTCTTTACACCCATGACTGCATCCTGCTGTCCATAAAACCACTCTTAGTCCGTCTCCGTTTAACATATCATCTTTTGTTATATTATGATATCGCATCTCTTACCTCCATGCATGTAAAATATACTTTAACTCTTAACTACTTAATAATGTTCAAATCATATCCCTTAGCATTTAATGCCAACAAACATTAGAATTAAAACTTCTTACTTTTTTTTGCTACATTGATTTTCGCTCAGCAATCTCAGCCATCTTTGCATCATTTAATCTAGTATCACCCTTAACCCTAGAATATGATAAATAACCATTCATTCTATCAATCTTTGTTAAGTTTTTACTTCCACATTTCGGACAAACATCCATATCTAATTCTTGATGTCCACAATCGTCACAATATGCCAAAGAAAGATTAACTCCTTCATATAGCCCCATATCCATTGCCCTTCGAAGCAAAGTTTTAATTGCACCTTTGTTGTAGTTAATTGGATATTTAACATATTGTATCTTTCCACCATTGGATAATTCCCAAAAACGATATTCCTTATCCTGTTTCTCTATTGGCGTTATTTCTTCTGTTACGTGACAGTGAAAACCATTACTCACATATTCTCTATCTGAAACATTCTCTATAATACCATATTTCTTACGAAACTGTTGTACTTGTAATCCACACAAATTCTCAGCTGGTGTTGCATATATAGCATACAAGTTGCCATCTTCGTTCTTGAATTCTTCTATTTTATGATTAATGTGTTCTAATACATCTAATGCAAACTGTCCGTCTTCTACTAAAGACTTCTTATTATAAAGTTGCTGTAACTCATTGAACGCAGTAATGCCAAACGAAGCTGTGGCTGCCTTAAGAATCGGTTTAATCTTATCTTGAATTCCTAAATGACCGCCGTAAAAACCACCTTCACAATATGCCAATGGATTCGTTGATGCTTTCATTTCTCCAAGATACTCGTAGGTTCTTATATGAAGATTTCTGATTAGTTCCAAATAATAATCTAATACTTCATAAAAATCTTTACTTTCATGAATTGCTTTTGCATAAATCATAGGCAAATGCAAACTTACAGCTCCAATATTAAACCTTCCAACAAATACCGGCCTATCCATATCATCCTTAGGTTCCATTCCACCCTCTTTATACCAAGGAGATAGGAATGCTCTACATCCCATTGGACTAATAATTTCTCCATATTTCTTATATATACTAGCAATATAGCCTTCACCAGTAAGGCTTAGCCAATCTGGATACATTGTCTTAGCTGAGCAATCAACACCAGCCTCAAACACATCTTCTAATGGCCCTTCTGGTCCGTGAAGCTTCTCATCATATAAGAAAACAATTTTAGGAAATAATACTGGCTTTTTACAATTTTTCTTGCCTTGTCCATTCATTCTTACTTTTAACATAGCTATTGTAGCAAGTTTTGCAAATCTTCCTGTTCCTGTTCCAACCGAAACAGTAATAAATGGATAGTCACCACGACTTGACGCTACTGTATTAAATTTATATTCCCAACCTTGAAAGCCTTGTTCAAAGTCATTTTGTACTTCATTCCAAGCTTCATTCTCTGCTACTTCTACTGTCAATCCTAATCTCACGTACTTCTCTTTAAACATATCAAATGATTTTTCAGCGTAAGGCTCTAATATTAAATCTGCACTTGGAACAGTAAATCCACCATATTGCTGGCTCGCTGCACTTAATACAATATCCCCAATTACATCAAATGCAACATTTAAAGTCTTTGGCTCATTATACCAAAGATTTCCCATTTCAAAGCCACCTTCGAGCACTGATTTCACATCAAACAAACAACAATTCATTGTGTCACGTCTTGCCGACATATCATGTACATAAATATAGCCATCTCGGCATGCTTGTATTTCTTCTGTCGTCATAAAAAATTTCTGATATAATTCCTTATTTAATTGATTAAATATAAGGCTTCTCTTTGTTGATACAAGTGCACTATCTGTATTACTATTTTCTTTATCGCCAATATACATAATCGATTGGCTCTTTTTATACACTTCATCCAACATATGAACAAAATCCTGTTTATAATTTCTATAATCACGATAACTTTGCGCAACGGTTCTATTTACTTTTTCTAAAGCACCCTCTACAATATTATGCATCTGTGCAATTTGAATTTCTTGTAAATTCATCTCATTTACTTTTTCTTCAACAAATTTACAAATAAATAATAATTCCTCTTCTGAAAATTTTATTAATGCTCTATAGGCAGATTTATTAACTGCTACTATTACTTTTTGTATATTAAACTCTTCTTTTGTACCATCTTTTTTAACTACAACCATTTTTTACCTCTATTCTAATTATTTACTCAGCATGTCATTTATACTATATTTAGTATCACTCATTTTTTTACACACCACATCATGTATCTAATTAAATATCTTATCACTTACTTCATTTTTCGTCAAGGCATCTTTATCCATTTAATTACACATAATTTCTCTTCTACTGCAATGCATCCTTTTGTCCAGTCTTTGCTACCACCATGTCCATGTATCATTATTTCTCCGCCTAGAGCTGTATTCCAAGGTGGACACTGTACATTGTCTATTGCAGTTGCGATTGTTTGATAAGTATCTTCATCAATCAAACCATTATCTAATCCATTTTTGCATCTACCTTGTTTGGATAGGATACACCAAGTGCCAGATAAAATTTACTATATTGATTCTTGGTGCACACATAGTACTCACCTTCAGGCGTTTTGCAATCTCCTTCTTTTTCTTTCTTTGTTTCTGCATTTTTACCTAATACAATGTGGTACTCATATACAAGTACTCCGCTCTGCCATAATTCTAGGCTTCTATCTGCTTTGTATACTACTATTTCCATTTTTCACAAGATTATCTTGTTCATTATTCAAATTGCTTTTTTGAGTACAGCCTATTAATAGTACACAACCTAGAATTGATATATATATTTTAATCCAAATTTTATGCTCATTATTATCCTCATTTAACTTCATTTCATTGTAATACTTAGCCTATTAAATATTACCTTATCTTCTGCCTTTTTACAATGCATCAACAGTACTACAAATTATCCAATACTTTATTTCTATTGATATAAAGTCACAGAATAAATAGTTGCCTATTCCGTGATAATTCATTGTATAAACATATAAAAGGAATAATCTCACATCATGTTGAGATATCCCTTTTGTCAATGTTTAATATTAAAATATTTACTATTTTGATACTAACCCTGTTCTCAAATCTTTGACCGTTTCTCTAATAATTAACTGGGTATCTAGGTAAATTCTTTCGCAAGATGTATCACCTTTCTCTATTTTTTTCAATAATACTTCTGTCCCAGTTTTAGCAATACTAAGCATATTTCTCTCTATAGTAGTTAGGTTCATATCCGAAAATCTGGATGCATCCAAATTATCGAATCCAATTAAAGAAACATCGTCTGGAATAGATAGCCCAGCCTCCAAAATTGCCTTTCTTGCACCATGTGCCATTTCATCATTAAAACATAAAATCGCGGTTGGTTTATTAACAAGTAATTCTTTGGCAGCAAGATATCCACTGTTGAATCTATAGTTTCCAACTGCTACAGGTACGCTCTTTGAATCAAGTCCACAATATTCCACTGCTTGAACCCAACCTCTATGTCTAGCCCTTGTCGAATCCAACGTCTGTGTCGATTCAATAACCGCAATATTTCTATGTCCATTATCTAATAAATATTCCATAGCCTTTTTCATTCCCTGGGCTTCGTCTGTTAGGACATTAGACACACCATAATATACTGGCCTATTAATTACAACTAATGGTATTTTTTTTGCCATCGCTTCCTCTATAAAAAATGAATCATCGGTGCGCTGACTTAATATAATTAGTCCATCAAAAATAGCCGGATTTAATGTATTAGTCTCCTGCATATCAATTCCTTTGACAATAACACTATACTGACTTCCGACTACTGAATAAATGCCTGATACAACATCATGAAGTATATATGGCGACGTTTTTATGCTAATTGTAGATAAAAATAAACCTAATGTATGTGCTTTAGAAAGCTTCAAATTAATTGCCGCCTGATTTGGAATATAGCCTACCTCTTTGGCTATTTTCATTATTAACTCTTTCTTCTCAAGCTTAACATTTTCTCCACCATTTAATGCTCGCGATACTGTTGAATATGAAACTCCTGCACTTTTTGCTATATCTTTTATTGTAACTGCCATTTTCATTCTCCCAATCTATTTATTGTTATTAGACAGCTGCAATTTTCTACATTTTATCCCATAACTCTTGTATATATTTTCTTGCAGCAACTGCATTTTGTGGAATTGTATCTTCTAACGTAGCATGAATAAATGGTTTGTCATTTTTCATAAATCTAATTAAACTTTCGTAATTCATAATCCCTGTTCCTGCTGCAACAGAACGTAAATTTTCTCCATCCACCACACAATCTTTAATATGAACAACCGCTGTATCCTTACCTAATAATTCTATTGCTTCTGCTATTACCGCTTCTCTATTCTCGTAATTTTCCATTCCAAGTAAATTGACAGGATCTAGAATGATCTGTAAATTAGGTGAATGAATGGTATCTAGTACTTGACGTGCTCTCTGTGAATTATACACAATATGATTTAAAACAGGCTCAATTGCAACTATCACCCCCATTATCTCAGCATATTTAACTATTGGTCTAATATTTGTGATAAATGTATTTAAAGCTTCCTCACTTCTACATTCTGGAACTGTTTTATATTCGGTATTTGGTGCTCCTGTCTCTGTACCAACAACCCCACACCCTAATATTGATGCAAATCGAATATTTGCCATATAAGTATCCATCGTCTTTTCTAGTACCTCTTTATCCGGTGTAGCCAAATTCAAATAGCATCCTAATACCGCAATATCTATATCCTGCTTTGCAAATAATTTTTTTAAGTATATTGCAAATCCCGGTGTTAAGGCTGTATTTTCTACTGAATATTCTGTTATCACCTTTTTTAATGCTAAATGTACACATTGAAACCCTTGTTGATATACATTTTCCAATCTCTCTTCTAATGAAAGTTCTACTGTATCGTGTAATCTAATTCCTAGCTGCATATTTGTTCCTCCTAGTTTTGCTCTAATTCATTAATATTTTGAAATACAAATTTTTTCCCTTGATTTCCAATAATAATAACATTATGGATAATTAATTTTTCAATATTATCAGCATATATCCCTTGTTTACTACAAGGCTCAATTCCATCTAACATAGCTGGTACATCTGTTTTACAATCTGTTGCAAACTCAAATAAAATATCTGACAATTCAATCTGTTCGATTTTTTGTTCTGGTAATCCATAGAAATACGCTGCTGCAACATGGCAGTTTTTACATTCTATCTTCCTAAATGAAAGTTTCTTAATAAGCGGCGTTCTCTCATCAATTTCATGAATTTCTTTAGACCACACATATTCCGCATGTCCATCTGGATCGCAGAAGTAGAAACAGTTTAGAACGAAGGGTGTCATAACCTGATCCATAATAATATTTTCAAAAAGAATCTCATCTATTATAGCATCTTTGCCTCTACCTCGTCTTGTCTTAATTCGAAGTCCTCTATCTGTATGAACAAATCTGCAATCTTTTACTGTTAGATTCTTAATGCCTCCTGCCATCTCGCTACCAATAGTTACTGCCCCATGACCATTCTGCATCAAACATTGCTTGATACAAATATTCTTTGACGGTGTCGTATATTTAGCCCCCATATAGATTTTGCCCGATTTAACCGCAATACAGTCATCACCCAAGGAAAAATATACTCCTTCTATTAGGACATTTTCGCAAGATTCAGGATCCAATCCATCCGTATTAGGAGAATCCTGTGGGTTTTCCACCTTCAAATCTATAAATTTAAGATTATTACTAAAATAAGGATGTATATTCCACGCTGGACTATTTTGAAACTTTACTCCTTGTATATTAACATTATTGCAGTTATTTAAGAATAATAATCTTGGTCTAAATGCTCCACGCATAACTTTTGCATCCTCCCACCAGTTATCAAAACTAGCATTCCCGTCAATTATTCCTTCTCCATATATATTAATATTGCTTGCGTTAATTCCCATAATAATTCCCGCATACATTCGCAATGGATTCCCTTCCCATGTACCTATGTTATATTCTGATTTTTCATCATAGCTTTCAATTAAGCCTTCAAATTTTGCAAACTTACTTCTATCTGTTTCAGCTGAAACCACTGCCCCTTTTGCAAGTTCAATGTTAATATCATTTTTAAGAAATATGCTTGTAACTCGGTAAGTCCCTTCTGGAATCAATATTCTACTATCCTTAGGGCATGCCATAATTGCAGCCTGTATAAAAATAGTATCATCACTAACACCATCACCTTTTGCGCCGATGTCTCTTACATTCAATGTAACAAACTCATAATCTGTGGTAAATTTTAATTTAGGAGACTCCATTTCGTTATTGGATATATAGATATTATAAAAGGTATTTGGTTTAAGATTATAAATACTAGTTACAACTTGTTTTGTTGTCTTAACCAATTCATTATTTACATATACTTTATATTCTTTATTTGTATAAACCACACTTCCATCTTCTATTTCAAACGATACACTTCGTGCTGTTTTCATTAATATATTTAGTTTCATAGATTCATCCACCAATTCATTCCGTTATTTTTTTCTATTTACATCCCGATATAAATTATAGTTTTTTTTCATAATAAATACAACTAATATTATACATTGTTTTACTATTTTTACTGTTTATTTATTCTTTTTGTTGTTTTTTTATTATTTTTTTATAAATTACTTCTTAATTTTTATATAAATTAATGAAAATGGGATATAGCTACAGCTACATCCCTTTTTCTTATATATGTGATAAATAACTATCACTCAACACCAACTTACGTCAAATTTAACCTTTTACGCCACCTGCTGAAATACCTTCAACAAATGTATTCTGCGCTAAGAAAAATACTACTAAGGACGGAACAATGGATACTAATGATGTAGCAAGCACACGGTTCCATTCAAACCCTGAGTCCGCATCCATTGACAACTTAACAAAAATGGTTGCTGGATACTTTGATGGAGTTTGAACATAAAGCAACGGTCCCATAAAGTCATTCGATGACCACATAAACTGGAATAGTGCACATGATACCATTGCTGGTTTTAACATCGGTACAATAATCTTCCATAATGTCTGAAATACATTACAACCGTCTATTTTAGCTGCTTCTTCCAGTTCTTTTGGTACATTTCTCAAAAATTGAATCAACATAAATACAAAATAAGTATCTGTTGCAAATAATGATGGTATCACAATTGGCAAATAAAGACTTGAATCAATCCAACCAACTTTATTAAATAATATGTACTGTGGTACGTTCAATACTACTTGTGGCAAAAATAAAGTTGACATTAATACTGCAAATAATAAATCTCTTCCTTTAAATTTAAATCGTGCAAATCCATAAGCTGTTATGGTTGCTGAGAAAACAGTAAATAAAACCTTGGGTATAACATAGGAATATGTATTAAACATTGATTTAAAGAGGCTGATGTCACCGCCATAGCTCTTCATAGCATTTTTGTATCCCTCTAACGTAGGATGCATAGGAACAAAACCAATCCCGCTAAATATTTCACTATTATTTTTAAAGGTAGCTCCAAACATCCATATCAATGGATATACCATAATAAGACCTATAACGCTTAAGACAGTATATCTTATTATCGTACTTAATACTTTTTTCTTTTTAAGTGTCATTACTTTCTACCTCCCATCATCATCTGAGTAATATACCCAATGTTTTTGACTTATAAATGCAATCACTGTAAGAACCATTACAATAATGAACATCAACCAAGCCATTGCACTTGCTATACCCATCTCATAACTCTTGAAAGCATTGTTGTATACAAGTAATGAAATTAAAGTAGTTGATCCTCTAGGACCACCTCTTGTAATTACATATGGTCCATTAAATTCTTGGAATGCTTGGCAAAGCTGCGTAACTAAGTTGTAGAAAATTACTGGCGTAATCATTGGTACCGTAATACTAAAGAATTGTCTCCATTTACCGGCACCATCAATTGCTGCGGCCTCATACAAATCTCCTGAAACACCTTTTAACGCCGCCAAAAATATAACCATTGCGGAACCAAACTGCCATACTCTTAATAAACATATAATAAATAATGCATAGTGTGTATCTGACAACCAGTTCGGGCCATTTACTCCAAAATAACCCAAAAGTGTATTGATTAGTCCCTCATCTCTAAATATAGCTTTCCATAAAACTGCGATAGCAATTGATCCACCTAAAATGGATGGAATATAATATGCAGTTCGAAAGAAATTAACGCCTTTAATTTTAAAATTCAATATGTAAGCGATAAATAAAGCTGCTGTTAATTTGATTGGTACTGTTAAGAACGCATATTTAAAAGTAACTTTAAAAGCTCTCATAATTTTATCATCTGTAAAGATTTCAACATAATTCATTATTCCAATTTTGGAAATACCATTAAACAAATGATAATCTGTAAAACTATAAGCTAATGATGATCCGAACGGATATAATTTAAAAATAATGAAACCGATAAGCCAGGGAAGAATAAAGAAGAATCCTGTATAATTCTGAGCAACTTTTTTAAATCCCTTTTTGCGTGTAGGAGCTACTCCTGAAACTGTAGCATTAGCATTTTTAGCCATTCCAAATCCTCCCTATTTTGTTTTATTTTGCTTTATAAGCATTAACATTTGAGCATATGCCATCATAAAAGCACCGGATCCCTTATGATCATCACATACAATTGGTTCTGAGAAATAATATTTTAAGCTTCCATCACGGTCCTCATTTGGTCCAAGACCTGCTACTGAGCAAATCCCGCTAAGCTTTGGCACTTTATTCTCTTCTATTAACATATTGTCGATTAAAGAATTAAGAATTTCTTCACCAATACCCTGATATTTCTCTTTAGATAAAGCTCCAAGTCTGCACCCCTTCATGATTGCATAAGCTATCATAGCCGACCCTGAAGTCTCTATGTAATTCCCCTCTATATCACCTTTATCAATTACTTGATAAAATAATTTGCTTTCCTTGTCCTGATACTGCAAAATTCCAGTAACAGCTTCTTTAAAAATACCTTCAAGTGTTTTATACTGTTCAAATATCTCTTTTGACATTACATCCATAGTGTCAATCAGAGCCATTAAATACCATCCCATTGCTCTTAGCCAAAAATTCGGAGACTTTCCTGTTTCTTTATCAGCCCATATCTGAATTCTTGCTTCGTCATAAGCATGATAATACAATGATGATCCTTCATCATAAATATATTTTCTAGCATTCTTAAACTGATTTATAATGTCTTCATAATGTACTTTATTCTCAAATTTCGTTTCATATTCCATATAAAATGGTTGTGCCATATATAAACCGTCTAGCCATATCTGATTTGGATAAATTTTTTTATGCCAAAAACTTCCACATTTTGTTCTCGGATGATCTCTAAGTTGATCCATTAAATTTTCTATTGCTTTTCTATACTTTTCTTCCTCTGTTTCCTCATATAAAAAAAATAGTACTTTTCCAGTATGTATACTGTCAATATTGTAATTATCTTTTTCAAAATGATTTATGGTTCCATCATCATTTATAAATTCTTTCATGTATTCAATTATAAATTCTTTATACATGTTATTTCTTGTCACTTTATATAATTGAACACACCCCATTAATACACACCCATCTTCATAATTCCAATCTGGTTTTGCATTTTCAAAATGAGCTAAATGATATTTTACATAATGGTCGAACTTCATAATTTTCTCCTTATCTATAAACGTATCGCCGGATACCGAAGCATCCGGCGACATGTTTGTTTTATATATTGTAACAATTCTTACTTCTTTTGTGATACAAAAATTAGTTACCTAATGCTGTATTTACACCATCTATAAGCGTAGAAGCTGCTGTTGCTATATCATACTCGCCATAACTTAATCCACCGAATACATCAAAGTATACACCATCTGGGTTATTCTTTAGCTTAGCATCTTCAAATGTAGGATCTAGAGCAAACTGTGTCCAACTAAGAACTTTTCCGTTTGCTTCGGCAACTGTTGCATTTAAAAGATTGTTGTCTGTACAAATCTGTAAGCCTGCTTTGCTCAAAGGAATTCCTCTTTCTGATGCCATAATTTTAACTCCTTCTTCATCATTTAATAAGAAGTTAATTAATTTAGCGCATGCTTCTTTGTTAGCTGCTGACTCAGAAACTGCAAAAGCCATAGAAACTTTAGAGAATCCACCTTGATACTCACCCATATCTTTGAAATAATTACCAACAACAAATTCTTGACCTTCATTTAAAGCGGATGAGAATTTAGAAGCGGAAGAATCCCATTCAAAAATACCAGCATAAATTCCACCCATCCACTTAGGGTTTTTATCAAGTGTATCTGCACCATCTCCAAGAATTGTTTCAATTGAAGGAGTTACATGTGCATCTTCAAGTGACTGAATAAATTTCAAACCATCTTCTACTTCTGTTTGGCTATATTGTAATTCACCATTTTCCACCCATGGTTTACCATATACTGATTCTAGATAATATATCATAAGAACCATTCTATCGTATTCGCCAAGTGATATTGGATAGTATTCATCACCTAAAACAGTTTTGAATGTTTCACCTGCTGCCATTAATTCTGCCAATGAAGTAGGCACTTCGATACCAGCTTTTTCAAAAGTAGTTTTATTCCAATAGAAAATTCTACCTGTCATTGAAGTTGGAATAGCTTGTAATTTACCAGCTACTGTACATAAATCTAATTTTGATTGATCAAACTGTGTTAAATCGATAATATCCTTGTATTCATTTAAATCAGCAAAAACGCTGCCATCTGAGCTAAAAGAAGTCAGCCAGTTCCAGTTAATCTGAGTTACATCAGAACCTGTTCCTGTTGAAAAACCAGTTGCTTGTTTTTCTTCCCATCCATCCCATGAACCGTAGTTCGTTTTTACTTCGATATCTGGATTAAGTTCCATAAACTTATCAACTGCAGCTAATGTAGCCTCATGTCTTGAATCACCACCCCACCAAGAAAATGTGATGACTGTTTTACCATCTGCGCTTGTTGCTGCATCTGCTGTTGAATCTGTTGCTGCTGCATCTGTTGCTGTGTCAGTTGCCGCATCTGTTGTTGCATCTGTTGTTGTTGCATCTGTTGTTGTTGTATCTTTGTTAGATGAACCACATGCAGCCATTGAAAATGCCATTGTTGTTGCCATTAGTAATGCAATAATTTTTTTACCCTTTTTCATAATACTATAATCTCTCCTTTTTTAATTTTATTTTTTGCAAAGGTTTGCAGCGTTATGTAAAAAATATGCACAAATGCTAATCTATCAGAATTTTTATTCTTTTATTTAGTCATTCATGCTGTACAACCTTTACTTTTCAACTATATCATTACAGTTTTGCAATGTCAATCGTGCATTTTACTATATGTACATAATCATTTTTGTACAATATTACCAAAATCTATTTTGTTTCTGCAAACGTTACTATTTGTATTTTTTTGTCATTTCTATATATTTTTTTATATTCATCCTGTATTTTTTAGCAAATATAACCATCTTCTATTCGTTTTCGAATGATTAAACTTATTTAAATGACCTCACAATAGCAATTCAAGCACAACATATATCCTTGTGTAAAAATTTTCTGCTTTGAAGGCATTTTCACGCCCAAAGAAATTGCATAGGTACACATTTTCTATCCACATGGTATATATTTTGATTCCAACTGCCGTTAAAATACCAAGGGAGTTCATCAACTTTCCTATTAGTTTCAAAAAAGAAAGTACACTTTGTACTTTCTTTTTCACAATACTCTATCCACTCCATTTATTAATACTATTACTTATTTTCCCCTATATGCAAAAAATTAATTTACATTCCAAAAATCACGAAACTATATTTATAGTAAATCCTATTGTGTTGTCTATTTCAAACAGTATTTAAATTCATTTTATTACTGAGATCACTTAAAAATCTCATAGTAAATATAGTATAATTTAAGTCTTTGCTAACCATCTCTATTAAATCAGAATCTTTTAATAAATTAATTCTTCCATAGATTGCATTTAATTTATATAGGGTTGCCGCTACAGGATCTGTTTTATTTAATTCATCAATTCCTGCCCTAACGTTGTTTAAAAACCTTATGAAGACTTTAGTATACATATCTGGACATTTTTCAATCAAACTATTATGTGTACTAGCTTTTATTTGAAATACCGTAGTATTATCTTCTGTTGCAACAGCAGAGTATAACCTTATATGATCCTGAAGTGAAGGAATTCCACCAAAGTAATCTCCTGATTTAATACATATACCTAATGCCTTCTTTGCTTCAATAACTTGAACTTCTCCTTTTAGCACTATATAAATTAAAGTATCGGTACATTGCTCGTCTAAAATGATACTATTTTTTTCATATATTTGAGCTTTTCCTATTTTAATCATTTCAGACAACTTCATAAATACGCCTCCTTGACGTTTTGCATTTCTGATAACAACATTCTACCGTCAATGAAAACATATTACAACACTATTATATAAACTTGTAAATTTATTAGTTTTAATAATAGTTGTCTTTTATAAATAGCAGTAACTATTGAGTACCTTAATAGTTACTGCTATGCAATGGCGACAAATTGGATATTTAGTCTATTATACTTACACGCATCATATTACTTAAAGCACCAACTCCATTAGCAATGCTTGGTGCTGGTGATCCCGCTGTCAAAACTACAACATCGCCTTTTTCTACAAGTCCTTTGCCTTTTATGATATCAATTGCTCTAGAAATGATATCCTCAGTCGTATCTTTTTCTTCCGATAAAAGTGGATTAACTCCCCAGTAAATTTGCATTTTTCTAAGAGTTTCTTCATTTGGAGATATACCAATAATTGGAACCTGTGGTTTAAAACTTGAAACGAGTCTTGGTGTTGCTCCCGACACTGTTGGTGTCACAATTAATTTGGCTCCTAAATTATTAGCTGTTGCTACTGTTGAATATCCAACCGCACTTGCAATACTCTTCTTTCTATGCATCGCTTTCTTTAGTAATAACTGTTCATAATCAAGATGTTGTTCTGTTGATATTGCAATTTTAACCATCATTTTAAGAGACTCTAACGGATATTTACCTGCTGCTGTCTCTCCTGATAACATAACAGCATCTGTACCATCATAAATAGCATTTGCTACATCTGTAACTTCGGCTCTTGTTGGTCTTGGATTTCTCATCATAGAATCTAACATCTGAGTAGCTGTTATAACTGGTTTGTATTGTTCATTACATTTTTTAATAATCATTTTTTGTAAGTATGGTAGTTCATCTGCTGGAATTTCAACACCCAAATCTCCTCTGGCAACCATAATTCCATCAGAATAATGTATGATCTCATCAATATTATCAATACCCTCTGCATTCTCAATCTTTGCAATAACTGGTATATGATCTGCATTATGCTCTTTCAAAAGAGCTTTGATTTCTTTAATGCAGTCAGCTGAGCGAACAAATGAAGCAGCAATAAAGTCGATATCCTGGCTTACACCAAAGATGATATCTTCTATATCCTTTTGTGTAAGTGCTGGAAGATTAACCACAACATTTGGAACATTTACACCTTTGCGCATTCCAAGTTCGCCGCCATTAATTACTCTGCATTGAATCTCAGGTCCATCAACTTTAATTACTTCAAATTCTAAAAGACCATCATCAACAAGAATTTTATTACCTGGAACTAAGTCTTTTGCTAATTCATTATAAGTAATATGTCCTATTTTTTCATCTCCAATAATTTCTTCACTTGTAAATGTGTAAATATCATTTTCGTTCAAAATAACTTTTTTATCCTTCAAAAGACCAGTTCTAATTTCAGGTCCTTTTGTATCTAATAATATCGCAATTGGTACCTGCAGTTCTTTTCTAACACTCTTAACTAGATTCATTCTCTCTTTTTGTTCTTCATGATCGCCATGTGAAAAATTAAACCTAGCAATATCCATACCTTCCACTACTAATGATTTTAATATATCTCTTTCATTTGTATTAGGTCCCATTGTGCAAATAATTTTTGTTTTTTTCATTTTTCCTCCTAAATACGCACATAAATTGTGCATTCCATTACTATTATAAATAAATTCAGCCTCGTATAATCTTCTCATATCCCGACTATAGAGGCTAAAATAAATATTAAATTTTAATAAAAAAGTTATTTATTACTATGACGCCATAAGCTAAATAGTAACTGCTACTTCTTTATATGTTGATGGGTAAATAAATGATCTTGACAATATTCATAATTACCCTCACATTTTGAACAAAAGCGAAATTCTAATTCGTCTCCGTCTTCTTCTGTACGCCCACAAATTGCGCATTTATGTTTTGTAACACCTTTAGGGTGTGTATTTGCCTTTTTATAAACATTCTTTCGATGTATCTCTTTTGGAGATATACTTTTAAAATTTCTTGATGAAAAAAAGAATAGAAGAAAGTTTGAAAATGATAAAACTACACATATCTTTGTCGGTATATTTCCTACTATAAATGTATATAGAAAATATGCTCCATTCAGCCAACCAAGCCACTTTGCCTTAACTGGTATAATAAAAAATAGTAAAAATTGCATATTGGGATATGTTGCCGCAAATGCAAAAAATAACGAAAAATTCAAATAAGATGTACCTAATATATATGGTACCCCTGTAATTGCATAAACAATCAATGCTGCTAAAACATGTCCAAGAATTCCCACCAAGAAGTACATATTAAATCGAAATGCTCCCCATTGGCTTTCTAAATTTGTTCCAATAGTATAATATAAATACAACGCTATGATTGCAAACAAAATTCCATTACTTGGTCCATCAATAAGAAATGTAATTACTCTATAGACTTGTCCATGCATGATAGCTTCTGGATTAAGCGAAAAATATTTCTCACAAACCCCAGGTGCTACTTGATCTAATACGGTTCCAATTCCATATAATATAATTATGTAATACATAAGATTATGTATTGCATATTTACCAAATTTGCGCTCTAACTTATTCATAAAATTCATATAATATCGCCTTTCTAATATAATACTTAAAACAAATCCTTTTTAGCGAAAAACAGTGCAACCATAATAGAAATAACTAATGAAAATACAATAACATACGCAAACCCAAATGGACTTGTTGCTCCTGGCATTCCTGAAGCATTTACATTCATGCCATAAAAACTTGCAATCATAGTAGGTATTGACATTACTATAGTTACGGTAGCTAAAAATTTCATTACAATATTCAAATTATTGGAAATAACTGATGCAATTGCACCCATTGTTCCACTTAAAATACCACTATATATATTCGCCATTTCAATGGCCTGCTTATTTTCAATAATTACATCTTCTAATAATTCTCTATCCTCTGGATATTTTTTAACACTTTCAGCTTTCAATAATTTCTCCAAAACCACCTCATTAGACCTTAGTGATGTTGTAAAATAAACGAGACTTTTTTCTAATTCTAAAAGTTCTATTAGCTCTTCATTCTTAGTTGACATATGAAGTTTTCTCTCGATTACTTCACTTTTTTTATCAATAATTCTGAGGTAATGTAAAAACATCGTCGCATTTTTATATAATACCTGAAGAATAAATCTTGTTTTCTTATAGGTATAGAAGTTTCGGACTCTCCCATCCATAAATGCTCCCAACACTGGTGTATCCTCTAAGCATATTGTAAATATTAATTCTTCTGTAATTATAATTGCTAATGGTATTGTCACATACCAATCTTTGTTATTTCTCTCTTCAATAACTGGTATATCTACCAAAACCAAAGTATATTTCTCTTCAATTTCAATACGTGATCTTTCTTCTTCATCTAATGAGGCTCTCAAATGTTCAACATCAATGTTATATTGATTTGAAATATCCAAAATTTCAGTTGCTGTAGGATCTGTTAATGCGATCCAACAACCCTCGTGAATTTCATTAACCTCTTTTATTCCTTCATTAGTTGTTCTGAAAATTCTTATCATAAATTAATAACTCCTTTCATTGTCTCTTGAGTATTCTACTCTAATAAGACAATGAAGTTTGTGCCAATTGTCTTATTCTAATTATCCAATTAATATAAAATAATTATTCTCCGAAGGCACACCTTCCATGGAATTACACATCCTTTCATTTTGCATTATCACACTTGTACTTACCACTTTGCTCGTTATTGTATTACTCTCGCAAATTTAGGAAGCTTTCACATACATGAAAACTTCCTGTTCAAACGCTCTTATCGCTATCATTATAATTTCTACGTCCGCTTTTGTCAATCTTAACACAAATATTTTACATTTTCTTAACACGATAATAGTTACTTTTCATCCTTAATGCCACAACTCGTATTTATACATTATGCACAATTTTTCCCTTAAAATTTTCGTATATTTTGTAACTTATGATTTCAAAATATAACTTATCATTGCAATTACTGAATCACATCTTGTTATTTTACTTGTTTGTTGGTATTTCTAATGCCTTTGGTATACAAATCTCATCATCTATCTGTAAATTATAAACGTTAATGTAAGGATTAGCTATCATAATATCAGAAACGCTTACCCCATAGGCTCTACTAATTTTATACAGTGTGTCACCTTGTTTAATTACGTAATAAAATCCTCTGCACCTGCAATTGATACACTTATTAATTTGTGGTCTGCTTGTCATGTCGTTGTCGGTCATATTACTATTCATCATACTCCCATAATTCATATTTTCATTCATCATGCTTCCATAATTCATATTTCCATTCATCATACTCCCATAATTCATATTTTCATTCATCATACTTCCATAATTCATATTTCCATTCATCATACTTCCATAATTCATATTTTCATTCATCATACTTGCGTACGTCATTTTTCCATTCATAAAATCATCCATTCTCTACACCTCATTTCTCTTTCTTTATATAATATTCTAAGTAATCCAAATTGTTGCAAACTCATTTTATAATTGTATTTTCTTTCCTTATTAAAATAACATATTCCAGATTTAGAGAATTTTGTGTTTGTAATTATTATTTCAATGGCGTATAATATAACAGAATATCGTATCATTTAGCTAGGAGGTAGCAGTAAAATTTACTGTAAATTATATGAAAAATCAAAAATTATATACATTAGGAATTGACATTGGTTCCACAACTGTAAAAATAGCCATTTTAGATGATGAACATAATATATTGTTTTCAGATTATGAAAGACATTTTGCTAATATACAGGAAACATTAGCCACATTAATTGGCAAAACACAGAATTTACTTGGCGAGATTGAGCTTTCACCTGTCATCACGGGTTCTGGTGGATTAACTCTATCTAAGTATCTTGAAATACCATTTGTTCAAGAGGTTATTGCTGTTTCTACTGCGTTGCAAGATTATGCACCGCAAACAGATGTAGCGATTGAGCTTGGTGGCGAAGACGCTAAAATCATTTATTTTACTGCTGGTACAATTGATCAACGAATGAATGGAATATGTGCTGGTGGTACCGGTTCTTTTATTGACCAAATGGCTTCACTTTTACAAACGGATGCCACCGGTCTTAATGAGTATGCCAAAAACTATAAAGCAATTTATCCTATTGCAGCACGTTGTGGCGTATTTGCTAAATCGGACATCCAACCATTAATAAACGAAGGCGCTACAAAAGAAGATTTATCTGCTTCTATTTTTCAAGCTGTTGTAAACCAGACAATCAGTGGACTTGCCTGTGGTAAGCCAATACGTGGACACGTTGCATTTTTAGGTGGTCCATTACACTTTTTATCTGAATTGAAAGAATCTTTTGTACGAACTTTGAATTTGGATGAAGAACATACGATTGCGCCAGGACATTCACATCTTTTTGCTGCAATTGGCTCCGCTCTTAATTCAAAGCAAGATACTTTTATTTCTTTATCAAATTTAAAGAAGAAATTATCCTCAAATATTAAGATGAAATTTGAAGTGGAACGTATGGAACCCCTTTTTGCATCTGAACAAGAATATACTGAATTTGCTACACGCCATAGCAATCATAGTGTAGCAACAAGTGATTTAGCCACTTATACCGGAAAATGTTTTCTAGGAATTGATGCTGGCTCAACTACAACTAAGGTTGCTTTAGTAGGCGAAGATGGTTCCCTCCTTTATTCTTTTTATAACAGTAATAATGGTAGTCCACTTGCCACAACGCTAAAATCAGTAAAAGAAATTTATTCTCTTCTTCCATCTGATGCCGAAATCGTTTATTCTTGTTCCACTGGCTATGGTGAAGCGCTAATCAAAGCAGCCCTTATGCTTGATGAAGGTGAAGTAGAGACAGTTTCTCATTATTATGCCGCTGCTTTTTTTGATCCTAAAGTTGACTGTATTTTAGATATTGGTGGACAGGATATGAAATGCATCAAGATAAAAAATCAAACCATAGATAGCGTTCAATTAAATGAAGCATGCTCTTCTGGTTGTGGTTCTTTTATCGAAACGTTTGCTAAATCCTTAAATTTTACAGTTGAGAATTTTGCTAAAGCAGCTTTGTTTGCTGAAAACCCTATTGATTTAGGAACACGTTGTACTGTTTTTATGAATTCCAAAGTAAAACAAGCACAAAAAGAAGGTGCAGGTGTAGATGATATTTCAGCTGGTTTAGCTTACTCTGTAATTAAAAATGCACTCTTTAAAGTTATTAAAGTTTCGGATCCTAAAGATCTAGGAAACCGAATTGTTGTTCAAGGTGGTACATTTTATAATGACGCCGTTCTTAGAAGTTTTGAGAAAATCTCAAATTGTGAAGCTGTTCGTCCTGATATTGCGGGAATTATGGGTGCTTTTGGTTCTGCTTTAATTGCAAGAGAACGTTATGAAGCTTCTCCTTCAAAAAAAACTACAATGCTAACTATTGATAAAATTAATTCATTGGAATTTGATTCTAAAATGAGTCGTTGTAGAGGATGTACCAACAGCTGTTTATTAACCGTAAATCACTTTACTGGCGGTCGTCAATATACGACAGGAAACCGTTGTGAACGTGGTGTTGGTAAGGAAAAGAATAAGGATAATATTCCTAATCTGTTTGAATATAAGAACAATCGCTTGTTTTCATACAAACCATTATCCCCAGATAAGGCTGTTCGTGGTCAGGTAGGTATTCCACGAGTACTTAATATGTTTGAAAATTATCCTTTCTGGTTTACATTATTTAATGAATTAAAATTTGAAGTTATATTGTCACCCGATTCTACTCATAAAATTTATGAGCTTGGTATTGAGTCCATTCCAAGTGAATCCGAATGTTATCCTGCTAAACTGGCTCATGGTCATGTTACTTGGTTAATCAAACACGATATAAACTTTATATTTTACCCATGTATCCCATACGAACGAAAAGAATTTCCTGAAGCCAACAATCACTATAATTGCCCTATTGTTACTTCATATGCTGAGAATATTAAAAATAATATAGATGAAATATCAAAAGGTGAAGTAAATTTTAAAAATCCATTTATTTCATTTGAGAGCAAGAAAACCATTGTTCCTCAATTAATCAAATCACTTAGTCAAGAATTTAATATTTCACCTAGCGAAATCGAAGTTGCTGTTAAGCTTGCATGGATTGAACAAGAAAATGCACGAGAAGATATCAAACGAAAGGGCGAAGAAACGCTTAAATATCTTGAAGAAACTGGAAAACGTGGTATTGTACTTGCTGGACGACCATATCATATTGATCCTGAAATCAATCATGGTATACCTGAATTAATTAACTCATATGGAATTGCAGTTCTTACCGAAGATTCAATTTCACATTTACAACCAGTTGAACGCCCACTACTTGTTATGGATCAATGGATGTACCATTCCAGGCTTTATACTGCTGCTAATTATATCAAAACAAAGGAAAACATTGACATGATTCAGCTAAATTCTTTCGGATGTGGACTGGATGCTGTTACTACAGATGAAGTAAGTGAAATTTTAACGAAATCAGGCAAGATATTTACTGTTTTAAAAATAGATGAGGTTAATAATTTAGGCGCTGCTAGAATTCGTATACGATCTCTCCTTTCTGCCTTACAAGTTCGTGAGCAAAAGCATTTTAATAGAATAGTCAAATCATCCGCTTACGAGCGTGTGGTATTCACAAAAGAAATGAGAAAGAACTATACTATTCTCTGCCCTCAAATGTCCCCTATTCATTTTGAGCTTGTAGAACCTGCTCTAGTGTCTTGTGGTTACAATTTAAAACTATTGGGCAACGATAATAAGTCTTCAGTTGATATAGGTCTTAAATACGTAAATAACGATGCCTGTTTCCCTTCACTTATGGTTGTTGGTCAAATAATGGATGCTGTTTTATCTGGTGAATATGATTTAGATAAAACCGCAGTAATTATCTCCCAAACTGGTGGCGGATGTCGTGCAACCAATTATATCGGTTTTATTCGACGTGCACTTGAAAAAGCAGGGCAACCACAAATTCCGGTTATTTCATTGAATCTTAGTGGTTTAGAAGGAAATCCTGGTTTTGATATCACTTATACCATGGCTAAAAAGGGAGCATTCGCTGTTATATTTGGTGATATTTTTATGCGAACTTTGTATCACATGCGCCCTTATGAGGCTGTACCTGGTTCTGCGAATGAAATGCATCGTAAATGGGTACTAATTTGTACTGAATTTCTTACAAGTCAATATCCTTCTTATCATAAATTCAAGCAAATTTGTAGAGATATCGTTAGAGACTTTGATAAGCTCCCAATTACCGATGAAGTAAAACCTAAAGTTGGAGTAGTTGGAGAAATTCTTGTTAAGTTTTTACCAGCTGCAAATAACTATTTAGTTGAATTATTAGAATCCGAAGGTGCTGAAGCTGTTGTTCCCGATCTTATTGATTTCTTCTTATATTCTTTTAAGAATACGGAATTCAAGGCAAACGAACTAGGATTCAAGAAATCAGCTGCACTAAAAGGACGATTAGGTATAAAAGCAATTGAGTTTCTTCGTGGTGCTACTACTAGAGCATTAAAAGAAAGTAAAAACTTTACCACACCTTCCAGCATTGATGATCTTGCTGCTATGGCCTCTCCGATTGTTTCGCTCGGTAACCAGACTGGTGAAGGGTGGTTTCTAACAGGCGAAATGTTAGAACTAATACATAGTGGAACAAATAATATTGTATGTGCTCAACCATTTGCATGTTTGCCTAATCATGTTGTTGGGAAAGGTGTTATAAAGACATTAAGGCAACAATATCCTCTATCTAATATTGTTGCAATTGATTATGATCCAGGTGCAAGCGAAGTAAATCAGTTAAATAGAATTAAACTAATGCTTTCAACCGCGAATAAAAATCTTGAAAATGCTCAAAAGAATGCATAATATTATTATTTCACACGATCATTTATAAATATATCCAAAACGAAAAGAGTTCCATATGAGTGCCATATGAAACTCTTTTTCGTTATTTATTTTCTATTTGCCAATCAATTGGCTTAATTCCATTAACTTCTAAAAATTTATTTGTTTTACTAAATGGCTTACTTCCAAAAAAACCTCGATATGACGAAAGTGGACTTGGGTGTGGTGCCTCCAAAATAAAATGGTTTGGGTTATTAAGCATTGCCTTCTTAGATTGCGCTGGCTTGCCCCAAAGTATATACACAATAGGTCTGTCTTGTTCATTTAATATCTGAATAGCAGCATCTGTAAACTTCTCCCAGCCCATTCCTCTATGTGAATTTGCTTCATGTGCCCTGACAGTAAGTACTGTATTAAGCAATAATACACCCTGACTAGCCCACTTCATTAAATACCCATTATTAGGAATATAGCATCCTAAATCATTGCGTAATTCCTTAAATACATTCGCCAGAGACGGTGGTATATCTACCTCTGGTTTAACAGAAAAACAAACACCATGAGCTTGTCCCACATCATGATACGGATCTTGCCCAAAGATAACTACTTTTACTTTACTTAGTGGTGTCAAATGAAATGCATTAAAAATATCATCTTCTTGTGGAAATACACTATTCGAATTATATTCCTCCACAATTTTCTTATGAAGTTCTTTATAATATTCTTTTTCGAATTCTCCCTTTAAGGGTTCTAACCAATCATTGTTAATAGGTGGCATATCTTTCACCTCTATTGCCTCATATTATAGTCTTACAGGGATATTTTTCTCCCTTAGGTACTTCTTAACCTGATTTATTTCAAGCTCTTTATAATGGAATAAGGAAGCTGCTAACGCTGCATCTGCTTTTCCCGTTGTCAATACTTCATGAAAATGTTCCATATTTCCTGCTCCACCAGAAGCAATAACAGGTATTGAAACATTTTCAGCTATTAATCTTGTAAGTTCAATATCATATCCTGTTTTTGTTCCATCACAATCCATACTTGTAAGAAGTATTTCACCTGCTCCAAGTTTGTTGACCTTCATTGCCCATTCGATTGCATCTATTCCGACATCAATACGTCCACCGTTTTTGTATATATTCCAGCCTGATCCGTCTTCTCTTCTTCTTGCATCTATTGCAACTACGACGCACTGGCTTCCAAACTTATCTGCCGCTTCGCTAATCAGATTCGGATTAGTAATAGCCGATGAATTAATTGATATTTTATCTGCTCCTTCACGTAATATTGATTTAAAATCATCAACTGTACGAATGCCACCACCTACCGTAAATGGTATAAAAACCTTTTCAGCAACTTTTCTAACCATATCTATCACAGTATTTCTCGCATCCGATGATGCAGTTATATCAAGAAACACTATTTCATCTGCACCTGCTTTATCATACGCAGCTGCTATTTCAACAGGATCACCTGCATCCTGCAAATTAACAAAGTTAACACCTTTTACCACTCTTGCATTAAATACATCTAGACAAGGAATAATTCTTTTCGTATGCATTTATTTTTCCTCCTTATTTAGTTTTGCAAAGTTTTGAAGTATTTTCAGCCCAACTGTACTACTTTTTTCTGGATGAAACTGACATGCAAATACATTATCTTTTTCTACGGAAGCATGTATTAATGTACTGTAATCTGTGGTAGCTCTTACAATACTCTCCTCTCTTGCTTTTAAGTAATAGGAATGTACAAAGTATACATATGCGTCCTCCTCCACCCCCTTAAATAAGGTTCCATCATTAACTAGCGTTAATGAGTTCCATCCAACATGTGGGATCTTAAGTCCTTCTTTATCTGGAATTCTAAGTATTTCACCTTTTAGAACCCCTAACCCCTCTACTCCTTCACTTTCATCACTTCTCTCAAACAGTAATTGTAAGCCTAAACAAATTCCTAAAAATGGTTTGTTCATAGCTACCACTTCATAAATAATTTTATCAAGCTCATATTTCCTTATATTTCCCATTGCATTACCAAATGCGCCAACACCTGGCAAAATTACCTTGTCAGCTCTTATTAAAACCTCTCTATCTCTTGAAACAATAACTTCTTCACCTAAATAGTTTAATGCCTTTTCTACACTTTTTAAATTGCCTGCATCATAGTCAATTATCCCTATCATTTTTTTCCTCCATAATTCTATGATTTATTAAAATATATATAATTATAAAACACAAATGACAAAATTACTATAAAATTTTAAAATCATGTATCTACTAATACCCAAAAAGCAAAGCAGAATCTCTCCTGCTTTGCTTTTACTAATTTATAATATCATAAACTTGTGCTGAATACTCTTCCTGTGTCTCTAACGCATTCATCATTCTTGCCGTATCTATGGATACTCCAAACTCGGTATCAAGTGCATTGGTAATCTGTTCCAATATACTGTCATATGTTCCCACTATACCATACTCCTGTGTTTGTGCATAAAATTCATCATATTTACTAACACCCTTGAGTAATGCATTTAAAGCCTCTGGTTTTAAGTTAAGTCCGTCAAAGCTTTGATACGAATCTAATTGATTTTGCAAAATCATAATAGTTTGCAATTTCTGATAAAAAACCATATCCTTCTCTTTGATAGTCAGACCTTCCAATTCATTGTACGCAAGCTCATATTGTTCTCTTTCGTAGTATCTCTCTGCCGTCGAAATATTTAGTCCATATGGTATTAACTCGACACCCAAAATAATAAAGACACCTATCGAAATACATAATATAAATACACCTATCAC
>JBGUEQ010000016.1:0-84686 GCA_041821265.1 Lachnotalea sp. | reverse complement strand
GACCTTAGTACGAGAGGACCGGGTTGGACAAACCTCTGGTGTATCTGTTGTCGACCAACGGCATGGCAGAGTAGCCAAGTTTGGAAGGGATAAACGCTGAAGGCATCTAAGCGTGAAGCCCCCCTCAAGATGAGATATCCCATAGCGTAGGCTAGTAAGACCCCTTGAAGACTACAAGGTAGATAGGGCAGAGGTGGAAGTGCAGTAATGTATGGAGCTGACTGTTACTAATCGGTCGAGGGCATGACCAAAAGCACTTAGCGAAAGCAAGCAAGGCGAAAGCCAAGCGAGTGCAATGGTCGTTGGATGGAATGAAAATGAAGTCAAACGTCCTAAAAGCTAAGAAACGTCTAAAAATTTCGAATTCAATGTGCAGTTTTGAAGGTACAAACCTATATAGTCCTTGATAGCTCAATGGTAGAGCACACGGCTGTTAACCGTGGTGTTGTAGGTTCGAGCCCTACTCAGGGAGTTTGTAACGCTTTATAAATCGCATTTATTATTAACAGCCAAATCGAACCTTATAACTAAGTTTAGTTGAGGGCTGTGTGAAGAACATATTCACAACCTGATTAATATAAGGCTCCATGGTCAAGCGGTTAAGACACCGCCCTTTCACGGCGGTAACAGGGGTTCAAATCCCCTTGGAGTCATTAAAAACATAATAATATAATAAAAATATCTGGCGACATAGCCAAGTGGTAAGGCAAAGGTCTGCAACACCTCTATCACCAGTTCAAATCTGGTTGTCGCCTCTCTAAAAACAGATTAATTTTTTATTAACCTGTTTTTTTGTACAAAAAATTATTGATATTAATTAAACTATGATATATATGTTTGTGATTAAGTAAGTTTTGCTAAATTGAAGTATATAAATATATATTAAGAAGCTCCTAATTTCTTCAGAAGTATGAAGAATTAGGAGCTTTTAATAATAAAAAATAATTTATAAATACAAACAGATTCATATAAATAATGAAAGTATGAACAACAATAACACTAAAGCAATTCTTAAATCTACTTTGAAATATCGTTTAAACAATGTCGAGCTATCATAAATGTATTTTTACCATTTTGTTTTGCTTGGTAAAGTGCTTCATCGGCTAAATTGATTAAATCAATATAATTTTTAACCTCAGAAGTAGGTTTTGAAGCAATTCCGATACTTAATGTTATTTTATTATATTTCGAATTAATATTTTCAATATTCATATTTGAAATCGTTTGAATTAAATTCTTGGCTATTATTTCAATATCAATGAGAGTATGTACATCATCTACTAAAACAAACTCATCTCCTCCATATCGAGCAATATAACAATTATATGTTTCTTCAAATTCAAGAAATATGTTTCCTATTGTAGTAAGACAATTATCACCATATACTTGACCGTAAGAATCATTATAATCCTTAAAGTTATCAATATCAATCATCATAAGCGTAAGCGTTTTATATGCTGAGTTATCAAAAATGTTAGTTATATATTTATTGAAATTTCTTCGATTAGGAAGACCAGTCAATTCATCAGTGTTACAGGCACGTTCTAAGCGCATATTAGCACGAATTTCCTTTAGCCGTGCACATGATACTGTGTATGAAGTAAAAGCACTTATTAAGGTACATGCAACTATATTAGAAGCATCAATAAAAACAATAATATCCATTTTAAAAGCTCTAGAAAAATACATATAAACTAAAGTGAAGACAAATGTATAACTTGTAATTATAAATGTAGGCAAAATAAATAATAAGGGTAAACAAATTACAAATACCGGATACATAACAGAAGTGAAATTAGGTAGATTAAAGCATCCAATGTATATTCCAAATATGTAAAGTAATCCTATCTCAATATACACAAAAGCGCTTGAAATAATATAACCGTGTTTTTGTACATGCCTTAAAAGCAAATCAATAAGTATAAATATAGCTAAATAAATTAAATAAATTTTAAATATTTTACCGAATTTATGTGTAAAAGCCCCATATATACAAAAAATACTAAAAATAAAAACTGCAACATTATTTAAAGTATTTAAAGATAAAGTATTAAGTATATTAATTTTCGCTCTATTCGATTTAAAAAAATTCTTACCAGTATCATTATAGGACCATTTTAGAAAAAGATTTTTAAAATTCATTAATTACACGAAACCTTTCGGTTGTAGTATTAGTAGCTGCTCATTAAATTTATAAATATTTAATAAAATATATATGATTTTAATATACAACAAATTTCAACATATTTCAACGGTTAATTCATTATAATATATGAAAATATTTACCTAAATATGTACTTGGAAATTATGATTAAGGAAAGAATATAATTAAATTTACTGCATATAATTAGATATAGTCGTTATTCATTAGCGGATGAATTGCTAACAATAATTAAGGTATAGAAGTGCAGTTTTACGCTGTTTATGGTATATGAAATCTAATTTTTTTAACTATTATTTACAAAAATATCGCACGTTATTATAGAGAAAATAAGAGCAATAATTATTTTAAAAAAATTACTGCTCTTGACAAAAGATCAATAGCGTTATATAATGTTAAATGTTCGGTACTAATATTAGTATTATAATAAAATCTAGAGTATTAGATAATAACGCGGGGTGGAGCAGTCTGGAAGCTCGTCGGGCTCATAACCCGAAGGTCGTAGGTTCAAATCCTGCCCCCGCAATTAGACATAAGCCATCATTCCATATTGAATAAATAGGGATGGTGGTTTTCTTATATAAAAAGAAAGTTATTTGAATTTTCTTTTTATATAAAATGCATTAGGTGCCTAAATGAGCACTATGCAGATAGAAAGAAGTATGCTGCTGTTCATCGCACTCGGGGGCGAAGAGGGTATTCAAGCAGATACTTAGTTCTAATTTACGATATTAATAAATAAAATAAGGGGTATTTATGGAAAAGTGGTTTACAGATAAAGAAAAACAATTAGATCTTATATTTATCATATTTGTATTTTGTGCACTAATGGGGTGGATGATTATACAGCCATTAGGCGCTGGACCTGATGAGAAGATGAGATATTCTATTGTCCAATATATATTTGTTCATTGGCAACTTCCTCACGGAGGAGATCCGGAGATAATAGACAAATCATGGGGATTTTCCTATGCATTTCAACCAATACTTCCTTATATGATTGCGGCAGTCTTTGCTAAAGTAGGCTCTATTTTTTCTATGAATGGAGATATTATATTACTTTTTGCAAGATTTGTTAATATTATAATAGGAACTGTAATGGCAATTTTAACGAGAAAGTTAGCTAAACGAATATTTGATTCAACATTATCCGCTTGGTTATTCACTTTATTAATTGTACTTCTCCCACAGGCAATGTTTATGCATACCTATGTGAATACAGATTCAATGGCATTAATGTCAACGATATTAATTGTATATGCATGGGTAGAAGGAATAAAGACACAATGGAATGTTAAAGCGTGCCTTCTATTATCATTAGGAATCATTTTTTGTGCAATGTCTTACTATAATGCATATGGTTATATCTTATGTAGTATTATTTTACTAGTATTATTCTACATCAAGATGCATAATAAAAGTATAAATGTTGAGTGGAGCGAGCTAATAAAAAAAGGATGTTTTATTGCTACAATCGTATTAATAGGAATAGCATGGTGGTTTATTAGAAGCTATATAATCTATGATGGAGATATTTTAGGACTACGAATAAGAGATGAATATGCTGAAATTTATGCAATTGATTCCTTGAAGCCATCACTTCACGAAACCTTTTTAAATCAAGGCTATTCCATATTGCATATGCTCAAGAATTCTAATTTTGTAATTTTAACAGGTAAAAGTTTTGTTGCTATGTTTGGAAATATGGCAGTGGGTGTGTATGATTGGATTTATACTGGATACCTAGGAATTATAGTAATTGGTTTAGTGGGAATGTTAATACCCCAAAAGGAAAGAACTTATTTACGAAACATTAGTAATTATAATGTAAAGATAATTAATATTAATATGTTTTTGTGCATGTTAATACCAAATATTTTAAATATTTGGGCAGCATATTCTTATGATTATCAACCACAAGGAAGATATAGTCTTCCTATGCTTGTAGCACTTATGTACTTTGTTTCAATTGGAATTCATAAATTATTAAACATGTTAATAAAAAAAGAAAAGGCAAGGCAAATTGTCAAACTAGGATTGTGTCTTTGGATTATATTTGTGTGCTTGGTATGCTTAAGAATGTTTATTATCCCAATGAATTTGTAAAATGAATATATTTTATTAATATTTAGCACATATTTGCTTGGGATTTGTAAACTGAAATTCGGCTCATTGAGCGCATTGTGTAGCAATAAATCAGTATGTACTGAATGATTTGGATATTGCAGCATAAGTTTGCGATTATAGAGTATTGAAATAAGATTAGAAATGGAGAGTATAATGGATAAATTAGAGATACTTCAAGATATAGTTAGCAAAAGCAATAATATTGTATTTTTTGGTGGAGCAGGTGTGTCTACGGAAAGTGGAATTCCAGATTTTAGAAGTGCTGATGGACTTTATAATCAAGAATATGAATTTTCACCAGAAACAATATTAAGCCACAGTTTTTTTCAGCGTAAACCGGAGGAATTTTATCGATTTTATAAAAAAAAAATGATATGTCTTGATGCGAAACCTAACGCAGCACATAGAAAATTAGTAGAGTTGGAGCAAGTGGGAAAGTTAAAAGCAATTGTTACACAAAATATAGATGGACTTCACCAAATGGCTGGGAGCAAAGTGGTTTTAGAGCTTCATGGTTCTGTGCATAGAAATTTTTGTACCAGATGTAAACAAAAGTTTGATGCAAACGACATACTAAATTCTAAGGGAGTTCCTACTTGCGAATGTGGTGGTATCATTAAACCAGATGTAGTGCTATATGAAGAAGGACTTGACAATGATACGATGACTCTGGCGACTAAATATATCAGTGAAGCAGAGGTTTTGATTATTGGAGGAACTTCACTTGCAGTATATCCAGCCGCTGGGCTCATTGATTATTATAAAGGGAATAAGCTGATTTTAATTAATAAGTCAACAACACCTCTAGATGAGCGGGCAGATTTGCTTATGAATGGTAGTCTAGGCGATATATTTAATAAAATAGTGTAACTATTCATTACACACATAGTTTTACTACTATGCGATGTACATAAAATGCAAGAAACTTGCATATAGCACGATAAAACTCGGGATTTTGCGTTGCAAAACAGCTCACGTTAGCGGGTTCTGAACTGTTACAAAATAGTACTTGTTTAAATATCAAAAGTAATCTATAAATTTAATAGGAGATAAGCTAAATGCAAGATAAAGTAATTTACGAAGTAGGAGATATTGTAAGACTAAAGAAAAAGCATCCATGTGGAAGCTTTGAATGGGAAATTCTTCGAGTGGGAGCAGACTTTCGGTTGAAGTGCCTTGGATGTGGACATCAAGTAATGGTAGAAAGAAAATTAGTGGAAAAAAATACAAAAGAATTACGCAAAAACACTTGAACAAATGGACAATTCATGGTATCATATAACTTCGTGATATATTATAATTCCTTGTTCCTTACTAGATAAGGGGCCAGAGACCAAAAGGAGGTACTACAAGCATGAACAAATATGAATTAGCAATTATTGTTAATGCAAAAGCTGAAGATGAAGTTAGATTAGCTGCTGTTGAAAAAGTAAAAGAATACATTACACGTTTCGGCGGAACTATTACTAACGTTGATGAATGGGGTAAGAAGAGATTAGCTTACGAAATTCAGAAAATGAAAGAAGGATATTACTTCTTTATTCAGTTTGAATCTAACTCAGATTGTCCAAACGAAGTTGAATCTAACATTCGTATTATGGAACCTGTTATTAGATATTTATGCGTTAGACAAGATGCAAAATAGAAACTATAAATTAAGCGTCTAATATCGAGGTGTGAACATTCACATCTGCCAAACTGCAAGATGTATATCGATGGAGGTAAATTATGAATAAAGTAATTTTAATGGGACGACTAACAAGAGACCCCGAAGTAAGATATTCTCAAGGCGATAACGCTATGGCAGTTGCCAGATATAGTTTAGCAGTTGACCGTAGGTTTAAAAGAGACGGTGAAGCTAGTGCGGATTTCATTAACTGTGTTGCATTCGGAAAAGCAGGAGAATTTGTTGAGAAATACCTACACCAAGGTATGAAGATTGCAGTAACAGGAAGAATCCAAACTGGAAGCTATACCAATAAAGATGGCCAGAAAGTATACACAACAGATGTTGTCGTAGAAGAGCATGAATTTGCCGAAAGCAAAGGTGCTGCTAGCGAGGGTGGCTATCAGGCGACAGCAAAACCATCACCAACCACAGCGGCAGGAGATGGATTTATGAATATACCTGACGGTATTGATGAAGAATTACCATTTAACTAATTAATTATAATAAGTGTTACTGTTCGGCAGATTGAGAAATCTGATAAGGTTTTGAGACAACCAGTACGATGGATAAATGTACTTTTGTATATTTTAAGTGTAGTGGGTTGTGGAATTGATATGACGAAAGAGTGACATATAAACTTTGAATAAGGAGGTTACATTATGGCTTACCAAAAGACTGAAAGATCTGATAGATCTGAAGGATCATTTAAAAGAAGACCAATGCGTAGAAGAAAAAAAGTTTGTGTATTCTGCGGAAAAGATAGTTCAATAGATTATAAAGATGTAAATAAATTGAAAAGATATGTATCTGAGAGAGGTAAAATTCTTCCTAGAAGAATCACAGGAAACTGTGCAAAACATCAGAGAGCTCTTACTGTTGCAATTAAGAGAGCTAGACATATCGCTTTAATGCCTTACGTTATAGACTAATCCCTGTAATAGCAAGGGGTTGAGCGGTTAGAAGTTGGGTTTTGACTCAACTTTGACACAAGATTTTAGAGATTTGACCAATGGACTCGAGAGAGTTTGTTGGTCTTTTTTGCATTGAAAAGTTGTATAATGTTTAAACAAAAATCATAGACAAGTATAATAAGTTATATTAGATTATATTTATAGATAACTATAATTAAAGATGTCTGTGTTTATAGTGAATGGATTAAGGATGTATTGGGTGAAATTATATCATGGGAGCGATTACAACCGATTACTTATATTTTCACTCTGATAATTAACGCTATCAGTACAATCAATGAAAAGCTTATATTAGTGCTAGATGATTACCATACTATTGGTAATCAACTAATTAATTAATCTAGGTATTAATTTTTTAATTAAGCATATGCCAAATCATCTTCATGTAGTAATATCCGCCCGATAGAGCAGATTATATAAATTGTCCTTAGAGTGCAAGCACTTACGGTCATTTTATATAATCTGTTTTGCGTGGCTGAAGTGTAACATATTATTGCAGAATATTCTCGTTTCTCCTTTACAAGGAATTAATATGCATTTATAATTGTAAATAGTGTGATTAAAATTATAGGAGGAAATATAAACATGGTACAATTATACAAAAATGGTGCATATTTATTAAATGGTACAGAGATCGTTGAAGATAATGAAGAAGTAATGTCTGTATTAAGAAATAAGTTAGGTGAAACTGTGCCCTCTAAAGAAGATGCTGCAAATGGTACGATAGCATATAAAATATTAGAAGATCATAATACTTCAGATAATATGAATAAGTTGAAAATTAAGTTTGATAAGTTAACTTCTCATGATATTACATTTGTAGGTATTATTCAAACCGCCAGAGCATCAGGATTAGAAAAATTTCCAGTTCCATATGTCCTTACTAATTGTCATAATAGCTTATGTGCTGTGGGTGGTACAATTAATGAAGATGACCATATGTTTGGATTGACGAGCGCGAAGAAGTATGGTGGAGTTTATGTTCCTCCTCATCAGGCCGTTATTCATCAGTTTGCTAGAGAAATGCTTGCTGGGGGCGGTAAAATGATTCTGGGTTCAGACAGTCATACGAGATATGGTGCACTTGGAACTATGGCAATAGGCGAAGGTGGTCCAGAACTTGTAAAGCAATTGTTATCCAAGACATATGATGTAAATATGCCAGGAGTGGTAGGTGTATACTTGAGTGGAAAACCACAAAAAGGGGTTGGACCTCAAGATGTTGCATTAGCTATTATTGGAGAAGTATTTGGAAACGGATACGTAAATAATAAAGTAATGGAATTTATTGGTGATGGCGTAAGTAATTTGAGTGCAGATTTTAGAATTGGAATTGATGTAATGACAACAGAAACAACCTGTCTTTCTTCAATTTGGAAAACAGATGATACAATCAAGGAATTTTATGAAATGCATTATAGAAAAGAAGAGTATAAAGAATTAAACCCAGCAAAAGTTGCATATTATGATGGAATGATTTATGTGGATTTAAGCAAGATTAAGCCAATGATTGCTATGCCGTTTCACCCAAGTAATACGTATACGATTGAAGAACTTAATGCTAATTTGATGGATATTTTAGCAGATTGTGAGAAGAAAGCGTTAGTAAGTCTTGGAGGAGCAGTAGATTTTAAATTAACAGATAAAGTAAGAAATGAAAAACTATATGTAGAACAAGGAATAATAGCAGGTTGTGCAGGTGGTGGATTTGAAAATATATGTGATGCCTCAGATATTTTAAATGGTACAAGCATTGGTTCAGATGAATTTACACTTAGTGTATATCCAGCAAGTACTCCAATTTATATGGAGCTTGTTAAAAATGGAAGCGTAGCGAAGTTAATGGGAGCTGGTGCAGTTGTTAAGACAGCATTCTGCGGTCCTTGCTTTGGTGCTGGGGACACGCCAGCGAATAATGCGTTTAGTATTAGGCATTCAACAAGAAACTTCCCAAATAGAGAAGGATCTAAGTTACAAAATGGTCAAATTTCTTCTGTAGCACTTATGGATGCACGTTCGATTGCTGCTACAGCAGCAAACAAAGGATATTTAACATCAGCAGCAGATTTTGATGTAGAATATACAAAACCTAAATATTTCTTTGATAAGACAATATATGAAAATAGAGTGTTTGATAGTAAAGGAGTTGCGGATCCGAGCGTAGATGTTCAATTTGGACCTAACATTAAAGATTGGCCAGCGATGTCGTTACTTACCGATAATATGATATTAAAAGTTGTAGCTGAGATACATGATCCAGTAACAACAACGGATGAACTTATTCCATCAGGTGAGACTTCTTCCTATCGTTCGAATCCTCTTGGACTTGCTGAATTTACATTGTCAAGAAAAGATCCAGAATATGTTGGAAGAGCGAAGGCAGTACAAGTAGCTGAAACAGCAAGAAGAGATGGAAATTCTCCAACACAAGCATTTGCAGAATTAGAGCCAATCATGAATAAAATTAAAGAAAGCTATTCTACAGTGAGTAATGAAAATACAGGTATCGGGAGCACGATTTTTGCAGTGAAACCTGGCGATGGTTCAGCGCGTGAGCAAGCAGCATCATGTCAGAAGGTACTTGGCGGATGGGCGAATATTGCAAATGAGTATGCAACAAAGAGATATCGTTCTAATTTAATTAACTGGGGTATGCTTCCATTCTTAATTGATGGGGAGATTCCATTTAAGAACGGAGATTATTTATTTGTTCCAAATGTAAAAAAAGCAATAGAAGAAAAGCAAACAGAGATGAAAGCATTTATAGTCGGAGATACATTAACTGAATTCACACTGAAGATGGGTGAATTAACAGATGATGAAAGAATGATTATTTTAAAAGGTTGCCTAATCAATTATTACAGAGGTTAAGATCTGTTTGTTAAATAAAGGTTACCGTTTAGTTTAGATGAACGCGAGATGTTTTGGTGAGCCAATGTCACAAAACACCTCGCGTTTTATTTAATGGGCAAGTTCTGCGAACTTCCCCATTAAATAAAAGGAACTACGTGCCAAAATGCACACCACGCAAAGAGGAAGTGTGTTGCTACGCAACCCGAGTGGATGCGAAAGTGTCAGCAAGCAGACACTTGTTATTTATGAAATAATATGTGTTAACATTTTTGCATAAAACCTTACGTTAAAGCGATAAAGTTAAAGTACAATTTTAACGTAGATCAATACGAAATTAATATTGTAAAATTTTTGGCTGATATAAGGTGTATCGATAACTTAAATTTACTTATTATCAAATTTTCTTATTTATTTGAATAAATGTAATAAAATAAATTAACTGAAAATAACTAACAAAACAAACAATAAACAATTAAAACAACAGCATGCTTGCCATTGATAAATAACAACAAATTAAATGTAAAATTTGTTGACAATATAAAAATGATATGTTATTATGAGTTTAACAAATAACAAAGCACTTTACTAATACTTAAATAGTTAGGTGGAAGGTAATTATAGAGTAGTTAGACATAGAAGGAGGATGATTCCAGTGGAAATAGTTGTTGAGTCAAAAGTTCAATATGAGTGACAGGACTAGTAGAATTATCTGTGTAGAGTTAAAATATAAAGTTCCGGATTAATTGAAATGAATGAATCGGAGATGTAAGAACCGGATGTAAAAAAGAGTGAAATATAAAGTCCGCATATTGAAGGAAGTCACAAAAAAAATCTAATAATTTTATAAAATATGTAAAGAAATGTTTTATAAAAGTATGAGTAGCAGATATAATAATTGAAAATATTGTAATGAAATATTGATATAAAATATATTTGTAAAAGTATTGAGAAAAATCGAAGATAAAATTTGAAGTATTAGATTAGTAACTTTAAGTTGAAAATAGAAAAGGGAAATTGGTATATTGTAGTAGATTAAACACAGAGTATTATCACAAATAAACCCTCCGATTAATAGAAAGGTAATTGATAAAAATAAAATTAAATATAGTAACATAAAAAAGAGAGTATATGTATATCACATGTATTCTCTTTTTGCTAGATGTTATAATCCTAAAACATTTATTTACATTATTGTCCTTATAAATTACAAAAAAAGGCAAGATAAATTAAATTGCAATATTTAGTATGTATAATTCACCTTTTTTTTGACAAGCTAATACCCATATGATAAACTAAAGATTAATAAAACAGTGATTTATAATTACATTGTACAGGCAATGACAGAGGTGGATTAGCAATGGACAAGTATGAATATAGAATGAAAGCGGATCAAATTAAAAAGCTAATATATGAGGAAAATTATGCCTCCGCTATGAAAATAGCAGACACAATTGATTGGAAAAGGGTGAAAAATGTTTCCATGTTGTGTGAAGTTAGCGATGTTTATGAGAAAAATGAAAAGTATCAAGAAAGTCATGAATTATTGTTGCTGGCATATGATCGTTCTCCAATTGGAAGAATGATGGTATACAAGCTTGCGGAGCTTGCAATTAAAATGGAAGATTATGAAGAAGCCATTAATTATTATAGAGAATTTGTGCATTTATCTCCAGGTGATTTAGCAGCGGATATATTAAAATACAAAATTTATAAGGCCAAAGAAACTTCTGCGGAGGAATTAATTCCGATTATGGAAGCGTTTAAAGAAAAAGAATACCATGAGGAATGGGCATATGAATTGGCACATTTGTATCATGAAGCTGGTATGGGTTCTAAATGTATTGAAGAGTGTGATGATCTTATATTATGGTTTAGTGAAGGCAAATTTGTTGAAAAAGCAATGGAACTTAAAATGCTATATAAACCACTCACACCGGAGCAACAGGAAAAGTATGATCATAGAAATGATGAAATAGAGGAAATAACTGAATATTTTGATGAAGAGGAAGAGGAACTAGCAGAAATTCAAAATAGTGTAGATAAATCTAAAGTTGTATTTATGACCGAAGATATGTTTACAGATGAAGTTGATGCGAATGATATTCAGATTAAGACTATTAATGTTGGAAAATATGACACTATAAATTTACAAGCAGAATTGGCAAAAAGCATGGAACAAATCATGAGTGCAACGGAAAAAGAATCTGTTGATTCTACGATGGAAAATATCAGAAGATTAGTGGAAGATAGTCAAATTATTGATATTAAATTTGATGATGAACTTGAAAATAATGAAATTAAGCCTGATTTTCAAGTGGAAATTCCGACACCAATTGATTATACAAATGATTGTAATCAAGACAAGGCGAGCTATGATAAAGTTCTTGCAGAGGAAAATGATGGTCAAATAAGTTTATACATGCCTGAAGCAAATATTTTAGAAAAACAAATTACAGGACAAATGCGAATTGAAGATGTTTTAAATGAGTGGGAAAAGATGAAATACGCGGCTCAAATAGCAATCAAACAGGCCGAGCAAAACAGACTAAATGAAGTTAAGAGCAAGGCACTCAAAAAGGCAGAAAATATTATGTCTAAACTTTCATTAATTATTTCAGAAGAAGAAATGAAAGCAAATGGTCAAGAAATTGTAGCAGCAATAGAGGCAAGTTTTCTTGAAGACGAGGAGACATTGTCTCAAATAGCAGCATCACTTGAGTCAGAACCTTCACAGATACCAAACAATAGGATTGTGAAGAATTTAGAAGAGAATCAAGAAGAACATTCCAATAGAGCTAATGGGTTACATGATATAGAAAAAATGACATTGGAAGATATTGATTTAGAGGAAGCACAATTGAGTAAAGAAGTGGATCTAGATATTAATGAAGTTTCCACCGAGAATGAAGCAACGGAAGTTAGCATGAATGATGAATTACAAAAAGAACATAATCCCAATATAAGCACTGATAAGGCTGATATAAAAAAGCAGTATACATCTGAAATTGTAACAGCTGAGCTGATGGCAGCATTTGAAACAAAATCTGATGCAGAAAGCGATTTCACAATAAGTGAGAATGCAGAGAATAAGCCAACCGAGAAGGAAGACGACAGTGCGGCAAAGGCAATGGAAGATAAAATAACTGCTAATTTTCCGGCTGATTTAGAAGCAATTATTGCGCAAGAGTTTGACGAAGATAGCAAAGAAGAAATCGAATTACAAAAAAATGAATTACAAAAGAATGAATTACAAAAGAATGAATTACAAGTTACAAAATCAGAAGAGACGAAGCCATATATAGGTGGACTTACGGCGGATCAACACGATCTTTTTGCCGGATTTTTAGCAGTTCGCGGTGTTGAAAAAGCATTATGCAATATATTCGAGCCAATAAATGTTGCGAATGATAATAACCTTCTATTTGAAGTGAATCATGTTGCTATTACCGGTAAGGAGCAAACAGGAAAAACAACACTGGCTATGGCAATTGCAAAGGCAGCACAAATGGCGCACCATAAGAAAAGTGGAAAAGTGGCTAAAATTTCAGCTAGTTCTTTAAATAGCAAAGATATCAATAAGCTAGTAGGTAAAATGGAGGGAGGAGTACTGATTATTGAAAAAGCTGGAAATCTTACAGAAAAAACAATTAAGGCTCTTATGGAAACACTCAGAGAAGTAAAAGAAGAAATCATGCTAATCCTAGAGGACACAAAGAACGGGATTGACAGTGTATTGAGTAAGGATAGAGATTTTGCAAATCAGATTATTTATAAAGTTGAATTACCAGAATACAATAATGATGAGTTAGTAGAGTTCGGGAAAGAATATGCTAAAACATTAATGTATTCAATTGATGACATGGCGATCTTGGCTTTTTATACATGCCTTGGAAATATACAAATAGATAATGTTGCAATTACGATTGAGCAAGTAAGAGCGATTATTGATGCGGCTATTTCACATTCCAATAAAAAGAAATTGAAGAAGTTAAAAGATATTATAACGAAAAAAAGATATGATGAAGATAAAAGAGTGATTTTACAAGAATGTGATTTTGAAAACATTAGATAAATAAGTAAAAAACAGGTAAATAGAAACTCAATTTGATAGAGACGTAAAATAGCAGACAAATTTTATTGTAAAGTTGTCTGCTATTTTGTATTTTATGTATTTACAAGCTTTTGTTTATATAAAAAATGGATAAAATCTTGTATTTATTATTAATAATATTTTACATAAATATGCAGTGTTGGCATAGGAAGAGCGGTAATAATCGATAAGTATTGGTTTGAAATAAATTAATTATTATAAATTGACAATTCATATACCGATTGGTAAAATAGATGTAGATAATTACATAGAAAATTCATGGAATAGAAAAGTTTGAAATAAAAGGATACATGCAGGTGGTGAAGAATTGGATACGAGAGAAACCATATTAAACAGTGCATTAGAATTATTTTATACGAAAGGATATGACAGCGTAGGCGTACAGGAGATTGCAGAAAATGCAGGTATCACTAAGCCTACGCTTTATTATTATTTTGGTAGCAAAATCGGCCTTTTGGATAACGTAATTGAAAGAAATGCTACCAAACTAATTGATTTAATGAAGGATGCAAGTTTTTACCAAGGAGACTTACCATTGACCTTAAATAAGGTAGCAACGGTATATTTAGAATTCGCAATCGAATATCGTAAATTTTATTTTTTTATGATTGCGTTGACTTATCATGCAAAAGAAAACGATGCACATAAGGCAATTGAACCATACATAAGGGAGTTGTATAGAATTATTCTTTCGATATTTGAAAGTGCAGAGAAAGAGCTTGGTAATATGAATGGCAGGCAGCAAAAATTTGCCATGGGTTTTATTGGAACAATTAATTACTATATATTGTTTTTAGCGGAGACGAGTGATGCAGATGAGGTGGCTATTACAAATGATCAGATATTTGCCTTAGTACATCAATTCATGCATGGAATTTACTCGTAATAGCTGTATAAAAAGTTGAATTGATAGTATAGAAAAAGAAGTAGGAATTGTCATTTGAGCGCAACTAATTAAATAATAGATGTACCGAGAGGTATAAGAAAAGAGGACAAAATGAGTAAATGGTATAATGAAGCTATTTTTTATCATATATATCCGCTGGGATTGGTGGGTGCCCCAAAAGTAAATCAACAAGAAATAGTGGAACATAAATTTGAAGAGTTGGAGAAATGGATTTTGCATTTGCAAGAGCTAAGTATTGGTGCAGTTTATATAGGACCCTTGTTTGAATCGACTACACATGGATATGACACAAAAGATTATAAGGTTGTAGATAAAAGACTTGGAGATAATGAAGATTTTAAAAAATATGTTGAGATATGTCATAAAGCGGGTATTAAAGTGGTGGTTGATGGTGTGTTTAATCATACCGGACGCGAGTTTTTTGCTTTTAAGGATTTAAAAGAAAATGGTCAATCTTCAAAATATAAAGACTGGTATAAAGATGTAAACTTTGGGGGAACAACACCTTATGGAGATGCATTTTCATACGCAGAGTGGAGAGGTTGTTATGAGTTAGTTAATTTAAATCTATATAACACAGAAGTTACTAACTATCTATTTGATGTTATTAAATATTGGATTAGCGAGTTTGATATAGATGGAATAAGACTAGATTGCGCAGATTGTCTTACTTTTGAATTTATGAAAGAAATGAGAAATGTTACACAGCATGAAAAGAAAGACTTTTGGTTAATGGGCGAAGTGATTCATGGAGACTACGGTAGGTGGGTCAATCAAGAAATGCTTCATTCGGTTACCGATTATGAACTACATAAAGGTTTATATTCAGGACATAATGACCATAACTATTTTGAAATAGCGCATACTGTCAGAAGGTTATTTGATGAAAATGGAGGCATTTGTAAGGATGCCGTTTTATATTCATTTGTGGATAACCATGACGTAGATAGAGTGGCAAGCAAAGTAAACAATATGGCGTACTTAATACCTATTTATGCACTACTTTATACATTGCCTGGAATACCTTCCTTATATTACGGGTCGGAGTGGGGAATAGAAGGAAAGAAGACAGGCAATAGTGATGATGTATTAAGACCTGCAATTTCCATAGATGATGAAGGCGTGACTCAGAAAAACCTTGAACTTACTAAGTATATTTGTGAGTTGGGTAAAATGAAGAAAGAAAATTCAGAGATTTTTTGTGGAAAATACAAGGAACTTTTACTATCAAATAGGCAGTATGTTTTTGCCAGATTTACGAAGGAGAGGGGTATTGTTACGATTGTAAACAATGATGATAATGACATTACAGTTATGGTTCCCTTGAATTTACCTTTTGAAATTAAAAGTGCAATGAACGCTTTTACAAATGATTTGATTGTAGTTGAAAATGGACAGATTCAGATTGTGATTGAAGCAAATAGTGCAATTATGATTAAAATAAATGAAATAAATTAGCCTAAAGGGGTGCAGGATTATGGGTGAAGCGAAAGAGAACATAGATATTAGATTGGGTGAGCTGGACCAATATTATTTTGGAGAAGGAACGCATTATGAAATATATAAAAAAATGGGAGCTCATGAAGTTACGATAAATGGAACAACAGGAGTATATTTTGCAGTATGGGCACCCCATGCAAAAAGTGTAAGTGTGGTTGGAGAATTTAACGAATGGAATATTCTATCAAATGAAATGAAAAGACTGGAGCCCTTGGGATTTTATGAAGCGTTTGTAGAAACAGCACAGCTTGGACAAATGTACAAATTCCTAATTACAACCAAGGAAGGGGATCAATTGTATAAAGCAGATCCTTTTGCAAATTACGCACAGCTTCGTCCGGGTACAGCTTCAATTATAGCAAATATTAATAATTTTAGTTGGGATGATGATTCTTGGATTAAGAAACGTATGGAAAAGGACATGAAAAAGGAGCCTGTATCAATTTATGAGGTTCATCCTGGTTCTTGGAAGAAACATAGAAGAGAAGAGGATGAGGATGGTTTCTATAATTATAAAGAATTAGCACATGAGTTAACGGATTATATCCTAGAGATAGGTTATACACATGTTGAACTTATGGGGATTGCAGAACATCCCTATGATGGGTCTTGGGGATATCAGGTGACAGGATATTATGCACCAACTTCAAGGTATGGAACACCTCAAGATTTTATGTACATGATTAACTATTTTCATAAAAATAAAATAGGTGTCATTCTAGATTGGGTGCCAGCACATTTTCCAAAGGATGCATACGGATTGGCTGATTTTGATGGGGAAGCTCTTTATGAATATGCAGATCCCAAAAAAGGAGAACATCCGGACTGGGGGACTAAAGTATTTGATGTTGGTAAGCATGAAGTGAGAAATTTCTTGATTGCCAATGCTATTTATTGGATTGAAGAATATCATATTGATGGCCTAAGAGTGGATGCAGTGGCATCGATGCTATATTTAGATTATGGGAAAGAATCTGGACAATGGGTTCCAAATAAATATGGTGGAAATAAAAATTTGGAAGCAATCGAATTCTTTAAACATCTTAACTCGGTTGTGCTTGGAAGAAATCATGGAACAATGATGATAGCAGAAGAATCTACTGCATGGCCCAAAGTAACAGGGGATTCCAAAGAGGATGGCTTGGGATTTACATTTAAATGGAACATGGGCTGGATGAATGATTTTTTAGAATATGCAAAGCTAGATCCACTATTTAAAAAAGGTGCTCATAATATGATGACGTTTGCTATGACATATGCGTACTGCGAGAACTATATGCTTGTTTTGTCTCACGATGAAGTAGTTCATCTGAAAAAATCATTGTTGAGTAAAATGCCAGGTAGTTATTTAGAGAAATTTGCTAATTTAAGAACCGCATACACCTTCATGATGGGACATCCAGGGAAAAAGTTATTGTTTATGGGACAAGAATTTGGACAATTACAAGAATGGAGTGAAAAAAGGGCTCTGGACTGGCATTTACTAGAGGAAGAACCACACAAGCAGCTTTTGTTGTTTCAAAAAGAATTGCAGAAATTATATACCAAATATCCAGCTATGTACGAAAAAGATACTGAGCCTAGTGGTTTTGAGTGGATTAATGCAAATGATAGAGATAGAAGTATCTTTAGCTTTATAAGATGGTCTACAACTGGAAAGAACAACTTGTTGTTTGTTTGCAATTTTACTCCAGTAGAATGGAAAGACTATAGGGTAGGAATTCCAGAAAATAAAAAGCTAAGACTCATTTTAAATAGCAATGAAAAGCGCTTTGGTGGAAGTGACAAGGATGGAACAAAGAGTATAAAAGTGGAGAAAAAATCTTGTGATGGAAGAGAATACTCGGTTGGATTCTCTATGAAGGCGTTTAGTGGGGTGGTGTTTTTGTATTAAAAATGTTATTGTTGTTTGAAAAATTAGAATATAAAACATGTATTCTGAGAATTTTATTTAAAAGATATAAAATTTTTTATTAAATAAAATAGATTTATGGTATTATTAAAGTAGAGTATGTCTATTTATAATTTTGAAATAAAAGTATAAATGAAAATATAAATTATTTTAATACTATAATTATTGTGAGCATATTAGGCATATAACTATGTCAAAAAATTGTTGTTAAAAGCTTAGTTTTGTATATATTAGAATACAGAGAGGGATAACACAGATATGAGTAATATAGCAATTATAACTGCAAGAGGCGGTAGTAAAAGAATTCCTCGAAAGAATATCAAGGAATTTTGCGGAAGACCAATTATAGAATATTCAATCAAAGCAGCTTTAGATTCAAATATATTTGATGAGGTTATGGTATCTACAGATAGTGAAGAAATTGCAGAAATTGCATGTGCAGCAGGTGCCAAGGTACCGTTTCTAAGAAGTGAAAAAACATCAGACGATTTTGCTACTACAGCAGATGTAATTATGGAAGTGCTTCAAAAATATAAAGAAAAGGGAAAGACGTTTACATACGCATGCTGTATTTATCCAACGGCTCCTTTTGTTACTGCTACTAAATTAAACGACGGAATAAAGTTGCTGAAGAAAAAAAGTGGAAATATGGTTATGCCTATTGTTATGTTTTCCTTTCCGCCACAGAGAGGGATGATATATGGTGGAGATGGTATTAAGCATAAATGGCCGGAAAATAAAAATTTAAGATCACAGGATTTAGAACCAATATACCATGATTGCGGTCAGTTTTATTGTTATGATGTTGAAAAATTCATTTCTCAAAAAGGTCAGTTTATCAACGGAATTATTCCTATGATAATGCCAGAAACACAGGTTCAGGATATTGATAATATGGATGATTGGAAAATAGCAGAGTTAAAATATCAACTTATGAACAAATTTTAATATAGTATTAAATGAACTCAATCATAAAAAGTCTGGAGATTAATATGATAGGAATACGCGCAGATGCAAATGAAATAATTGCTACAGGTCATGTTATGCGATGTATTGCGATTGCACAACAATTAAAACAGCTGAAACAGGAATTTGTTTTTATTGTAGCGGATCAATTTACAACTAAGTTTTTGTCTAAAAGAGGTTATAATAGTATATGCCTCAATACGAGTTGGGAAAATAAGGATAGTGAAATTGAGGTAATAGTAAAATGTATTAAAGATAATGCTATAGAGAAACTTATTGTAGATTCATATCAAGTAACTCGATTTTATTTGGAGAATTTACAAAAACACACGAAAGTTATTTATATAGACGATCTCAATAAATTTGAATACCCTGTTGATATGTTAATAAATTACGCCTTAATTGTTGATGGAAACAAATATAAATATTTAAACAAAAATGTTTTACAATTGCTTGGAGGTGAATATACACCTTTAAGAGAAGAATTTCAAAATAACAAAATAAAAATAAAGAATAGTGTATTAAATGTTCTAATTACAACTGGTGGTAGCGATCATTTATGCATAATTGAGAAACTTGTTAAAAAAATAATTGATGCAAAAATTTATAGAAATATAAAATTTCATATTGTTGTAGGTGCGTTTTTTTATAATGTTAAAGAACTTGAAGAATTAACTGAGAAAAATAAAAATATTATACTTTATCAGCATATAACCAATATGGCAGAAATAATGGTATTATGTGATGTTGCAATATCAGCAGGTGGAACAACATTGGCAGAATTATCTTCTTGTGGATTGCCTACCATATGTTTTGCTGTAGCTGACAATCAATTGGATGGAGTACAGATGTATGCTAATAGAGAAATAATGATATCAGTTGGTGATATACGTAAAAATATTGTTCAATCAATCAATGAAATATTAGAATGGTTAGCAAAATTAATGAAAGATAAAGCTTTAAGAGAAAAATTGTCTCAAAAAGAAAAAGAATGTATTGACGGTAATGGAGCAAAAAGGATAGCAGAAAAAGTAGTAGATTTATAGATTCATAGATTCATATGTTTTAACTAGAATAACGTATGAATAAAATTATTTTTTAACACAAAAAAACAAAGTACTATAAAGTATTTAAAGGTTTTTTACGATATTAAATATAAGAGTAAAATAGAGAGAGGGAAATTATGATACATTTATATGAAAAAATGTTATCTGGTGTATATATTATCGCAGAAATGTCTGCTAACCATGGCGGAGATTTGGAAAATGCATTAATGATTGTAGAAGAAGCCCAAAATGCAGGTGCAGATTGCCTTAAAATACAAACTTATACAGCAGATACATTAACAATACCTTGCGACAAAGAATATTTCAAAATAAAAGGTGGACTATGGGATGGATACAACCTATATGATTTATATAAGGAAGCATATACACCATGGGAATGGCATAAAGCAATAAAGGATAAGTGTGATGCGGTAGGTATAGATTTCTTGTCCACTCCATTTGATAATACAGCCGTTGATTTCTTGGAAGATTTGGGAATTGAATTTTATAAAATATCTTCTTTTGAATTGGTTGATATACCGCTAATTGAATACGTGGCAAGTAAGAAGAAACCAATTGTCATGTCATGTGGAATGGCTAGTGTGGAAGAGATAGAAGAAGCAATTGCAGCTTGTCATAGAAATAATAATAATCAGATTGTACTTTTAAAATGTTGTAGTCAATATCCAGCAAAATATGATGATATGAATCTTGCGGTGATAACAGATATGAAGAAAAGATTTAATCTGCCAGTTGGATTATCAGATCATTCAGAGGGAAGTTTAGCGTCCGTAGTTGCAGTCTCATTAGGAGCACAAGTAATAGAAAAGCATGTGTGCCTCAATAAAGAAATTGAAAGTGCCGATGCAGGATTTTCTATGGAAATGTCAGAATATAAAAGGCTTGTAGAAGACATTAAGAATGCTTTTATTGTAAAAGGCCAACCAACATATGAACTTACTAAGACTGAAAAGAGTGGACTGACTGGAAGACGATCATTATTTGCAGTCAAAGATATTAAAAAAGGCGAAGCATTTTCAAAAGATAATATAAAAAGTATAAGGCCATCTCAGGGAATAAAACCTAAGTACTATGAAGAAATTATAACTAAAAATGCAAAAAGAGTATATGAATATGGTGATCCAATTGAAATGACTGAGATAAATTAGGTTACAAAAATTGTAAAGGTGGGGTACAGGATATGAATAATTTTTACAACGATATTGATTGCTTTAGAGAAAGAATAGCTATAGTTACAGACATGGGAAACTCCATAACTTACGAAAAATTAATTTCAGATGGTGCTAATTTGGTTGAAAAATTAGAAGTAAGAAGTTTACTGTTTTTAGTATGTAAAAATTGTTCAGAATCAATTTGTGTTTATATAGCAGCGCTTCGTAAAGGAATAGTTCCGGTTTTGATTAATCATGGCATCGACAATAAATTGTTTCAAAATTTATTAAATTTGTATAAGCCTTCCTATATTTATTGCCCAAGTGATTGGGATAAATTAGAGATAGAAACTGAAGTAATATCAGATTATGGAAATTTTTCTATGAAAAAACCAGGATATGTAAAAGACTATGATTTAAGTGACGATTTGGCACTATTACTTACAACATCAGGAAGTACAGGAAGTCCTAAATTGGTGAGGCAGTCCTATTCTAATATATCTGCAAATGCCAATTCAATAGCTCAATATTTATGTATTGATAAAGAGGATAAAGCAATTACAACAATGCCAATGAGTTATACATATGGATTATCTATTATAAATAGTCATTTATTAAAAGGAGCAACACTAATAGTAAATGAATATACAATTATGAATAAAGAGTTTTGGACACTGATAAAAGAGCAGAAGGCTACTACTTTTGGTGGTGTTCCATATATATACGAAATGCTTCAGAAGCTTAGATTTGGAAGAATGGATTTGCCAAATTTAAAATACATTACCCAGGCTGGTGGGAAATTATCAAAGGAAATGGCAACAGAGTTTAACCAGATATGTGAAGACAAAGGAATTAAATTGATTGTTATGTATGGACAAACAGAAGCGACAGCCAGAATGTCTTATTTGCCATGGGAATCGGCAAAGGAGAAGGCTGGAAGTATGGGAATAGCAATTCCAGATGGAGAATTTTTTCTGATAGATGAAAATGAAGACAAAATTATAGAGACTGATCAAGTTGGAGAACTGATATATAAGGGGCCTAATGTTACGTTAGGTTATGCAAACAGTTGCTATGATTTGAATAATATCGACGAAAACCAAGGCGTTTTAAACACCGGAGATATGGCAAAACTAGATAATGATGGATTTTACTATATTGTTGGACGTAAAAAACGATTCTTAAAGTTATTTGGTAACAGGATAAATTTAGATGAAGTTGAAGAATTGTTAAAAAAACAAAGTTTTGAATGTGTTTGCGTGGGTGAGGATGATAAGCTTAAAATTTATAGTACTGAAAAAGTAGATGCAAAATTAATTATTTCTTATATAAGTAAGGCAACGGGCATTCATTCTTCTGCTTTTGAAGTTTGCTTTATTGAAGAAATTCCGAGAAATGAAGCGGGTAAAATTTTATATACAGCGTTAAGATAGGTAGAAAGGTGAGATATACGAAATATGAAGGATATATTTAATAATTCCCCTTATGACCTAACAAAAGAGGAGAAAGAAAAATTTTATAGAGAAGCTCTTATGGAGCTTACAATAAAGCACTATGAGAACTGCTCAATGTATAAAAAATTGTTAGATTGTTTTTCCTTCAGACCATATGAAGAACATTCTGTTGAGGAATATCCATTTTTACCTGTAAGGTTATTTAAAGAGTATGATTTATGTAGTGTACCAAGAGAAGATATTGTTAAAACGATGACTTCGTCTGGAACAACAGGACAAAGTGTGTCAAAGATATTTTTGGATAAGTCAACATCAGCAAATCAAACAAAAACCCTTGTTAAGATAACTACTGATTTTATAGGAAAAAAGAGATTACCTATGCTGATTATTGATACAAAATCCGTTGTAAAAGATCGAAGACTTTTTTCAGCGAGAGGGTCAGGAATTTTAGGATTTTCTATGATGGGGTGTGATACCACGTATGCATTGGATGAAAATATGCAACTTGACTATGAAATTGTGGAAGCCTTTTTGGAAAAACATAAGAATGAAGATATTTTTTTATTTGGATTTACATTTATTATATGGGAACATTTATATAATAAATTGAAAGTGGATCAAAGAACTTTAGATTTATCAAGGGGAATATTGATTCATGGAGGCGGATTTAAAAAATTAATAGAAGAAGCGGTCGATAATGATACATATAAATCAGAACTGAAAAAAGTCTGTGGTATTCATAAAGTATATAACTATTATGGGATGGTCGAACAGACCGGTTCTATATTTATGGAATGTGAATGTGGAAGATTACACGCTTCTAATTTTTCTGATATTTTCATAAGAAATCCGAAAGATTTTTCTATTTGCAAAACAGGTGAAAAAGGATTGATTGAACTAGTGTCTATTCTTCCAGAAAGTTATCCGGGACATTGCATCTTATCGGAAGACATTGGAGAAGTGGTTGGTGTGGATGTATGCCCTTGTGGAAGAAAAGGTAAAACATTTAAAATACATGGAAGAATCAAACAGGCTGAAGTAAGGGGGTGTAGTGATACCTATGAAAACAGATAAAATCAAGTATTTAGTAGGTAATCAAACACCAATAGTATTGCCCTTAGAACCATATAGTGAAGTAGTCTGTGATTTCTTAGATGAGTTATCGAGTGTATTGCGAAAAGATAGTATTGCGAAACAGTATGCGGATATTGTATCACTTGCATTCTGGTGTAGGAAAGCTAGTGTTATGAAAATGAAACAGAAATTTATAGATGGAGGAATACACCTAGGGAGAGGAATTGTCTTTCATATTACACCGTCTAATGTGCCAGTTAATTTTGCATTCTCATATTTTTTTGGAATATTATCGGGAAATTCCAATATTGTAAGGGTGCCCAGTAAAGAGTTTTTACAAACAAAAATTATTTGTAATGCTATAAACAGAGTATTCGAAAATAATAAATATAAAATAATAAAAAATTCAACACTATTAATATCATATGAGAAAAATAAAGAAGTTACAGATTATTATTCATCTATCTGTGATGCACGTATCATATGGGGCGGTGATCAGGCAATAAGAAATATTCGCCAGTCCCCACTCAAAGAAAAAGCAGTAGAAATAGTATTTGCAGATAGATATTCACTGGCAATATTGAATAGTGAAAAAATAGTAGAAGCAACTAAATCGGAATTACAGGAGATATCGAATAAATTTTATAATGACACTTACCTTATGGACCAAAATGCATGTTCTACACCTCATTTGATTTTGTGGGAAGGTAAAGATAAGGAATTAGCAAAGAAGAGGTTTTGGGAATCTGTTTTTCTATCTTCTAAGAAATATGATTTAGAACCAATTAAGGTTGTAGATAAATATACACAGCTGTGTAAACTTGCAATGGAATATAACGAAATTAAGAATATATCCATGTTTGAAAATTTAATATATACAATTGATTTGAAACAATTGCCAAGTGATATCTGTGTATTGAGAGGGAGTTTTGGAGTATTCTTTCAATATGATGTTGACAATTTAAATCAAATAGCTTCATATATAACTGATAAGGTACAGTCACTAATCTATTATGGAGTAGACAAGGATACATTAATCAATTTTGTGATGGATAATCATTTACAAGGCATTGATAGAATTGTAGCGCTTGGAGAAGCCTTGAATATTGGTGTTTACTGGGATGGATATGATATTGTTAGAATGTTAAGCCGGCAAATTAGTTTTTGAGGCTATTATTGAGAATATTGCACTGCATTGCTGGTAAGTAAATAGAAGTGTTGATATATTATTGTGGTATATAAAATTGAATTATTAGGGATAATAGGTGAAGCTATGAGATTAGTATTTAGAAAAATGATGGAACAAGATTTAGAAATGGTCATGAATTGGAGGATGCAGGCGGATGTAACAAAATTCATGGCAACAAATCCTAAACTTACATTAGAAATGCAGCTAATATGGTATGAAAAGCAAAAAAAAAATTTGAATTCTTATTATTGGGTTGTAGAAATAGATTCTGTTAGTGTAGGGATTGTTTCGATTTTAATGCAAGAAGATGGAAAATGTGGTGAAACTTCTGCGTATATTGCCGAAAAGGAATATAAGAATTTCCCCAATATGGTTTCTATTATGGCAAGCCTATTAAATTTTTATTTTGATGAGTTAGATGCGGATATACTCTTTGGAGAAGTATTTGCGGATAATAAAGGAGTTGTATTAATTAATAGACATTTAAATTATCATGTTGATAGTATTGAAGAAGGTGCAGTTGAAAAAGAAGGCATAAAATATGACTTAATGAAATTAAGCATGTCAAAAGAAAGCTGGTATAGGCGCAGAGAGCAAATCAAGTTTATACCGGCGGAAATAATTCACTTGGTGAGTGCAGAACTAGATAAAGAAGAATTGCGTCTTTTAAGTTTAAAAGCATTTGAAATTAGACAGGATGTTTTGAATATGTCTAAAGCGGCAGGAAAATCCGGATTACATTTTGGGGGAACATTTTCTTTGGTTGAAATTATTACATCATTATATTTTAATTGTATGAATTTTTCTAAATATAACTATCGAACGGACATAAGAGATCGATTAATATTAAGTAAAGGACATGGAGTTCCAGTAATATATGCAGTATTGAAGCAAATGCATATTATTTCTGAGAAAGATTTAGAAACATTTAAAAGTGACGAGACAGAATTATTTGGACATCCTTCAATGAATGAAAATTTGGGAATTGAGTTTTCAAGTGGAAGTTTAGGGCAGGGATTATCATTAGGGGTAGGATCTGCTATTGGCTTGAAACGGAAAAACAATTCATCGCATATTTTTGTAATCATGGGTGATGGGGAATGCAATGAAGGCTCTGTGTGGGAGGCGGCCGTTTCTGCAACACATTATCAACTGAACAACATTACAGTTATTGTCGATAGGAACCAATTGCAATATGATGGTTATACTGAATCAATTATGTCTATGGGACTATTAGAAGATAAGTTCAAAAGCTTTGGGTGGGAAACCTATGTAATTGACGGACATAATATTGAAGAATGTTGTAAGGCATTTGATAGAAGATCCATTAAACCAATTGCAATTATAGCTGATACGATAAAAGGAAAAGGAATATCTTTTATGGAAAATGATGCAAAATGGCATCATAATATACTGACAGCAGAACTTTATCAGAAAGCGCTAGAGGAATTGATAAATGTTGAATTATAATAAAAAAAATATTAGGGCATGGTCTATGCTGGGCGGATGTGGTACATTTGGTCAGGTGGCATCTGAAATAGCAAAGGAAGATAATGATTTTGCGGTTGTAACAGCAGATTTGACCTTCTTTTCAGGACTTGAACGATTAAAGTTACAAAAACCTGATGCCGTATACAATTTTGGGATTGCGGAGCAAAATATGGTGGGTGCAGCAGCGGGTATGACCAAGGAAGGGATGAATGTGTTTGCCACTACATATGCTTCATTTGCCTCAACAAGATGCTTGGATCAGGTCAGAGTAAATATGGGATATATGAAGCTTCCGGTAAAATTAGTGGGATTAACTGCAGGATATTCCGTTGGAATACTTGGAGCGACACATATGGCAATGGAGGATATAGCGATTATGCGTTCTATCCCTAACATTGTGATTTTATCACCGGCAGATTGCACAGAAACAGCAAAATCAATTGTTGCCGCATACAATTGTAAAAATCCTGTATATATAAGGTTGACAGGAGAACAAAGAAATCCAATTGTATATAATGAAGATTATGAGTTCACTATTGGAAAATCTATTCAATTAGCGGATGGAGACGATATTGCATTACTAGCAACTGGGACAATGGTATATGAGTGCCTACAGGCAAAAAAAATATTGGAATGTCAAGGTTTGTCTTGTAAGGTTATTGATTTTCATACTATAAAACCATTAGACGAAGAAATGCTAGAGAGTCTCAAGAAGATGAAACTCATTGTAACAGTAGAGGAACATAGCAAAATTGGTGGCTTAGGATCTGCAGTTGCAGAATTTTTTGCAAATAAAATAGTAAGAGCTCCACATTTAATTATTGGTGCAGAAGATGCCTATCCACATGCGGCAAACTATAAAACATTATTGAGAAATTGTGGACTTAATAATGAGACAATTTCGAAAAGAGTTTTCAATCATTATAGGAACTGCTATAATTTATAAAAAGGAGGCATAATGAATAATAAAATCTATTTAGATATCAATTATGATATGTATGACTATTTTAGACAGATGCCAGAATTTATATTTATTGATTCTATAGAGGTGGAGCCTGGTATTTATGCTGAAGGAGTAAAAAAAGTAGAGGAAACAGATTGGTATTTTCAATATCATTTTCCAGGTAATCCAATTATGCCAGGAGTTTTTCAGATGGAAGCGTTAATGCAAACCGGTGGACTTATAATTAATACATTGGAAGGAAAGAAAGAACTGAAATTGTATTTTGGAGAATGTAAATCTGTTAGAATTAATGAAAGTGTACGCCCGGGTGATGTTTTAAAAACAATTGTAACTTTAAAAACATATCGCCGAGGTATCGCATGGTTTGATGCGAAAGCTATGATAGGGGACAAAATAAGTTGTAAAATGCAATTTTCTCTTATTGCACCAGATGAGGTGGGACAAATAATGAATCATAAAAGTATGGAGAAAGATAATGAATAGATTATTAGAAGAAAAAACTGTAATTATAACTGGGTCAAATAGAGGAATAGGTTATGCGATTTTAGATAGAATGGCAAAACATGGCGCTAGGATATTTGCATGTGCAAGAAAGCAAAACGATGAATTTGAAAAGAATATAACAGTAATTGCAGAAGAAAATAGTGTTGAAATAATACCACTTTATTTTGATATGTGTGATTCAGAAGCAATGAGGGAAGCAGTTAAAAGAATTAGAGCAACAAGATATATACTAGATATTTTGGTCAACAATGCAGGTATTTTGTCAAATTATCAGAGGTTTAATATGATGTCAATGGATGATGCGAGAAAACTCTATGATGTTGATTTTTTTGCACAAATGGAATTTACACAATTCATATCCCGGTTGATGCAGAGAAATAAAACAGGAAGTATAATATATATTTCTTCAATAGCTGGAATGGATGCTTTCTTTGCTAGCTTCGATTATGTTTCATGCAAAGCAGCTATTGATGCAGCAATGAAACAACAGGCAAGAGAATTAGGACAGTTTGGAATTAGAGTGAATTCAGTAGCACCTGGAATTATAGAAACTGACATGATAGAAAATTCCGATAGCAATAACTTAAAGAGTATATTACCAGCAATTATGCTAGGAAGATTTGGACAGATGGAGGAGGTAGCTGACGCAGTTGTCTTTCTAGGATCATCAATGTCTTCTTATATTACCGGTCAGATACTGAGAATAGATGGGGGAACCAATCCTCCAAGAGCAAATTGGTAGAGAGGATAATTGAGCATATGAAATCAAGGGCTGAATTAGAATATATTGCTAGAAATATTAGAAAAGATGTTTTTGAAATGGCATTAAATTCCGGAACGAAAGGTGCACATATTGGTGGAAGTATGTCTGCGACAGATATATTGGCAGTTTTATATGGAGATTTTCTGAAATATGATGCACATAATTCAGAATGGGATGAAAGAGATCGCTTTATTATGAGTAAAGCACATAGTGCAATTGGTTTATATGGGGCATTGCATTATGCGGGTTACTTGAGTGATGAAGATATCAAAGGAGCTATGCAAAACGAGTCTTTTTTGTATAAACATCCTAAATTAGATGTAGCTCACGGACTTGAATTTTCAGGAGGTAGTTTAGGACAAGGATTGGCACTTGGCATAGGAAGCTTACTTTCTATGCAGTTAAGAGGTAATACAACTTCAAAAGTATATGTTATGATGGGAGATGGAGAGTGTGATGAAGGTTCTGTATGGGAAGGAGCATCGTCTGCGGTGCATTTTGGTTTGAACAATCTTACGGCAATCATAGATGTAAATGGACTACAAAATGATGGGGTGACCTCCAAAATTATGAATATAGGAAATATGGCAGATCGTTGGAGAAGTGTGGGATTCGAAACGATAGAAGTAGATGGACATGATGTAGAGGACATTCAAAAAGCATTTTTGGTCCACACCGATAGACCAAAAGCTATCATAGCAAAAACAATAAAAGGTAAAGGTGTAAGTTTTGCCGAAAATCGGGTTGAATGGCATATAGGATACTTTACTCAGGAAATGTATAATAAAGCTAAAGAGGAGTTGAAGTAAATGCAAAAAATAGATAAAAAAAACGCACGTATATGGTCTATGCTTGGCATGCGAAGAACGATTGGCATGGTTATCAATGACATGCCAGATTTAGATGAAAAATTTGTATTTATGACAGCAGACGTTGCTCGATATTTTGGAACAGAGAAATTCCAGGAAAATTATCCAAGTCGCATCTTTGATATGGGAATAGCAGAACAAAATATGGTTGGTGTTGCTGCTGGTATGCTAAAAGAAGGAAGTCATGTATTTGCAGCAACTTATGCAACATTTATAACAGCACGTGTACTTGATCAAATTAGAGTGAGTCTTGGTTATATGAAATTAGGTGTGAAATTAATAGGGGTTGGTGGCGGTCTTGCAGAGGGAGATTTGAGTGCTACACATATGGGGCTGGAAGATATAGCAGATATTCGGGCTATACCTAATATAACAATTATATCACCAGCAGATTGTGCAGAAACGGTAAAAGCTATGTATGCACTGGCCAATTATGAAAATCCGGTTTATTTAAGATTGTCTGGAAGAACCAATATTCCAATTGTCTATAAAGAAGAATATGATTTTCAAATTGGAAAAGCAAATATACTTCTTACAGGAAGTGAAATAGCGTTAGTTGCTACAGGAACTATGGTAGCAACTGCATTACAAGTAGCTACTGAATTGGAGAAGATGGATATCAGTTGCACTTTGGTGGATATGCATACAATAAAACCACTAGATGAAGAATGTTTAGATAGTCTGAAAAATCATAAATATCTAGTCTCTATGGAAGAACATATGGTGGCAGGAGGTATGGGAAGTGCAATTGCAGAATACTATACCTCAAAAAAAGTTAGACCAATACAGTTGATGATTGGTGTGGAAAATGAATATCCACAAGCGGGAGAGTATGAGATGCTACTTCAAAAATGTGGTTTGACAAAAGAAAAAATTCTTGATAAAATAAATAAATTTATAGAATAGCAGAGGTGACAAATGGGGTTAATGGATAAGCCAGATGTAGTTAAACGAATACATAATTATACAAGGATTATAAGGAAAAATGACAATAAAGTAGGAAAAGTACCACGTACGTTGGCATTAGATTATAATAATATTTGCAATTTTAAGTGCGAGTTTTGTTATGAAAAGGAAGATTATAAATACAATTTAGTTTCATTAGATTTTGAAACAATTACAAGGGTGGCAGATCAAGCATATGAGTTAGGAATATGGGAAATCATATTGCAAGGTGGAGAATTATTAATAAATAAAGAAATATTACTTAAAATTATTAAGGCAATAAAACCAGAAAGATTTCGAATGATTCTTGTAACAAATGGTTATCTTTTAACACAAGAATATGCGGATGAGTTGGCAAAAAGAGGATTGGATTGTATAGGAATAAGTATATCGGGCATGGATGCACAAGAATTTGATCGTTCCAGAGGGGTAAAAGGAGCACATGAGAAAGTGTTTACTTCAATAGAATATGCAAAGAATGCAGGGATGACAACTTGGCTTCAACCTATTTTTGGTCATCATAATTCGCATTCAAAAGATTTATTTGACTTACTTGATTATGCAAAAGGACATAATATTTCAGTATATTTTATTCTTGCTATGCCATATGGAGTTTGGAAAGATAATTATTTAGATGCAGAAGATATTAGGATTTTCAATAAAATAAGAAAAGAATACAAAAGTTGGTATGATACTTGGGATTTTTATGATCCTAAAAAGGAGAGAATAAGCGGATGCTGGGCAATGAATCGAATTTTTGTTACACCAAAAGGTGACGTTTTACCATGTCCGTTTATCAATATAACAATGGGAAATGTAAAAGAAAAAACTTTGAGTGAAATTCTTGATTATGGTTTTAGTATTAAGTATTTTGGTGAATATTCACCAGTATGTATTGCAGCGCAGAATAGGAGCTTTAGAGAAAAATATCTGGGTGGAAGTACATCTTTATTTGAGCCTGCAAAAGCAAAAGAAGTATTTAGCGATATAGATTTTATTTAATAATGAATATAACAAAATATTAATTAAGTGGAGGAAATAAAAATGACAAATTATCAAAAATATGTAAAAGCATTTGTAGAGAACTTTGAGGTAAATGAAGAACAGGTTGTAGGATTAACTTATCAATCAGTAGACAATTGGGATTCCATTGGACATATGAACTTGATTGCTTCACTAGAAGATGATTTTGATATTATGATGGAAACAGATGATATTATAGATTTTAATTCTTTTGATAAAGGAATTGAAATAATGGAGAAATATGGTGTGGGTATCTCAAAATAGGAGTATAAAATATTGATGTTGATGGATAATGAACTTTCGGTTAGGCGATTTCTAGGAACTGATTATGAAAGTAATTGCTACATTGTATTTAATAAAATAACAAAAAAATCTATTATCATAGACCCAAATGATTTCAAACAATTAGAACAATTTATTAAAAAGCAAGGTTTAACAAATGAATATATTTTCTTGACGCATGAACACTATGATCATGTTGCAGCTCTTAGTTTGGTTAAAAAATACATTGGGGGAATTATAGTTTCATCTGAAATGTGTAGCCAAGAATTAGGGAATGTACAAACTTTGCTAAATCGTACATATCGATTACATATGATGTTTATGGGTAATAAAAAAACAGAAATTCCTTATTTTCAACCCTCAAAGGTTGACAAAACATTTCAGGATTTTTTGGAAATCAAATGGGAAAATTCTGATATTTTATTAAAAGAAACAATAGGACATTCACGAGGAAGCGTTTCAATCTATTTTACTGATGAAATGATATTTTCAGGAGATGCCTTCTTATCTGGGAAACCAGTAATAACCAAAATGCTCGGCGGAAACAAGGAAGATTATTTGAATAGTACATTAGCATATTATGAATCTTTATCTAAGGATATAAAAGTATATCCCGGGCATGGAGAAATGTTTATCTTAAAAGATAAACGAGTTGGTCTTATTGAAAATAATAAATAACAAAGATAATAAATAACAATAATAAAACACAGCCTTATTTATATTGAATATGATAATAGGGCTGTTTTTATATTATAAAGCAAATTAATGCTATCCTAATTAAGAATATTTTTATTATTACTAAATTATATTGGAAATATGCCGAAATATATAAATGATATATTATATTTTAGTATAATATAGTATAATTAGTAATAGAAATATATCTTGGGCTACAAAGATATTGATGCATTCAGGCGGAAAGACATATGTTTATATATGTTTGATAATACGCATAAAAGTAGTTTAGAGATAAATTGATTTAGGAATAGATAGGAGAATAAGAAATGCTAAATAATAAAACAATTTTAATTACTGGTGGAACGGGTTCATTTGGAAATCATTTTGTTGAGTACGTTTTGAAACACTATCAACCCAAAAAAATCATTATTTATTCAAGAGATGAGTACAAGCAGTTTATGATGAGTAATAAATTCAAGGAGCATGGAGAAAAGCTTAGATTTTTTATTGGAGACATTAGAGATAAAGAGAGATTTGAAAGAGCATTAAATGGAGTGGATTATGTTATTCATGCGGCTGCCATGAAGCAGGTGCCAGCGTGTGAATACAATCCGATAGAAGCAATTAAGACAAATATTAATGGTGCAATGAATATTATTGACGGTGCGTTGGATTCTCCTTCTGTAAAAAAGGTAGTTGCACTATCTACGGATAAGGCTGTAAATCCTATTAATTTATATGGTGGAACTAAGTTGGTATCGGATAAGCTATTTACTGCAGCAAATGCCTATGTTGGAGAGCGCGATTTGAATTTTTCTGTTGTGCGTTATGGTAATGTAGCAGGAAGCAGAGGCTCTGTAATTCCGTTTTTTAATGCAATTATTGAAAATGGAGAAAAAGAACTTCCAATTACTGATAACAGAATGACAAGATTTTGGATTGACTTAGACCAAGGGGTTGAACTGGTAATTAAAGCATTACAGGAAGCAAAAGGTGGCGAAACTTTTATATCTAAAATCCCTTCTTTTAAAATAACTGATTTAGCAAAAGCAATGATGTCAGATTGCATTATTAAGGAAGTAGGAATCCGAGAAGGTGAAAAACTTCATGAAATTATGATTACGAAAGAAGATGCTATTAAGACTTTTGAATATGACAAACATTTTATTATTTATCCTAATTATAGCTGGTGGAATGAAAATAAGATTATTGCAGGTGGAAAAAAAGTAGATCCAGAATTTGAATATAGTTCAGGAGAAAATACCGAATGGCTTAGTGTGGAGCAAATGAGAGAATTAGTAAAATATGTTTAGGATGGCTAAATAAGTGAAATAATGAAACTGAAAGACCTTTACAAAAGATAATCAAAGAGAGAGACTACTAATATAAATTTCAGGTGATAATTAATATGAACCCCAAAATGATACTGAGAAAAGTAAAAGAAGAAGATATTGATTTGTTATTTAATTGGGCAAATGACTTTGAATACAGAAAAAATTCTTTTTACTTTGAAAAAATAGAATATAGTGTACATCAAAAATGGTTTTTTCTTAAACTAAAAGATGAGAACTGTAAAATGTATCTAGGCTTATGTGATAATGAATATATAGGACAAATAAGAATTGATATTCTAGAAAATACAGGAACTATAAGTTATAGTATTAGTAAAGAACATCGAGGTAATGGGTATAGTTATGGTATTTTGTCTTTAGCAGAAGATGAGATAAAGAAAATTGATTGTATCAAATATTTAGAAGGAAAAGTAAAACATGATAATAAAGCTTCCCAAAAAGTATTTATAAAATCAGGGTATATGTTAGAAATTCATAAGGATTATAATTTATACAGAAAAGAGATATAAAGGTAGTTAGATTTTTTATAAAGAAATTATTTAAAAATATAGGATGTTGATTATTAAAAAAAAGGAGTAAATTACTATGTATATACCTTATGGAACGCAATCGATAGATGAAGACGATATTCAAGCAGTAGTAGAGGTATTGCGTTCAGATTATTTAACAACAGGACCTACAGTTGCAGCGTTTGAGAAAAAAGTTGCTGATTATGTAGGTGCAAAACATGCGGTAGCAGTTTCTAATGGTACAGCAGCTCTTCATGTAGCATGTCTAGCTGCGGGGATAAAAGAAGGTGATGAAGTTATAACAACTCCGATTACATTTGTAGCATCTTCTAATTGCGTGCTGTATTGTGGAGGAACTCCAGTTTTTGCAGATATTAATACTGAAACTTATAATGTTGACATTAAAGATATTAAGCGTAAGATAACAAAGAATACAAAGGCAATTATAGCGGTACATTTTACTGGACAACCATGTGAGATGGATGAAATTCATGCAATAGCAGAGGAACACAATCTTTTAGTTATTGAGGATGCAGCTCATGCTCTGGGGGCGGATTACAAAGGCAAAATGGTCGGAAATATTTCAGATATGACAACATTTAGTTTTCACCCAGTTAAGCATATTACTACTGGAGAAGGTGGAATGATTACGACTAATAGTGATGAGTTATATGAAAAATTAATCGTGTATAGAAGCCATGGAATTACCAGAGATGATAAATTAATGACTAGAAATGAAGGCGATTGGTATTACCAACAGTTGGAATTGGGATATAATTATAGAATAACTGATTTTCAATGTGCATTAGGTATTTCTCAAATGAATAAGTTGCAGTCATTTATTGAAAAAAGAAAAGAAATTGTTAAGAGATACAATCAGGCTTTTTCTGGTATTGATGAAATAGTAACACCATTTCAACAGGAAGGATGTAATAGTAGTTGGCATCTTTATGTAATTCAAGTTGTGAATAGAAAAGAAGTATTTGATAAGCTTAGAAAATCAGGCATTGGAGTGAACGTACATTATATACCCGTTTATACACAGCCATTTTATCAAGAAAACGGATATAGTAAAGTTCATTGTGATAATGCTGAAAAACTTTATGAGGGACTAATTAGTTTACCTATTTATGCAAAGCTTTCACAGGTCGAACAGAATTATGTAATTGAACAAGTAAAAGTGGCAGTAAAAGAAATTAAGTATAGGATATAATTTGTTATGTAGCTAATTAAAGTCATAGGAATTTATTCCTATGACTTTTCAACAATATAGGAACAGTCTATATGTGGAGTGATAATATTTGCGGTAATATAAGCTGATAATAAAAATAGTAGAAATATAAGAAGAAAATGAATTATTTATTAATTGTGTATATTAAAATACAATTAAACTATAAAATATGACGGAAAGAGTAAAAAAGATAAAAGATATAATTGTTGAGTTTCAAATAACATGATAATATATGAATAATAATGTTTGTGAGTTTGGTTGTTGCATAAGAACGGCATTAATATAAACCACAAATAAAAAGCTTTATTAAAAAAGAAAAAGAAGATGCTGTATTAATAGGTCATACTTGTAATAGGTACAATTAATAAAATAGAAAGTGTATAAAGAAGAGATATGGAAATTATAGAAAATACAATAGAAAAAAAAGAATTATATGAACTAATGTGTTTGCAACTACAAGCCCTAATAGAACCAGAGCTTCCACTAGTAACAAACTTAAGCAATGCATCTGCATTAATTAATGAAGCACTAAAGCAAATCAATTGGGCAGGTTTTTATCTTTTAAACGAAGACCAACTAATACTAGGACCATTTCAAGGCAAAGTAGCCTGCGTAAAAATTCGATTAGGCCAAGGAGTATGCGGAATCGCCGCAAAGGAAGCGCGAACACAACTAGTAGATGATGTGCACAAGTTTTCAGGACACATTCCATGTGACAGTGCATCCAATTCCGAAGTCGTAGTGCCAATACAGTTTCAGGGTAAAACCGTAGGTGTATTAGATATTGATAGTCCGGAATTTTCGAGGTTTGACAGTCAGGATCAAAAAGGATTAGAAGCCGTGGTTCATATTTTAGAAAATCAGTGTAATTGGTCCATGCAAATTGTTTAGATAATAGGATTACATTATGGTAACTATAAAGGTACTGAATCGTTACATATTATGTTAATATAAGGTAGGTATGAGTGATTAGTTGCAAAAAGTGTAACATAATAATCATTGCAATAATATAATCAAAAGTAACGATCAAGGTACTAAATCGTTACAATCAAAATAAGAATCAAGGAGTTGTTCTATGTCGATAACCAAAGAAATAATAAGTAGATATTGCCAAAGTAACAGAAATTATATATATGCGATGCAATTGCAGAAAAATGGTTGCGTTAAAAATTTAATGATAGAAGACACATATGAAGCAGAAGTTACTATTGTAGGAGATGTAGTCGATAATAAAAAAGTGTACAAAGTAAAAGTTACAATAGACGATGCTCGAATTACGCTTCAAAATACCTGTAACTGCGGTAGATGTTATTGGGGAATCTGTGAACATAGGGCGGCTCTATTGTTAGAATATTTAGTACAATTAAAAGCGGGAACACTAAAACGTGCCACATCAAAGAGAATACGCGATTTAATTTATGATTTTGCATATATGAGTAAGAAGGAAGCATTTAAGAGCAAGTTAAATGGAAGAAATATTGATGTAATACCTTATTTAAAGGTAAATAATGATGAAGCGAAAGTTGATTTTAAAGTTGGAAATCAGAAAAAATATGTTATTAAAAATCTTACGGAGTTTGTTGATAATATTTCGGATAGCGTAGATTATGAATATGGTAAAAATTTAAAATTTGTACATGATAGAGAAGCGTTTACTAAGGAGTCATTAAGTATCATTGATTTTATTATTGAGTCTGTTGATAATTTTCATCATGTATCCTATATAAGAGAATATGGGTATAATGCAAAGGCAATGAGAAGCTTACAGTTGTCAGGAGTTGAATTAGATAAGTTCATGAACTTAATGCAGGAACGTACCTTAAATGTAGTTACACCTGTTAACGAATATAATTGTAAATTAATTGAAAAGAACCCAAATATTCAATTTCATATCGTAAAGAGTCAAAAAGGGGTTGAGATATACAGAGATAACACCTCCTATATTGTTATGGGGAAGAAACATATTTACGCGATACAAAATGATACGATTTTTATGAGTGATGAGAAATATAAGCAGGAAATGGGAATATTGCTTGAACATATTGATACCGGCAACGGCGGCAAAGCATTTTTAAGTGAGGAAGATTATAATACTTTTTGTGCTACGGTTCTTCCTATCATTTCCAATTATAGTGATATTGAATATAACGAAGTTGATCTTGGAGAGTACATGCCTCCAACAACAGAAATTGAAATATATTTAGATGCACCAGAGAAAAATTATGTTACCTGCACGATTTATGGTAAATACAATGAAAAGAAATATAATATTTTTGAAAAATTCAATCCAATTGAAATATATCGTGATGTAAAAGCGGAATGTAGCGCGTATATCATTGGTCAGAAATATTTTGCAGGAGTAACAGATAGTAGTGAGCAAGCATTTTACATTAAGAATAATGATGATATGATATTCGATTTTTTGGAAACAGGAATTAATGCGTTTCAAGAAGTGGGAACAGTTTTTATTGCAGACAATTTTAGAAATATCAAAGTACTAGCATCTCCTAAAGTCTCTATTGGTGTTTCGATTGAAAGTGGATTACTAGAACTAACACTGGATGCTGATACTATGCCAATGAGTCAGTTGACAAGCCTTTTGGATAGCTATAAACGACGTAAGAAGTTTCATCGTTTGAAGAATGGGGAGTTTATTAATTTAGAAGACAGTTCCTTTTCAACTATTACGGAACTAGCGGATGGATTGTCATTAACCGCTGCACAACTCAAAGAAAATAAAATTATTTTACCTCAAAATAGAGCGTTGTATTTGGACAAGATCTTGAGAGAAAGTAATGAAGACGTAGAATATCATAGAGATATATATTTTAAAAATTTAGTTAAGAATATTAAAGCGGTGGAGGATGCTGAATTTGAACTTCCAAAATCACTTCAATCCACTTTGAGAGAATATCAAAAGAATGGATATAGATGGTTGAAAACACTAACATCTTATGGCTTCGGTGGAATATTAGCAGATGATATGGGACTGGGTAAGACATTGCAAATGATTGCGTTACTTGTATCGCAAAAAGAAGAGGGAAAGAAAACCAGTCTGATTGTCTGTCCTGCATCCCTAATCTATAATTGGGAAAATGAATTAGAGAAATTCGCACCGCAGCTTACGAAATGTATGGTGGCAGGTACCGCCGCGGAAAGAAATAAGCTAATCAAAGAATATAACCAATATGATGTCATGGTAACCTCGTATGATTTGCTAAAAAGAGATGTGGATAGCTATAGTAATATTGTATTTGAAACAGAAGTAATTGATGAAGCACAATATATTAAGAATCAGTCAACGTTAGCTGCAAAGGCTGTTAAATTAATTACAGCGAAGGTTAAGTTTGCACTGACGGGAACACCGATTGAGAACAGATTAAGTGAATTATGGAGTATCTTTGATTACTTAATGCCAGGATTATTATATAAATATAATCATTTTAGAGAAGAAATAGAAGTTCCAATTGTTCAGGGAGATGATAGTGTATCCTTGAAGCGTTTGCATCGATTAATTAGTCCTTTTATTTTAAGACGATTGAAAAAAGACGTGCTTAAAGACTTACCGAACAAACTTGAGAATGTAATATACTCGAAAATGGAAGGCAAGCAACTAGAACTTTATAATGCAAATGTACAATTACTAAAAGAAAGCATTGATAATAAAACTGAAGATGATTTTAAAAAGAATAAATTGCAGATTTTGGCAGAATTAACCAAGCTTCGACAATTATGCTGTGACCCAGCACTATATTATGATTCTTACAAGGGTAGTTCGGCAAAATTAGAAACTTGTATTGATTTAATCGAAAACGGTGTTAATGGTGGACATAAAATATTGCTATTTTCACAGTTTACAACAATGTTTCATATCATTTCAGAAAAGCTGAATCACCTAGGCATTTCGTATTTTACACTTACGGGACAGACGCCGAAAGCGAAAAGATATAAGATGGTAGAAGAATTTAATAATGACGATACGAAAGTATTTCTAATATCACTTAAGGCAGGCGGAACGGGGCTGAATTTAACGGGAGCAGATATTGTAATTCATTATGATCCATGGTGGAATATTTCAGCGCAAAACCAAGCAACAGATCGAGCACATCGAATTGGACAAAAAAATGTAGTGTCCGTATTTAAACTGATTACAAGAAATTCAATAGAAGAAAAAATATTAAATTTACAAGAATTGAAAAGAGATTTAGCAGACAAAGTAATATCGGAAGAAGGGGTGTCTAGTGTTTCCTTAGACAAACAAGACTTACTAGAACTTCTAAGTTAACAGTGATGAGGAAATGAGGAGTGGTAGCGGTATGCTTAAAAGATTATCTTATATTTTTGTATGTACGATAGTTCTGGCAGGATGCAGTAAATTTATAGAAAATAATGAGAAACAAGTAAATACGAATCAAGTACAAAATGATAATTCAGTACAAAATGAAAATCAAGTACAAAGCGATAAAGAATCATCGGAAAGTAATACCGATATAGCAAATAATGAAACAGATCAAGCAGTAGAAGATGCCACTAGGTTAGAACAGAGTAATAATACTATTAGTACAGATGAGCAAAGCCAAGATAAGACAAACACAACAGATGAATCAAGTGGCATAATTAGTTCTGTAGAGGAAAAAAATCAAAGCATAAACATTGTCAAAAAATACAACTTACCAGAAGGATTTGTATACGTTGATGATGTGATACTCACAGTAGAATTAGAAATTAGATACTATACGGCATATAACTTTGTAGGCGAAAAAATTGATGGATATGAGTCGCCACTTGCTATTCTAACGACACAGGCGGCTGATGCATTGAAAGTAGCAGCGGATCATCTTGCAGAAGAGGGATATCGAATTAAAATCTACGATGCTTACAGACCGCAGAAAGCAGTGAATCATTTTGTGAGATGGTCTCAAACAGAGGATGCGAGTATGAAGGAGATATTCTATCCTTCTATGGAAAAATCCGTTCTTTTTACAGATGGATATATTTCTAAAAAATCAAGACATTCAAGGGGTAGCACCGTAGATTTGACCATTGTGGATCAAGATGATAACGAAATTGATATGGGTGGATATTTTGATTTATTGGATACCATCTCTAATTATGATACAACTGCAATCACCGAGGAGCAACATGCCAATCGGGAATATTTAAGAGATATAATGGATGAGGCAGGTTTTGATTCTATAAGAACGGAGTGGTGGCATTTTCAACTTAGGGATGAACCATATCCAGATACTTATTTTGATTTTGACATAGAATAAGATATAGTAATTTAATGCTAACAATTATGCTGTTTATAATAAATTTTAAATTGATATTACTGCTTTAATGGAGGTACTAAGTGAAAAAAATTTATAATAATAATAAAGATATTATTACTACAATTAAAAGTAGCGTCAATGATTTTAGGCGTCAGAATTATTACAGAGGACAGAGCAGTTTTATTAAGATAATCGATCAATTAAGAGTAAATGTATCAGAAGTTATTAATTATAAATCATATTTTAATGAACGTATAGTAACTGTAGATGAAATTTATATTATGGAAGTAATTGAAAATATTACAAATGCTCAAAATCATAGTGATTATATTTTATTGTCAGATCTACTAGAACTCCAACTTATGCCTTTATTAATTCAGTGGCAGGAAATAATTATGTTGAAAGAAAACGTTTTATTATTTCAAGATATGTATGAACAAAATATTCAAAATTTAGAAAAATATGATATAAATCTTGCTGAAATGATTAGATATAACATGGATATTGAATCTGAATATGTTGTTGAATCAACTACAAATGGTAGTGTTACCGTTAAAATTATAAGGGATAATCAAGAATTTTATTTAGTAAGTAATAACGATCCTCAAAATGCAAGTAAAATATTTGCAGACACATATTATAATCCCAGAATATCACATTATACTATATTTGGAATGGAACTACTGAATAATGGTAATGCATTATTAGAGTATAAGAATGCAGAAAATGTAGATGTATATGAAAGTGATATAAATATTATAAAGCTTGCTTGTAGATATGGGAATATGCACCACTTAACAACAGGACGTTTAAATATATATTATGATCCTGATTATATACAGTTTGCAAAAGCCAGTCAGAGTGATTCAAAAAATAGTGTAGTGGGTATGCATCAACCAACTATTAGAAATATTAAAGATGACAGGATTAGAGGTAAATTTGAAAATCTTTTTATCGTTGATAGTTCAATTCGTAATCAGGGTGATTCGATGATTTCAAATTTTATAAGTAACATCAAGAATTGTGATCACTATATAGATGAGCTTTTACCAGAGTTCAAGGGAAAAGATGTATATATTATTGCAGCAGGACCTTCGCTGGATAAGAATATTGAGTTACTTAAGGAAAAACCAGCGAATAGCATTATTCTAGCAGTTGGAACCGTACACAGAAAACTTGAAAGTATTGGGATACAACCTGATTATACAATTATAGCCGATGCACAAAAAAACATAATAGAACAAATTGTAGATTTGAAAGATAATCATTTTTCGTTACTTGTTCTATCAACTGCATATAGAGAAATTGCTAAAATAAATGAGGGAAAAAAATATCTTATTTGTCAGCATGATTTTCCAGATTCCAAGGAGTATGCAGAAAAAAATAATTGGAATTTATACCAATCGGGAGGATCTGTTACAACAACAGCCTTGGATGTAAGTATTAGGCTAAAAGCTTCCAAAATTATTTTTTTAGGAGCCGATATGGCGAATACTGGTAATTTGACACATGCATCAGGTACAGCAAGAAGAGAAAATATAGGACTAGAGGGGTTGATTCCAGTTAAATCAATTGACGGAGGTGTCGTGTACTCAACCAGAATACTATGTATGTATCGCGAATGGATTGAAAATAGAATAGCAGTAGCCAAAGATGTAGAAGTGATAGATGCAACAGAGGGTGGGGCAATGATAAAAGGCACAAAGATATGTTCTTTGTTAGAAATTATTCAGTAGGTCTCTATTAAGTAAGAGGAATACTATGCCGAAATATAATACATGGAGTCGTGATACGGATTAATAGATAGAATCCAATATGGAGGCAGGCATGGACATCAATAATAATATAACGGAATTAAATAACATTAGTAAAAAATTAGAATTTAATAATACACAAAAAGCAATTGATAATATAACACAAAAAGTATTTAGTACAGATGCATTTTTAGTGGATACTGGAACTGATAAAAATCAACTATTTAAAATAGGAGATACCACACAAGAAGATCTTCAGGATGCATTAGCAGGCGAAAAATCAGATTTTGTAAAAGGGGCTATGATAGCACTTGGAAATACTACAACATCGCAGGATTTAACGAAGCTTGATGAAGAAGGATACGATTTAGAGGATACGGATGTAAATACGGTTGTTACCGTTACTGATAAAATACAAATTTATCTTGCAACGCATTGTGATGATTATCAAGTAACGGGTGATATCAGCATGGATGAGATTAAGCAGGTTACAGCTAATAATACACAATTGGCTTACGATATAGCCAAGAAACTTCAAGAGAGTAATTTACCAATAACGAAGGATAATGTGGAAGAATCTTTAGAGGCTATGGAACTTGCATCACAGCTTAATCCAATCACGGATGGCGCAGCAAAATATATGCTTAATAATGACTTGGATCCAACAATAGAGAATGCCTACAAGGCAGAATATAGTGGTCAAAGCACAATAGGCGGTACTTATGGTGCAGGATACTTTACAGAGGGCACAGGGTATTATGGTAAGACTTCCGATGAATTTAACTGGGATGGACTACAAGAACAAATGAGTAAAGTGATTGAGAGCGCGGATTTAGAAGTGAATGAAGATACTTTAACAGATGCAAAATGGCTTGTTCAAAATCATATTCCATTGACAGAGGACACCATGAAGGGATATGAGACATTAAAGGATATAGACTTGCCGGTGGATAGCAAAGCTACCTTAGATAACATAATACAGGCGTTACAAGAGGGAAAAAGACCATCACAGGCGTTGCTTTCTCAGGTAGATTCTTATGCAGTCAGAGCAGAGGATGCTTGTAATGTAATTAATAATACAACAGATGAAACGATAAAGACGGTTATTGCAAGAGAACAGCCGATTAATATATATAATCTTAAGAAAGCACAGGAAAGTGAAACTGATCGTAGTGTACAAGGGGATAAAACTACAAAGTCAGCAACCCAGACCAGTGGTGTTAATACAACAAGTGTTGAATCAAGTACAACATCAAGTACAACATCAAGTACAGCTTCAACAATATCAACAACTACAGCAGATTTCGATATTCAAGTGTCGGATGATAATATCGCATTTATAACGGCAAGAAGACAATTAGAAGAAATAAGATTACAGATGACTTCAGAGGCGAATTATAAATTATTAAAACAAGGAATTTCAATAGAAACACAAGACCTAAAATCTTTAATTGAAAACCTCAAAAATGCAGAAGATTCCTATTATAAACAATTGCTATCAAATAACAATATTGATGAAACAGATGAAAACATTAATTCATTAAAAGAAATAACGACGAAGATATCCGATATTAAATATGTACCAAACACAGTATTAGCAAGTGTAGTTGCTGGTGAAACACCAAATACAATTAATGGAATCCACACCACAGGTACGATACTTAAGAGCACATATGATACAGCTAATCAAAGTTATGAAGCACTCATGACAAAACCTCGAAGTGACATGGGTGATCAAATAACAAAAGCGTTCCAAAATGTAGATGATATTCTTAATGATTTGGAACTAGATACAACAGAATCGAATCGACGAGCTGTAAGAATTTTAGGATATAACAGCATGGATATCACAACCGATAATATTAACGCAGTTAAGGCAGCCGATGCAGCTGTTAGTAGTACGATTTCTAATTTGACACCACAGGTAGTACTTACGATGGTAAGAGAGGGAATCAATCCATTAGATACAAATATAAATGAGTTGAACAATCAAATCAGTGAAATAAAAACAGAGCTTGGCATGGATAATACGCAGGATAAGTATAGTGAATTTTTATGGAAACTGGAAAAGAATAACGATATTACTGCAGAAGAAAGAGATGCCTATGTAGGTATGTATCGACTGATTAACAATGTAGAGAAGACCGACGGAGAGGTGATTGGAGCATTAGTAAATCAGAATGCAGATATCACCCTGAATAATTTACTTACAGGAGTAAGAAATATTAAGAATAAAGGTATTGATGTAAAAGTAGATGATAATTTTGGAGAATTGGAGTCCCTGACATTTAAGGCAACATCAATCAGCAATCAAATAGCGACAGTTTTTAATAGTGGCACAAATTCAGATCAGGGCCAGAGCCAGAGTGAGAATCAAGAATCAGAAACCGTGACTTATTATGAGAATTTAGTGGACAAGACACTTAGACAAATATCACCAGATAAACTTTCACAAATATTTGAAAATGGAACGATAAAAGACATGTCCTTGGAGCAATTTGCAGATGAACTGGTTAATACACAGGAAGATAACCAAGTGACAGAGAAATACTATAAGGAACAACTTTCAATAATGAAGGAAGCTTCACAAGTGGAAGAAGGTGTTGTTAAAATGCTCACAGATTTTGAGCAACCAATTACAATGAATAATATGTTGGCTGCCAATTCATTAATGACAAATCGTGGAAGTATGTATAAAAAATTATTATCAAATGAAAAAGAAGATAGTGCTGTGACACAAGCAGTGGATAAAATTTCTAAGTCAATTACGTCCAAGGATGAGTTGGAAGAGGCGTATGACGAGCTGGAAGAAGTTTCTATATTAGCAATCAATGATCAGTCTGAAGAGCCTGACATATCCTCGATTGATTTGAAGCAGCTCAAACTCTTAGGAAATGAAATAAAACTGACGACAAACTTAAGTAAGGAAGAAAAATATGAAATTCCAGTAAGAATTGGGGATGAAATTACTTCTATTAATCTTACCGTGTTACATGGTACGGATACGAGCAAAGTTTCTATAACTATGGAAAATGATACAATTGGTAAGGCAGCAGCTGAATTTACACTTAGTAACAAAACCGCTTCAGGATATATTGTAGCAGATAATCAAAAAGGCTTACAAATCTTACAGGATAATCAAAGTGAATTTTCACAACAACTAGAGGCAGCAGGTTTATCATTAAATAAAGTTGATTATATAACGAGCAAAAAGTTAAATATTAATACATTTACGCAGGAAATAGATAGTACGTTAACAAACACGGCAGATGAAACAAGTGCAAGAGATTTGTACAGTGTAGCTAGATCGTTTGTAGTATCGATGCATCATGCTGGTAGTAATTAAAATAACAAATATGGTTATCAATCAGACTTTTGTAGTTACCAAAGAAAATACTAAAGTTTTCACTGATTTTAACCGATAAAATCTTTATAAGAAAAAATGTATAAAGGTACCAGTACAAATTTTAAAGTACGGTTACTTATATGTGCATAAAACGCACAGATGGAGGAAAAATGAAGCTTACGTATAATATTTCTGCTGTTATAGCGAATAATAATTTAAGTAGTACAGAAAATAGACTATCAAAATCAATGGAAAAATTATCATCAGGATATAAAATCAATGATGCCTCGGATGATCCGTCAGGATTAGCAATATCAACAAAAATGAGAGAACAAATTAGAGGACTTGAGAATGCATCGCAAAACTCGTTAGATGGAATTTCCGTATTACAGTCTGCGGATGGTGCATTGGAAGAGATTAATACAATTCTTCAAAGAATGAGAGAGCTTACGGTTCAAGCTGCAAATGAAACATATACGGATGAAGATAGAGAAAGCATTCAAGTTGAAGTTGATTCTTTAACAGATGAAGTGGATCGATTGGTAACAGATACTCAATTTAATGAGAAGACATTGCTAGATGGAAATCTTGATTATAGAGCGTATACGGATTCACCATCTGTAACAGTGGATTCCTATTCAAGTAGTGTTATCGCACAAGATTATGATATAACATTATTAGTTGCACCAGAGAAGGCTGTTGTTATGAACACATCTGGTACGAATGATAAGGTTAACCTTGCAGATCCAATTACAGCTGCACAAGCAGGTACGATTACTATAAATGGTGTATCGATTGACATTGAAGAGGGCGATACGGCAGATGAGGTTTATAGTAAACTGAGAGATGGTGCTAAGTTAGGAGATATTGATTTGTTCTCAGTTTCTGATGCTACGGTAGGGGCGCTAGATACTTATACAGCGGATACTAGTGATTCAGCGGGTTATGTAACAACAGGGTTTACAAATGGATCAACAAGCCTCTTGCTTGTATCAGAAGAATATGGTTCAGATACACATGTTAATATTTCATCGGATAATACAGCATTATTAGATGCATTGGGGATAGGTGATCTTGCAACAAGTGGCACTATTAGTGAAGTAGGAGTAGATGCAGAAGTTACATTAGATACAACTTCAGGATTTACAACAACGGCAACATATAAAGCAGATGGTTGTAAAGTTACAGTGTCCGATAGAAACGGATTTGAAATGAATATTTCTGTGGATGGGGATACGTTAACTAGAATGAATGATGATGCCACGCTTTCAGCAGATATTAATATTGAGGCGACTGGAATGGGTTCCATGATACTTCAGGTTGGAGCAAGTGAAGGACAGTCTATTGAAATTATTATTCCAGATGTATCTGTAAAGGCATTGGGAATCGATAATCTTAATATGGTAGGTTCAGAAGGGATAGGTCGTTCTTTAGATGCCATTGATGCAGCTCTTGCTAAAATCCAGTCGGCTCGAAGTGCGGTTGGAACATATGAGAACAGATTAGAATCGACATCATCAAGTGTTGATGCAACATCCTTTAACTTAGAAGAAGCATATTCAAGAATAATGGATACGGATATGGCGGAAGAGATGACAAACTATACAAAAGAAAATGTTTTATCTCAGGCTGGAACTTCTATTCTTGCACAGGCAAATGATAGACCACAGACTGTATTACAATTATTAACATAAGAGGCTGATTTATGAAAAAAGATAAAATATCGGATTTTACACTTAGGATTACGCAGTGTAATCGCAGTGGATTAATTGTAGTAATATATGATATGGTTCTGGAATATATTGATGATGCAGCAGAATGCTATGAACTAGATAATAAGGACGGATTTATAGATGCCACTAAGAAAGCAAGAGAATGTGTAGGTAAACTTATGTCATCTCTTGATACAAAATATCCGATTGCGCTTGAACTGATGCAACTATATGTGTATATAAATAAACTTCTTATTACGTCTGTAATTAAGAAAAAACCACAAGACTTTGAGGCAATAAAGAGAATGATTCATAATTTAGCAGATGCATTTCGTGAGGTAGCAAAACAAGATACGTCAGGTCCAATGATGGGAAATACGCAACAGATTTATGCGGGACTTACCTATGGAAAGGGTACGTTGACAGAGAGCTATTCGAAATTAGACTCTAATAGAGGATTTCGAGTATAATACAATATATAAATTAAAAGTCGATAAAATGATATGAGTAATCATTTTATCGACTTTTATCTTTAAACACCTATAGAACTATGAAAATTTTTCAGCTTCATGCTGTTTTACACGTTCATACAAAAATTTATACTTTTTCTGTACCGCATTTAGCTCATAGATACAACTATCAATTAAGTCTGGATCAATTACATTTTCAAAATTTGAATAAGCAATATCCAAATCAGTTTTTGTTTTTGCCAAATCAGATAGCAAATCCCTGTGTTCTTGATTATTATATATTTTAAGTGAAATTTGTTCGTTTTTTATCTGTGGTAGTATTTTAACAATACTAAAAAATTCTTTAATCAAAATATCCCTACTTTCTTAATCCAGTCATTGGGTAAAAGCAGATAGTACGGTCTGCTTCGTTCTTTTAATAATAAGACAGGTTGTGAAATTTCCTATTAAATAAAAGGCGCATTGTGCCAAAATACATGATTAATTCTCGTGACTATCACAACTAAATTACCTATTTTTACTAGTATAGTGCAAATAAAATAAATTTATACATTCAAAGTAATAATTTGAACAAATAGGCATATATATATTTATAGTACATGGTAAAAATAGTTTGTGAAGCATGTTTATATTGATTTAACAAGGTGGGAGGGGGTTGCTCATATGAATTTAAATCAGGCAGTAGTTCTTATGATAGTGATGTGCTTGCTAGTGCTAGTTATAGTTCTTGCAAAAAACAAGATAGAATTTATAGTGAACATATTACTTAGAATGGTATCAGGGATGATATGCATCCATTTTCTTAATGCGATGTTTGTGGCCAGAGGAATTGATCTATTAGTAGGAATTAATTTAAGTACAGTAGGGACAATAGGCGTCTTAGGGATTCCGGGATTGTTATTAATATATGCAATTACAGCATTGAAGTTTTTGTAGGAGAAACATGATATGAAAATAGCAGAATAACAATGAAAAAATATTAAAAGAATAGTAAAAAATGCAAAGTTATAAAAAATAAAATTCTTTAAAAATAATAAAATATGGTAGACAAATTATAAAAGCTATTATATAATAAATTTACTTAAGACAAATCTTTGTTATCAGTTAATGCAATCTGCATTAAAATTATCCATTTATTTTAAAAATATTAGTTAAACATTTTATAGTGATAGGGGTGGTAGTTTGACAAATTTTTAGTATTATTACTTGTGGTAGTCGTTGCGGTGGTCATGGATTTTACTACAGGTAAAGTAAGCAATAAACTGATTATTGTTGGTTTATTAATAGGTTTTAGCCTTCAAATTATAAGGGGAGGAAAAGAAAATATAGGTTATTTTTTAATTGGTGCATTGGTTCCTGTTCTCTTATTGATTGTTGTATTTATGATAGGTGGAATTGGTGCCGGTGATATTAAATTATTTTCAGTAGTTGGCATGTTTCTGGGTCCACAAGGCGTGTTTTCATGTATTATCATAGCGTTTTTAATAGGTGCTATTCTATCTTTAGGGAAAATAATAATTAGTTGTAATATCTATATTTATTTCAATCATTTAATCAATTATATTTCTATGACATATCAAACTAAAAAAATCCAAGTTTATAAACGAGAAAAAAATAATACAATACATTTTACATTGCCAATTTTAATCAGTGTCTTAATCTATAGGGGAGGAATTGTATGAAAAATAGAATTATAGCAATATGCGATAGTGAGGCTGCATATGCATACAGTCTCGCAGACTATTTTAATAATAGAAATAAAATATTTTTTTCAGAAGCATTTACAAATGACGATAGCATTTTGGAATATGTAGTACTTAATTATATCGATATTCTGTTGGTTTCAGACAAAATTAATATTGATTTAATACATAAAAACAATATAGGGATGATAGTAATGATTTCAGAACAGGAAGCAGTAAGTAGTTCTAGAAATTATCCAACAATATACAAATACCAATCAGCAGGAAATATACTGAAAGAAATCATGAATTTTTATGCGGAGCGTGAAGAGGAGCCGTTGTCTATACTCAACAAAAACTGCAATATCGTAGGCGTCTATTCCCCCATTAAAAGAAGTTTAAAGACATCATTTTGCCTCACGCTAGGACAGGTAATCGCAAAGGAAAGGGCAGTGTTATATATTAATATGGAGGAATACTCAGGATTTTCCACTATATTTCAAAAAGAATATAAAGCAGATTTGTCGGATGTAATTTATTATTTACGTCAGGACAAATCAAACATATTAGTTAAATTAGAAGGAATTGTAGATTCGGTCAATAATTTAGATTATATCCCACCTGCGACTACCCCAATGGATATTCGAGAGGTAAAAAAAGAAGATTGGCAAAGATTAATATATGAAATAAATGCAAATAGTAAGTATGAAACAATTATTATTGATTTTGGTGATGGTGTAGATGGACTGATAGAGCTTCTTAGTGAATGCAATCAAATCTATATGCCAATTCGGGAAGATTATATGTCGGCGGCTAAAATAGAGCAGTTCGAAAAACTTATTACGGTTGCTGGATATGGAGAACTAAATGCAAAAATTAAAAAAATAAAACTTCCATATCATAATAGCTTTGGAAGTCGAGAGTGTTATGCTGAACAACTTATATGGAGTGAACTTGGCGATTGCGTAAGACAGTTGGCAAGGTAAAGGAGAACAATGGAGAAACGGGTACTAAAATACCTCAAAATAATAAGAGAACAAGTGTTAAAAGAAATTGATATCTCGAGAGAAATGACAGATATTGAAATATATAATATGATTGATCAGTTAATTATTGAACACTCTAAAGAAACGTATATTGGTCTCGAAAATAAAAATGAATTGAGAAGAGAAGTTTTTAATTCGTTAAGAAAGTTGGATATATTACAAGAACTGGTGGATGATAATTCTGTTACAGAAATAATGGTAAATGGAATTGATAATATATTTGTTGAAAGAGCAGGTAGTTTGTATAAGTGGGACAAATGTTTTGAAAGCACAGATAAACTACAAGATGTAATACAACAGATTGTAGCAAGAACCAATAGAGTTGTAAATGAATCCACACCAATTGTAGATTCAAGACTTGAAAATGGTGCGAGAGTCAACGTGGTATTGCCGCCGGTTGCCATTAATGGACCCATTGTTACCATAAGACGTTTTCCCGATAAACCGATCGGCATGCAAGATCTATTGCAATGGAATTCCATTACGAAAGAAGCAACAGATTTTCTTGAAAAGCTTGTTGTTGCAGGCTATAACATATTTATTAGCGGTGGAACCGGATCTGGTAAAACCACATTTCTGAATGCATTATCTAATTATATTCCCAAAGACGAAAGAATTATAACAATTGAAGATTCAGCAGAATTGCAAATACTCGGTATTGATAATTTGGTTAAACTTGAAACCAGAAATGCAAATGTTGAGGGATGTAGTGCTATTACAATCAGGGACCTAATTAAGTCGGCACTTCGAATGAGACCTACTCGAATTATTGTCGGTGAAGTAAGGGGGACAGAGGCTATTGATATGGTTCAATGCCTTAACACTGGGCATGATGGCTCATTATCAACAGGTCACGCAAATAGCTCGAAAGATATGTTAAGTCGACTAGAAACTATGATATTAATGGGAATGGACATTCCTATTAATGCAGTAAGGCGTCAACTAGAGGCAGGAATTGACATCATTATTCACTTAGGAAGACTAAGAGATAAGAGCCGTAAAGTACTAGAAATTGTTGAAATTACTGGATTTGAAAATGGTGAGATTCAAACTTGTCCATTGTATTTATTTGAAGAGGGTAGTGACAGTACAACAGAAAAAATTATTGGTAGCCTTAATAAAATAAGTGAACTTAAGTATACGGGTAAACTACAATCGGCTGGAATAAAGTTATAACAATAATGGCAAAGGAGGTGCGAAATGATTGATTATAATCAGTATGAATTTACTAAACTAGAAATAGCGTTATATGCAGGCGAATGGCTGGTGATATGCAGCGTGATTGGTTGGTTATTTTATCATTCCATCATTGCAATCATTATTATGTTTTTATTTATTAAAATGTTTTTTCAAGATAAGAAAAAATTGTTGAACAGTAAACGTAAAAACGAACTTAATGTACAATTTAGAGATGCTATCAGTAGTCTTTCCTCAGCACTGTCAGCTGGGTACTCAATTGAAAATGCATTTGCTGAGGCGTATGATGATTTGTTATTAGTTTATTCAAAAGAAGCATTAATTATAAAAGAATTGTATTATATCGTAAGAAAATTAGAGATGAACGAGACAATTGAAACATTACTTGAAGATTTATCAAGGAGAAGTGGTGATGAAGATATTAAAAGTTTTACAGAAGTATTTACCATTGCTAAAAGATCAGGCGGTGATTTCATATCAATTATTGATATGACCACAAATAGTATTAGTGGAAAAATCGATGTAAAAAGAGAAATAAAAGTTATTCTGTCTGATAAAAAACTAGAACAAAGAATCATGAATATGATTCCCATAATGATTATTTTGTATGTAGGAAGCACATCACAGGGATTTTTTGATTCTTTATATAATAATTTATTTGGAATAATCATTATGACAATTTGTCTTGGAATATATGGACTAGCCTATCTACTGGGGAGAAAAATTGTGGAGGTAGAGGTATAAGATGATAATGGCAATCATAATAGATACAAGCTTTCTAATTGGATTCATAGTATTTAGAAAAGTGGAAGTTATAAATTATACACCGTCATCTAAAGTGCTTCTGCCTTTTTACAAAATAAGTATTTATCTTGTAGAACATATGTATAAAAAAAAGTCAAAAAAATTACTACCATATTTTGTAAGAGCACAAGTCGTAGATGATTTAAAAAAAATTAATCCAACGGATCGATCGCAAAAACATATCAAAACATATTATATAGATAAATTAGCCATGTCACTTATGGTTATATTTGCAGGAAGCATATTGTCTATCATCGTAATAGTAAGCCAAAACAACGAAAAAATTATAACTAACAATAATTACCTACAAAGAGGTAGCTACTCACAAGGAAAAAAATCTGAAAAACTAGAATTTTCAGTGGAAGAGGAGGTATTAGATCAAGAAATTGTATTTCAAGTAGATGAACAACAATTAACGCAAACGGAAGTATTTAATATGTTTCGAGAAGCGCAAGAGCAAATGGATGCCACTATTCTAGGTGATAATAGTTCCTTCATGGAAATAAGAAGTAATATGAACTTACCAACAAGGATAACGGGTAAACCATTACAGATTACATGGAACACCGACAAGTTTGAGGTACTATCTAATGATGGAGAAGTGAAGAATGAAGAATTAGATGAAAACGGAATAAACGTAAACTTAACCGCTACCTATACGTATAAGTCATATAGCGAGGAGAATATCATCCAGGTAAAAGTGTTACCTCCAATTTTAAGTAATGCAGAAATAATAACAAAAAATCTCTTGGATAAAATACAAATAGCAAATCAAGATACTATTACCCAAGAATACATATCGCTTCCTCAAAATATAAACGGTAAATTAATAGTATGGGGAGAAAATAAAAGTAAAACCGGAAAATTCGTAGTTCTGTTAGGTATTATCACAGCAGTTGTTATCTACTATGGAAAAGATAACGAACTAAAAAAGGAAGTAAAAAAAAGAAATCAGCAGTTATTATCAGATTACCCAGATATAGTGAGTAAGCTAACATTATTACTAGGTGCAGGAATGACAGTAAAAGGTGCTTGGAAAAAAATAGCACTTGATTATAGAGAAAAGAAATATTTGGATTCTAAGTATTTTAGGTATGCCTATGAAGAAATGCTCATCACGTATTACGAGATAATAGGCGGTGTATCAGAATTAAAAGCTTACGAAGATTTTGGAAAAAGATCTAAAAATCAACGTTATATGAAACTATCAGCATTAATTACTCAGAATCTAAGGAAAGGATCAAGAGGACTATCTCAAATTCTTGAGAGTGAAAGTTTAGATGCTTTTGAAGATAGAAAAGCCTATGCAAAAACAATTGGGGAAGAAGCAGGAACCAAGCTGATGATACCTATGTTTTTAAACCTAATGCTTGTTCTAGTTATTATAATGATTCCAGCGTGTATGTCCTTTCAAATGTAAAATAGACGTAACTATTCACAACCCACTAACGCGAGGTATTTTGCAAAGCAAAATCCCGAGTTTTATAGCGATAAAATGCAAGTAACTTGTATTTTATGTGCATCGTGTAGCAGTAACTATGAAGATACCGAATAGTTACAAATAGAAACTTAATAACTAATTAATCAAGGAAAAGCCGAAAAATATTTCGACTAACTGTATTGATGTAGGAAACCTACGAATGGAGGAAAATATGAATACAATCGAAAGATTTATGAAAGAAGAGGATGGAGTTGGGGTTGTAGAAATAATACTGATTTTAGTTGTACTAATAGGGTTAGTTGCTATTTTTAAAACACAGCTGGGTAATCTCGTAAATTCTATCTTTAGCAAGATCACCACAAATGCAGGAGCAATCTAACAGCTTTAAATCCAACAAAACAAAATCGTTGCTTCAAATTTAAAAGGTAAAAGGGTAAGAGGAGGAGATGTTATGAATCATATATTTTACAAAAAAGGGCATATAACAGTTTTTTTAAGTCTGATCCTTACCCTAATACTATCACTCGTTTGTACAACAATAGAAAGTGCTAGAATCCAGGGTGTGCAAATGCAACTTCAAAATGTAACAGACATGGGAATATTTTCATTATTTGGGGAATACAGCCAAGAACTTTTGGAATTATATGATTTATTTTTTATTGACACGGCATATGGGACTAATGACGGCTCAACAGAGCGTGTTAACGCACAAATCAAAAAATATGCGGAGTATAATGTGAATGCAGACAAGGAATTATTTGTTTTTAAATATGCAGATATGTGGGTGTCAGAAATAGAAGAAGTTACAACTAATAACTATGTGCTGGCATCAGATAATAACGGAAAAGCTTATTATAGTCAAGCAGTGGAATACATGAAAGATAAAATAGGTATTACAATAGCAGAGAGATTAATCAATCAATATGATTCTAGTATTATGGATCAACAGCAAGAATTTGAAAGTTCTGAAGACAATAACACAAATGAATTAACAACGGTTGATGCAGCAAAGGATGAATATAATACAAATTATGAATTAGCACTTGAAGAGGCGGAGGGTGACGAAAGCAAAGTGGAAATGGATAAACCACCAGAGGTAGAAAATCCAGTTGACTCCATTAATTTACTGAAGAATACATCAATACTTCAATTGGTTATGAAAGACTATTCTACCCTTTCTCAAAAAAAAATCACCGAATTTAGCCAGATATCGTCAAAAAGAACGTTGAAGTCTGGAGATGGCACCTTTGAGGCTCAAAGTAACAATGCGTTAAATAAGGCACTATTTAATGAATATTTATTTGAAAAGTTTCCAAATTTATTACAAAACGAATCGTCAGATGTGCTAAATTACCAGTCAGAATATATTCTGTGTGGGAAAAAGAGTGATAAAAAAAATTTAGAAGGGGTTGTCAATCAATTACTTTTGATGAGAGAAGGAATCAACTTTGCATATCTAGTTTCGGATACGGTAAAAAGAACGGAAGCGACGGAACTGGCAACGCTCTTAATTGGATATTTATGTATTCCAGCACTTATACCAATTTTAGCAGCTACAATTCTACTAGCATGGGCATTTGCGGAAAGTATAATTGAAGTAAGAATGTTATTATCGGGAAAGAAAGTAGGATTATTAAAAAATTCAAATAACTGGAATTTACAGCTTAGTAATTTGGTTGATTTATCAAATCAGTTAGATAGCGGTAATGAAGATAGGCATGGTATTGATTATGAAGGTTATTTGAAAATTCTTACATATTTTGAAAGCCAGAATAAAAAAGTAATGAGAAGTCTTGATTTAATTGAATTATCGATTCAAGACAAACTATCAAACAATAATTTTAAGATAGATAATTGTACTCAGGGATTTACAAGTACGATAGATTATAAGGTGGGAAGTTTATTTCTCAGACTACCGTTTCGTACATTAAACAGGGGAAGTAGCAGTTACAACTACTCGATAACGCGTGATTTTTGCTATTATTAATAGAAAAGGAGGTGAATGGCGATGCCCTTTCATTGTAAAAGGATACCCGTAAACAAAAAATCTAAAAAAATAAAAAACTCTCTCCAAACACTTCAATACATATCATCCCCAAATGATAAGTTGAGCTTCTATTCTGAAAGGGTGTCTCTATTCACCTCCTTAAAAGGTAGCTTGACGGTAGAAGCTGCGATGGTTCTTCCAATTTTCATATTTGCAATATGCTTTATGATGTACTTTACAGAAGTTGTTAGGGTCCAGGCTGAAATAGGTAATGAAATATATAAGCAAGGAAAATCCCTATCCGTATATACCTATGTGTATAAACAAGGCCAAAATAACGAGATAATTAATTCGGGTCAATTAGAAAATATAGTTACTTGGGGACTTAGTAATCTTTATGTAAGCAATCAAATTACAGAAGAACTGGGAGAGGACTATAAGCAGAATAATAATATTGACAATGGTATTAGCTTTCTTATGTCTTCATACATGCGAGAAAATGATTTGATAGATATTATAGCAACGTACAAAATATCCATTCCATGTAATTTCTTTCATCTTGGAAAAATCCCTGTACTTCAACGCTGCAGGATGCGAGGGTGGACAGGATATCAGATTTCAGAAAATGAAGAAGATGCAGAAGAAATAGTATATATAACGCAAACGGGCACAGTGTATCATAAAAGTAGTTCATGTACACATATCAATTTATCAATTTCTCAAGTAAACATCAATGATATTAAGAATCTTAGAAATAGTGGAGGGGGAAAGTATTATGAATGTGAAATATGTGGAGATGAAACTAACAATGGCTCAGTATATATAACAAATACAGGGGATCGTTATCACAATTCAAGAGAATGTAGTGGATTAAAAAGAGGCGTTATAGCAATTCCTATTTCAGAAGTAGGAACAAGAGGACCTTGCTCTAGATGTGGAAATTAGTAAGAGGAGAATAGATGAATATAATAAAAATATTAGTGGCAAGTATGTTAGGTATAGCGGGATTAGTAGATTTAAAGTGGAAGAAAATTAATATAATGTTAATTATGCCATATTTACTAGCGGGTATTATTTGTAATATTAAATATGAGGTTTTATCATTAGTTTCCATAATGGGCGGAATTGTGATTGGAATTATTGTGATAGGAATTGGTGTGATAACACATGGAAAAATTGGTTGTGCAGATGGAATCATTCTAATTGCAACGGGACTATTTCTAGGTTTTTTTGATAATCTAATGCTACTTATGACTGCTTCTTTTTTAGCATCTATAATAGGAGCAGTTTTACTTTTAATAAAGGGAGTAAATAAAAATTATGAACTTCCATTCATCCCATTTTTATTTATATCGTTTTTAGGAGATTTGTTATTATGGAGTTGAAGGGAAGCTATACCATAGAAGCAGCATTGCTGATGCCAATTATAGTAGGAACAACAGTGATACTGATATACATGAGCTTTTTTTTGCATGATAGAGCCGTTGTTTATGAAGGAGCCATATTTCTTGCAAATAAATATACCAATGAACAAAATGTGACTAATCAAGAAATTAAACAAAAGTTAGGTTTAGAAAGCGAACAGGTGATTAACGAGAGGGTTATTTGTACAAAAAATATTAATACTCAAATAGTGGTAACAAATAAAGAAATATCGGTAACAATAAATGGTAAATTTTATTTTCCTAATATGTATGTGGTTAACACTATTTTTAATAAAGAAGTATTGGATATTTCAATTACAAAGAAAATAAAAAGAGAAAACCCAGTCAGCTTTATCAGACAATGCATAAAAATAGAAAAGCTTCTAAATTAAAAGTGGAGGGAGTATTAATTGTGAATAGAGAATACAAAAGGGATTTAAACAATAATTATATGATACTTAACAACTCTAATTCGGAAATAATTGATGATTACAAGGTTAGGATGCTAATATCAAATAAAATTCCGTTTATAATGAAATGTAACATGCGAAAATTTGATGGTATAATAAAATATTACTATGAAATTACTTCAAAACAACCAATGAACCGAACATTTGAAAAGAAAAAAATTGGAATGAATGAGCTTAATAATATTATTACAAGCTTTTTAAAAGTGTTAGACAGTAGTGTGGAATATTTATTAAATCCAAATGATTTTATTTTGAATCCAGAATACATTTATATGAATATAGAGACGAATCAAATATATTTTTGCTATATGCCGGGATATGAAGTGGATATGAGTAAAAATTTTAATGAACTAACTTCATATATCCTAGATAAAATTGACCATAATGATAAGCATGCAGTTGCAACTGCATATGAATTGTATAGGCAGACATTAAATGAAAATTATAGTTTAAAAGAAATATTAAATTCAATTAAAAGAGATAATGAGGAGATTCCTGCCGAGAGTTTGGATGAATTTACGAGGGAAGACAAGAATGTTAGTGAATATAATCCTATTGAAACAAGAAATGAACCAAGAGAAAACATAAAAAAGAATCAAAACATATTTAAACCACTTTATATAGTTAGTGGTATAGTAAGTGCAGCTGTCATAGCTTTTTTAATCTACTATTTATTGTTTCACATAGAATTAATAAAGAATATAAGAATTGATAATGATGTTGCCTTAAAATTAGCAGGAGCATTCTTGATTATTGGAGTTGTTATAATATATATACTTATCCAAAAACGCAAAGAAAGAAGTGAAGAAGAGGCAGATATTATTGTAGTTACTCAAGCACAAGAAGATTTGCCATTTTCATATAAAGTGACAGATACGAAGTATGAACATAGTAACAAAATAATGCAAAATGAAAATAAAATAAATAATGAAAATAAAATAAGTAATAACATTAAAATAAATAATACAAAGAAAGAAAGTTATAGTAATGATGTAGCTAACCCTAAGGAACTATTAAACACAAATAATGCAGACAACCAAAATGATATAAACTATTCCAAAACAAGCCCTGAATTGCCAAAAGTATATAATATTTCAAAAAATACAAGTGTAAGTAATCAAATAGAAACATATGGGAATACAGTTTTATTAGCATATAAATCAACTAACAAAAAACTGATTTCATCAAAGGATCAATACGATAATATGGAATTAGTAGAAAAATCTTTTCTGATCGGTAAAATGGCAGAACATGTGGATGGAATTATTCAAGATGAGAGGGTAAGTCGAATTCATGCAGAAATTAAAAACGATAATGGAATATATTTTCTTACAGATTTAAATTCAACTAATGGAACATTTCATAACAACAGAAGGCTGGAATCTAATGAGACAGTAGAAATCAAAACGGAGGATTTAATTCGCTTTGCTACCTTAGAATATGTATTCCGATAGATTGACATATTTTTTATAAAGTGGTAAGGTCTCATTATTAATAAAATAAGTGAGGCATGATATGATAAAAGAAGCTTACGACAGAATAATAAAGAATGCATTATGTACCAACCTATTTATTTTAGCTAATATTATTGTTTTTGCGGTGATGGAAATGAGAGGTTCTACCTTAGATACCGAATATATGATAGGAAGTGGAGCAGCATATGCACCCCTAATCGTAGATTATGGACAGTACTATCGATTATTCACATCTATGTTTATGCACTTTGGAATACAGCATTTGTTTAATAATATGTTTATATTATTTTTTGTTGGAGATATTCTTGAAAGAACGGCAGGAAGAGTTAAGTATGTTATTATTTATTTATTAAGTGGGCTAGGTGCAAGTGGATTATCTTGTGTTTATAACTATATTAGAGGCGAAAATGCTGTATCAGCAGGTGCTTCAGGTGCAATATTTGGTGTGATTGGAGCTTTATTTTATGTAGTATTAGTGAATAAAGGTCGATTAGAGGAAATAACTACATTAAGAATGGGCCTTTTGATATTAGTCAGTGTATATTATGGATTTTCATCAACAAGTGTAGATAATGTGGCTCATATTGGTGGTATTATTAGTGGTATTATATTAGGGATAGTTTTATATCGAAGAAAAAAATTATAAGTATATATGGAAAACTTTCTTGCTACTTTGACTATGATATTATACAATAAAGGTTAGGATTAAATATAGATACAAATTTAGTGATAATCGCTAGAAATGGCGAAGGAGGTATATATGAGAATCAATATATATTACGGTGGAAGAGGGCTTATGGATGATCCCACTTTATATGTGATTAATAAAATGCAACAAGTATTTGAAGAACTAAGAGTAGAAGTAGTAAAATATAATCTGTTTGAACAAAAAAATGCAATTATGACTTTACCACAAACACTAAAAGAAGCCGATGGGATTATATTTGCTACAACGGTTGAGTGGCTTGGTATTGGCGGATACATGCAACAATTCTTAGATGCATGTTGGTTATATGCGGATAAAGAAAAGATTAGTACTTTATATATGCAACCAATTGTTATGTCAACTACATATGGAGAAAGAGAAGCGAATCTTACACTTTCGAATGCTTGGGCTATTCTAGGCGGGCTAGAGTGCAACGGAATGAGTGGATATGTGGATGATTTAGCCAGTTTTGAAATTAACGCAGAGTATGCCATTCTTATTGAGAAAGCATCTGAAAACTTATATAGAGCAATTTCACAAAAACTCAAAAATATGCCAACAAGTAATATGGCAGTTAGGCAAAATGTTTTAAGAACCAAGGGGATAGAGCTTTCACCACAAGAAACGGAACAACTTTCTAAATATGCATCAGATGACAGGTATGTGAAACAACAAAAAGAAGATATCGAACAGTTATCTAGCTTATTTAAGACAAAGCTAGATTCTAAAGATGTGTCTAAACGTGTTGAATACATCAATGATTTTAAAGACCATTTTATTTGTACCAATACTCATACAGTAAGTTATTCTTTTAATATTTCGGATAAACAAAGGACCCTTGTTCTTGATATCAATAAAGAAGAACTAAATTGTTATTATGGGGTTATGGAGAACGCAGAGGTTGTCATTAAGCTGTCAAGTGAAGTACTTGAGAATATAATGGATGGAAGAATGACATTTCAAAGAGCTTTTATGTCAGGAGAAATGACAGCAAAAGGTGATTTTAAGATACTTCGTTTATTAGATGAAATATTCTCTTTTTAAAATAGAAATAATTGGTAGGATGAAAGACAGTTATAGATGCTAATAATATAGAATAAATAGCATAGCCATTGAAGTGGATTTATAAATACCCACGACTTTAGTCGTGGGTAAGCCTATTCTTAGATGGTGGATTAATTGGTAATGTTATATAAAAAATAGTTCCTTCATTAAGTTTTGATACAAATTGAATCGAACCATTATGTGCTTCAACTATTTTTTTAGATATAGAAAGACCTAGACCAGAACCATTTTGTTTAAAAGTTACAAAAGGGTCAAATATTGATTCTTGGTGCTCAATTGGAATACCACAACCGTTGTCTGCAACTTCTATCTGAAGGTGATCATTATCTGCGCAGTAAGCTTTTAAACTTACGATACCATTGTTTGGGTCAATCGCCTCTTTTGCATTAACAAGAAGATTTGTTATTACTTGACGAATCTTGATAGAATCACCAGTAATGATAGGTAGTTCTTCACTGTAATTAGTAGTAAATGTTCTAGTGGCAGTATTGATGTCAGCGAGCATAGCAGTACATGTAGAATTAAGAAGCTCACTGATACTATACTCAGACATAATTAAAGTATTACCTTTGTTATAAGATGTAAGCTCATCTAAAAGTTTTCGAACATACTGAAGGTCATCCATAGTTTCGTTCCAAAACTTAAAATTTTTAACTTCAGGATGTTGTGATTCAATTAATTGCAATGAACTATTAATTAATGTAATTGGATTTCTTAATTCATGAGACAATTTACAACTATTAAATTTATTTTCTTCGATTACTTTTAATAGAAGGCAGTTAAACTCAGGATTGTTTTCCATTATTTCCTCTAATTGTTGCCTGTCATTATCATTTAGCATTTCTTTATCACCCCAAATAAGTCTAGCATTAAAATATAAATAATTCAAACAGTTTAGTGTAACAAAATGTGACATAAAAAGAAGGAGAATATAAAATGAAAGAAACTAATTGTATTTTTTGTAGAATTTCCAATGGAGAAATTCAATCTGCAACCATTTATGAAGATGAAACGTTTAGAGTGATTCTGGATTTAGGACCCGCAACAAAAGGCCATGCACTTATTTTACCTAAGAATCATTATGCCAATATTTATGAGCTTGATGAAGAAACTACAGCGAGCGCATTTATACTAGCGAAAAAAATGATTACTAAAATGACAGAAGTTCTTGGCTGTGATGGATTTAATATCATACAGAACAATGGGTCTGCAGCAGGACAAACGGTATTTCACTTCCATATTCATTTAATACCACGATATGAAAATGATAATCTTAGTTTGGGGTGGGATTCACAAGAGATATCAGAGGTTGAATTAGAAAATTTAGTAAAAATTTTAAAATAGAATGATGCAAATAAGAGCCACTTTCGTAAAGTTGGCTCTTATTTTCGAGGGACTATTTTGTGGAAATATTCTTAATTAAATTAACAATAATTTCAATGGAATCAGTTTGATTACTAGAGGACATGGCATTCAAGTAATTTGACTTATTCAAATAAACATCGTTAATTGTATTGACTAAAATTGTATTATCTAAAGATTCTTCTTTTATCACAGCACTAAACCCTTGTTTTTCAAAAGAATGAGCATTTAAAATTTGATCTCCGCGACTTGAAGCAGCAGATAATGGAATCAAAATATTCAACTTCTTCAATGCTAATAGTTCGCATATTGCATTAGCCCCGGCTCTTGATACAACAATATCTGCCATAGCAAATAAATCTTTTAACTCATCTTTAATGTATTCAAATTGAACATATCCAGTAAGATGATTAAGGGATGAATCAATTTTGCCAGTTCCACATAAATGAACTACTTGAAAATTTTCAAGCAGTTGCGTGAGTGAATTTCTAATAGCATTATTTACTGCGACAGCTCCCATGCTTCCACCAATAACCAATATTACAGGCTTATTTGCAGTGAAATCACAAAATTTCAATCCTTGAAGTTTGTTTCCAGAGTGTAGCTCTTGACGAATAGGTGAGCCTGTTAATACAGCTTTTCCTTTTGGAAGATACTGGACTGTTTCTGGGAAATTACAACAAACCTTAGAAGCAAAAGGAATCGAGATTTTGTTAGCAAGTCCTGGGGTCAAATCAGATTCATGAATGATAACTGGAATCTTGCAACGATTTGCTGCATAGACAACAGGAACAGACACAAATCCACCTTTTGAAAATATTATATCAGGTTTTAGTTGTTTCATAATAGATACAGCCTCATTACAACCTTTGAGTACTTTAAAAGGATCAGAAAAATTTTTGATATCAAAATATCTTCTAAGTTTACCGGAAGATATTCCGTAGTATGGAATACCAAAATCACTAATTAATTTTTTCTCAATACCATCGTAAGAACCGATATAATTTATTTCATAGCCAGCTTCTAAAAGCTTAGGTATAAGCGCTATGTTTGGTGTTACATGGCCAGCGGTTCCACCACCGGTAAGTATAATTCGTTTCATAAAAATTGCCTCCAGACTAATTTTTTACTTGGCGAAGAGCCATAGCAAGTTGATCGGGGCAAGAAGTAGAACGGTTACCACACTTGATACCTTCTAAGCGACTAATTGCTTCATCCACATTCATTCCTTCAACTAAACGTGAAACACCTTGTGTATTCCCAGAACAGCCACCAATGAATTCAACTGAGGTTATAATTGAATCTTCAATTTCAAAATTGATCGCCTGTGAACATACACCTTTTGTTTTATAAAACATTTATAGTCCTCCTTAACAATATATTAACTTTTAGTATAGCAAAAAATATTTAAATTAGCTAGGTTAATAAAAAAAAATTTGGTATAATAAAATCAGGTATGAAACAAGGTGTTATGCTTTGTATCTAATTTTAAATGAAACTCAAGCAAAGACAAAGGAGATAATATGAACGTTACAGGTATTATTGGAGCGATGGAAGAGGAAGTTAATATATTAAAATCAAAGATGAAAGTAGAGTCGATTATTAAAAAGGCATCTATGGAATTCTATGTTGGTACATTGAATGAGAAAAATGTAGTTATTGTAAGAAGTGGAATAAGTAAAGTAAATGCGGCGGTTTGTGCACAGATATTAGTTGATGATTTTAAAATTGACCGTGTAATCAATACAGGAATAGCGGGATCATTACAAAATAAAATTGATATTGGTGATATTGTTATATCTAGTGATGCGTTACAACATGATGTAGACGCAACGGGATTTGGTTATGACTTAGGAGTAATCCCAAGAATGGAAACATCAATTTTTACAGCGGATAAAGACTTGGTTGAATTAGCTAAAACCGTATGTGAAAAAGAAATTCCAGAAATTAAAGCACACATTGGACGAGTAGTAACAGGAGATCAGTTTATTTCTGACAAAATGATCAAAGATAAAATAGAAAGTAATTTCCATGGTTATTGTACAGAAATGGAAGGTGCATCCATTGCTCAAGTTGCATATTTAAATCATATTCCCTTTGTAATTTTGAGAGCAATTTCGGATAAAGCAGATGATAGCGCATCAGTGGATTATCCAACCTTTGAAAAAAAGGCAATTGAACATTCTGTAGTATTAGTAGAGAATATGATTAAAGCACTATAAAAATGTCGTAAAGCCTTGCAAAATCAAGGTTTTTGTAAAACGATTTATACTTCCCCTATCTTTTTTTTCGATGAATTATAAGATATAATCCTTATAAGTATTGAATAAAAAGAAAGGGGATTTTTAATTTGGAGAAACTATTAAACGGAGAAATTATTAAATATTGTATTATAGTAATGACAATGCTGGGGGTAGCTTTTAAAGTAGTACAAACAATTATTTATATTAATCTAATGGAACAATCAGAAAATGTCCCGGCATCTAAGAATAAGCTGATTAAACAAATGAAACTTAAATTTGAAAATTGTTTTAAACTAAACCTTGGCGTTAATAACATAGAGGCTTTTGTGGATAAATATATGTATAAGCATAGGATATGTGGAATAAGTATATATAGCTTCAATCGCATTCCTATTGTTGCAGCATGGCTGAGTGGAGTTACTGGAATTGCGTGTGGATGTATTTGTTATTTAGAAAATTATAGTGTTAAAATGGGCTCTGTTTATGAGATTTATGGAATTGGTGCCATTATGGTTCTTAAATTAGCAGAAGTAATTTTGGATACAACTCATAAAAAAAATATTTTATATATTAATTTGATAGATTTTTTTGAAAATTCATTAGTAAACCATTTATCACATGATACGGTGAATGCAAATGCAATTACGGAAGAGGAACGTGAAATGTTAGAAGAGATTACGACTGTTCCAAAAACAAAAAAATTAAATGAAAGCAAAGAAAAAATATTATATTATACAAAAAAAGAAAAGGGCAAAAAAACGGATAATGAAAAAATACAAAACAGCAATGCAGAGGCAATCATCAAGGATGTTATAAGCGAATTTTTAACTTGATTTAATGGAGTTACTTTGCTACAATAAAGGGTAATAAGTGAAGAAAAGTATTGTTTTTTCTCCATTCATGACAACTTACTGGTTTAGATATCCGGTTGAAATAGCGAATCGAATTGATATGATACGTTTCGTCTAGCGAAGATAAATTGAAATACAAAAAGGAGTACGTACAAATGGGAAATAAAGTTATATTTGACTATTCAAAAGCTTCATCTTTTATTGATGAAAACGAAGTAAACATGATGGGCGGTCTTGTAGAAGCAGCAAAAGAACAATTATTATCTAGAAAAGGTGCAGGAAATGATTTCCTAGGATGGATTGATTTGCCTGTAAACTATGATAAAGACGAGTTTGCTAATATTAAAAAATCAGCCGAGAAAATTCAGCAAGATTCAGATGTACTTTTAGTAATTGGTATTGGAGGCTCATACTTGGGAGCTAGAGCAGCAATTGAATTTTTAAGACATAATTTCTATAATTCTGTTTCCAAAAAAATAAGAAAAACTCCTGAAATATATTATGTAGGAAATAACATTAGTAGTACTTATATTAAGCATTTGATGAATGTTTTAGAAGGGAAAGATTTTTCGATTAATATCATTTCTAAATCTGGAACTACTACGGAGCCAGCAATTGCTTTCCGCGTATTCAAGAAATTACTTGAGAGCAAATATGGTAAAGCAGATGCAGCAAAGAGAATATATGCAACAACAGATAAATCAAAGGGTGCATTAAAGAATCTTTCTACAGAAGAAGGATATGAAACCTTCGTGGTTCCAGATGATGTTGGTGGACGTTTCTCAGTATTAACAGCAGTTGGATTGCTTCCAATCGCAGTAAGTGGAGCGGATATTACGAAGCTTATGGAAGGTGCTGCAAGCGGCAGAAAAAGAGCATTAGAAAATAAGTTTAAAGATAACGATTCCCTAAAATATGCAGCAGTTCGAAATATTTTATTAAGAAAAGGCAAAGAAGTTGAAATTGTTGCTAACTATGAACCAAGTTTACATTTTGTATCAGAATGGTGGAAACAGTTATTTGGTGAAAGTGAAGGAAAAGATCAAAAAGGATTGTTGCCAGCAGCAGTGGATTTGACGACTGACTTACATTCTATGGGACAGTTTATTCAAGACGGAGCAAGAATTATGTTTGAAACTGTACTTAATGTGGAAGAATCACAATGTGAGATATTAATAGAAGAAGAAGCAATAGATTTAGATGGTCTTAATTATTTGGCAGGAAAGAGCGTTGACTTTGTAAACAAGAGTGCGATGAATGGAACCATTTTAGCACATACAGATGGAAATGTACCAAACCTATTAGTTAATATTCCAGAACAGAATGAATTTTACCTAGGAGAATTATTTTATTTCTTTGAGTTTGCATGTGGCGTAAGTGGATATTTGTTGGGCGTAAACCCATTTGATCAACCAGGTGTTGAGAGTTATAAGAGAAATATGTTCGCGTTGCTCGGTAAACCAGGTTATGAAGCAGAACGAGAAGAACTTTTAAAAAGACTTTAATATAAATAATAAAAGAGCAATCCCAAGATTAATACAAATGGGAATTGCTCTTTTTAATTTTATAGGAAAGTTTGTAATTTCACAATAAAATAAAAAGGCACACCACGTGGATAGGAAATGTGTTGCTACGCATTCCACGTGGGTGCGAGAGTGTCTGCAAGCAGATACTTCATTTAATAGAAAATCAATCAACAAAAATAACGCTGCTAATCATGGAACTTACTAAACATAAGATTTGTCTTATATCGTTTGGCCATGCATTATGAACATTAGATCGCTCATAACTTATGATTCCTTTTGTGATACCAAAAGAATCCGTTAGCAAACATTGATAAAATGAAGTGGATGACTTTTCTGCAAAGTATATATAAATTTCGTTAAATATAAATTCGAGATTTTTAATATTGGTTACACAATGAGTTTGCACTTCATTAAATTGGCTTAAATATTCTTTGTGAAAGAGTAAAGAAAAACAATGTATAGTATTAAATTCTTTCAAAGACAAAGAAGGCTCGCCAGCGTCATCAGGAATGTAAATCGAAATATTATGTAGATTATATAAGCTCTTTAATGTTTCGAATAGTGAAGGAATAGAGTAAATTCCATTTCTATAAATAGAGTTTATATTTTTCTTTAAATCTACTATTGTGGCGACCGTTGTTAAAAAATCAGGGTTAGTAAGTATGGAGTTATCGTTTATATTACAATCAACATATCCGTGTAATTTAAAATCATATATAATATAACGGCTTTTCCCTTTGCTTTTAGCTAAATAAAGAGAATAATCGGCTAACTTAAATAAAGTGTCATAATCACTTGCATCTTTAGGATAGCTTGATACGCCAATAGAGCAACTTAGTTGAAATGCAGATAATTTATCTTTGTAGAGCCATTGAATATTAGCGCGGATAGAACGCAACATATTTCGAAGTAATTGTTCCGACTCAATATTTTCTAATGCTATAAGAAATTCATCTCCGCCAATACGTCCAGCCACCCCATTTTGTTGAATAGTATTTTTAATAATTACAGCAACGGAACTTAATATTTCATCTCCAAACATATGACCATAGGTGTCATTACATTGTTTGAAATTATCTAAATCCAATATTATTATATGAATAGGATAATTAGGCTTGCGTTTTAGTAAACGTTGTACATATTTAGTCATTTCATTTTTATTCAAAAGTCCAGTCATCTCATCCTTGTATAATTTATCGATAAAATGATTGTCCTTCACATTATAAATAGTATTATAAAGTAACCATACACCTAGAACGACATTATTCGAAAAATTATCTTCCACGGTTATTCCTTTGATTTTTGTAGATTCAAAAATATCGCCATCGCTCAATATACTAGATAGAATCTGATATTCAAAATTCTTATTACAACTTTCGATAGCATGACATAATTCTATAAAAACAGGTATATCCGCAGTGGCAATCAGAGAACTATTTAGTGTTTTCGCTTTCCATTCTCCAAATTCTCCATTGTATAGAACAATATTTTGTGTATTGTTTACCCAATAAAATTTGAAAAATTTCGTATCAGGGTAATATTCAAAAATATTATCTCCATCTAAAGTAAAGAAAGTGCGATATTTTTTAATTTCATATTCTAATTTGGAATGTTCATTTATGATATCTGAAAAATATTGAAATTTAATTTTAATCAATTTATTATTTTTAAAATAACTAAAATCCAAATACATTAGATGATATTCGTTATCACTATATAATATAGAAAAAACACCTGTAATAGTTTTGCTATCGGTAATGTTTTTAATACATTCTGTTAATCTAGTACGATCACTTGGAAGAACAACCTTATAAATAGAATAAAAAAGCTCATTACCAATTAAGGTGTAAAGTGATTTGTTTCCGTAGTGAAGCGTGAGATTTAAATCAGTAATTGCGATTGGAATTCGAGAATCTGAAATGGAATTAAAAGATATATTATGCATACGCACCACCCTCTTAATAGTTCAAATAATGAAAGTATAGATTAAATATAATAAATCAATTAAAGTATTAAGCAAAAGTGTAAATACTTTAATTGTAAATCGTTTTACACTTTTATTTTATTAAAACTAGTCTTCCTCAATTACATGAATTTCTAAAAAGTCAAAGTCAATTTGATCTACAAAGGAATCTTTCCGAAAGCGTGCTTTGTTATGACGTTTAAATTCATTAATTGTTGCATTTAACCAAATTGGTTTACTGAGATCAAATTCATAGCAAACTTTCTCAATTGCATTAAAAACTTTATGTGTACGAGTATCATTTGAATCATCCTCGATTGTAATATCTTTCATTAAGTGATTGTCGGTGTATATTTTAGCCCATAAGCGAAACATAAGTTGGTAGTTCCTTTCTTGTAACTGTATATAAAGCCCATAAATTTGGCGTAAATCTATGCATTAAAATAATAATTTGATTTCATGCTTAATAATTTCTTTATTTTAAATTCCATTTTATTATAACAGTTTGTTTGGGAATTCTCAAACTATTTATAGATATAGTTTGCAATTGAAAAGTACCATAGTTACTGCATGCAAATTCGCTACGCGAAGCAGAAATCATTTGTCGAATCATTTTCTTACGTAGCTTAACAGCTAGTGTTAAGCTACTGTGTGAACAGTAACGTACCATACCAACACTGCTGTATTTCTTTATATTAGGCAACGGCATAATAGTATTTTTCCTACCAAACCTCATAGTATACTTGACATTGTTACCTATGAAGGGTATAATTTTAAAAGAGATTGATAAAAAAATAACAATCATAATAGCATAGGAGGATTTAATATGGCTAATATTATCGGTAGTCCAGAACGTTATATACAAGGTAGAGGAGTTCTTGGAGAGCTTTGCAAACATTTACAAAGCATGGGAAATACTCCATTTATTTTGGTAAGTGCATCGGGTAAAGGACGTGTTGAAGCACCTATTGCTGAGAGTGCGAAGGAGTTTAATACAAAACTCACCTACGAGGTGTTTGGTGGAGAATGTTCACGTAATGAAATTAATCGCCTAGTTGAGGCTTATAAAGTATCAGGTTGTGATATTATTGTTGGAATCGGTGGAGGTAAAATTCACGATACGGCAAAAGCGGTTGCGTTTTATGCAAAGGCTCCAATTGTGATTGTGCCTACTATTGCCGGAACAGATGCACCTTGTAGTGCGTTATCTGTAATATATAGTGATGAAGGAGTGTTCGAGGAATATTTATTCCTTCCTAAAAATCCTAATGTAGTTCTTGTTGATACACAAGTAATCAGTAAGGCTCCTGCACGCCTGCTTGTTTCGGGTATGGGCGATGCAATGGCAACATATTTTGAAGCGCGTGCGTGCAAACAATCAGATAGTGGAAACTTTATCGGAGGTCAATATACAGTTACATCAATGGCTATTGCTAAACTTTGTTATGATACGCTTATATCAGATGGTGTAAAAGCATTTGTATCGGTTCAGGCAGGTGCATGTACAAAGGCACTGGAGCATATTGTGGAAGCAAATACCTATCTTTCGGGAATTGGATTTGAAAGTTGCGGTATAGCAGCAGCACATGCCATCCATAATGGTTTTACAGCAATACCAGAAACACATCATTGTTATCATGGCGAAAAAGTTGCTTTTGGTACATTGACTCAATTAGTTCTTGAAAATGCAGGATTAGAAGAGTTAGAAGAAGTTATGAACTTCTGTTTAGATATTGGGTTGCCTACTACATTAGCAGATCTTGGTATTAAAGAGGTCAAGGTAGAAGAACTCATGCAGGTGGCTGAATTAGCTTGTGGACCAAATGATACAATGGGTAATATGCCATTTGAAGTTACACCACAGATGGTATGCGATGCGATTATTGCTGCAGATGGTCTTGGCCGTCATTATAAAGCAAAGCGTGCATAAAATAATAAAAAATTAATGAAAAAAAGAATGAAATAGATAGAAAGGCCAATTGCTTAAACAGCATAGGTCTTTTTGTCTATCCTATTATGATCTTGTTTAAATGATATTTTGAATCAATTACTATTATTTATACACACCAGAAAGGAACTAAAGAATATGAAAGAATATAATTGGGCGGTTTTGGGATGTGGAGTAATAGCCTTTCAATGACAAAGAAATATGCAAGTAAATTAGAAGTAATGTAGCGCCTAATATCGTAATAGGAATAGAAACTTAATTTAAATTTTACAAATTAATTTAAACAATTAGGTAAGTCAATATCATCCAAGACCGCCAATTTTATATGTGATATACTACCAATTAGTAGAAAGGTACTGTTAAAGTATCATTGCTATCTAACTATTATAACCGCAAAGTGCTTTTGTGAGCGTTGGTCATGGAAAACCCAAGTTTTAAACGTGAAATTATGTATGTCAGAGTTTATAAGGGGAGGAGAGAAATGGAACAAGAGCAACGAAGGGTATGCTATAATAAAGAGTTGGGCATTGAAGCATACCAATTTAAGGGAATTATGCAAAAATTTCCAAATCATTTTCATGAGCATTACGTAATTGGATTTATTGAAAGTGGTAGTAGACATCTGCTATGTAAAAACAAAGAATATACGGTACGTTCAGGTGATTTGTTACTGTTTAACCCCTTAGATACGCATACTTGCGAACAAATTAATAATGAGCCATTAGACTATAGGTGTATCAATATAAAAAAAGAAGTGATGATGCAGGTTGCAAAAGAAGTGACAGGAAAAGAATATTTGCCACAATTTTTAGAAACTGTAGGATTTCATAGTGAGTATGTGGTGGTACTGAAGGAATTGCATGAAGCTATCATGGGAGAGGAAATGGAGTTTAAGAAAGAAGAAACCTTTCTTTTTTTGATAGAGCAATTAATGGAAGAATATACAAAACCTTCTAAACAAGCAATAGACCTTGAAGAAAATGAGGGAATCAGCAGAGTGTGCGAGTATATAGACCTACATTATGAAAAACATTTGACACTAGATAATTTAAGCACCATAGCTGGCATAAATAAATATTCATTACTTAGAGCCTTTACGAGAGTAAGAGGCATTACACCATATCGTTATTTAGAAACAGTGAGAATTAATGAAGCAAAAAAATTGCTTGAAAGCGGAATTGATCCATTGGAGGTGGCAATGAGGACAGGATTTGCAGATCAAAGTCATCTTACAAACTACTTCAAAGAATTTATTGGATTAACACCCAAACAATATCAAAAAATTTTTATCTAGTAGGAAAGTTTATGTTACTGTTCACACAGTAGCATAACACTACCTGTTATGCTACGTAAAAAAATGATTCAACAAATGATTTCTACTTCACATAGCGAATTTGCATGCAGAAATCATACGTTGCTATGAACGGAGTGAACAGTAACAAGTTTATGAATTTGCCTATAAAATAAAAGACATTAATTAAGAAGGATTTGAAGGAGAAGAAATGGAACATAACAAAAACGTATTTGGTCATGTAATTGCATTTTTAACAATTTTTATTTGGGGAACGACGTATATTTCGACTAAAGTGTTACTGAAAGATTTTCAGCCTATTGAAATTTTAATTTTTCGATTTGTATTAGGCTTTATTGTACTAATCATGGTGTATCCACATAAATTAAAGTTGACGAATCGAAAACAAGAATTTATATTTGCTGCAGCAGGACTATGTGGGGTAACGCTTTACTATCTCCTAGAAATTGTTGCACTTTCCTATACGATGGCTTCAAATGTTGGAGTCATTATTGTAATTGCACCGTTTTTCACCGCTATTTTTGCACATTTTTTCCTAAAAGGGGAACAATTAAGGGCTAGATTTTTTATTGGATTTATTGTAGCAATGCTTGGAATTATTCTGATTACATTTAATGGAGCTACTACATTTAAAATTAATCCATTTGGCGATTTTTTAGCTATTTTAGCAGCAGTTGCCTGGGCAGCATATTCTATCTTAACGAGAAAAATTAGCGACTACGGATATCATACCGTTGCAACAACAAGACACATTTTCTTCTATGGGTTATTATTTATGTTACCATCACTATTTCTATATGATTTTAAACTAAAAATAGAACGCTTTTACAATCTAACCAATTTGCTTAATCTATTATTCCTAGGATTGGCAGCCTCAGCCCTTTGCTTTGTTACTTGGAATTTTGCAGTGAAAATATTAGGTGCAATTAAAACAAGCGTCTATATTTATTTAACGCCAGTCATTACGGTAGTTACTGCGAGTATTATTTTAAATGAGAAAATAACGGTTGTGTCATTTTTAGGAACCATGCTCACATTAAGTGGGTTGTTGATATCGGAAAGTAAATTTAAGTTATTTAAACAAAAAGAGGAAATAATAAGTTTAAAGTCTTAATACACGGGTACTTTATTATTGGTTATACTATGGTTGGGATATTCATTTGATTTTTTTTATAATGTAGAGGTGATACTCCATAGTATTTCTTAAATAATTTACTAAAATGATAAGCGTCTTCATAGCCAACAGTGTTGGCTATTTCTTTTATACTGTCATCACCAGACGATATCAACATATCTTTTGCTTTTTCTAGTCTTATTTTAATTAAATAATTTATAGGGGACTCTCCCGTTTCATCCTTAAATATCTTGGAAATATAAACAGAACTCAAATACATATTTTGAGCAATACCATCCAGCGAAATTTTTTCATTATAATGGGCATCGAGATATGTAATGATCTGATTCACGGCATAACTTTTAAAATGGCTATCAAAATGATAACTTTCCTGGCTCTGTTGAGGTTCGATATTTTGACGGATCATTAATAATAAAAATTGTATTAAATTAGCTTTAATCATAAAATATTTGCCAACTTGATTTGTCTCATTTTCTGCTAACATAGCATAACAGCATTTAATTAGTTCTTGTCGTAATTTGGCATCCGTGTGAATAAAATAATCATCATTTCCCAAAGAAATTACATTGGAAGGCATATTCTTAAAATGATAATTCGTAAAACCAACAAAAAATTCAGTCGTTGGTTCATTCTCGTTAATCACAATGTTGTTGTGACTAATTCCTGAATTACATATTAATAAATCCCCAGCTTGCACATCATATGTGCTACCTTCTACACAGTACTGCCCGTTCCCGGATAGAATAAAAGTGATCTCGGTAAAATCGTGGTTATGATAACGTGAATTTTTAATCATTTTCCCTTTTCCTACGAATAGAACGGTTGGATTTAAATCATTGTATGTAATATCAAATTTACTATCGCACATAATAAATCTCCTTATAATCTCTTTATAATAATATACATCATCTATGTCGAAAAGTACATTTCATTTTATCTAAAAGTTCGATATACTCCTATAGCAGTAAACGTTTATAACAAAAACGTGATAAGTTCACGTTGAGAGCAAGTGTGTGCGACAATCGCACAAGGGAGGAAGATATGACACCATTTAAATGGTTTTACAGACATCTAAAAAAGCATGCCCACTATATTATACCGGCGCTTTTTATTATACCAATCGCTTCAGCATTAGCAGTAATTAATCCAAAAGTTTCGGGTGCGATTGTTGATTTGGTAATTAAAGGGAATAAAACGAATCTATTACCGAAGCTAATTGCATTGTTAGTAGCGACTACATTAATTCGAAGTGGAATTCGATATATTATGATCATGTGCATGGAAAAAGCCTCGCAAGGGACGTTGTTTTCCTTAAGAGATTCGGTATATAAAAGATTGCTACTTCAGGATTTTAACTTCTATAATAAGAATCGAACGGGAGATTTAATGTCAAGGCAGACGGGGGATATGGATGCAATAAGACACTTTGTTGCACATGTAATTTATGCTACAGTGGAATCTGTGTTTGTATTTGTATTTGCTTTAATTATGATGTTTACCGTTAACATCCAAATGGCGTTTCTTATGGTAATGGTACTGCCGTTTACCGCTATGACTACATATTTTCAAGTAAAGAACATCAAACCAGCATTTACAAAAAATAGATTAATGTTTTCAAGTTTAAATGCCTTTGCGCAAGAGAATATTAGCGGGAATCGTGTGGTAAAAGCATTTGCCAAAGAAGATTATGAAATTGAGAAATTTGATGTTGAAAATGAAAACTTTAGAGCATCACAGTTAGAAGGTGCGGATATATGGGCAAAATACATACCGATATTTGAGTTGCTTTCAAACGTTTTAACATTCATTCTTATGCTAGCCGGTGGAATCATGGTAGTGAAGGGCAAAATGACGTTAGGAAACATGGTAACCATAAATGGATATTTATGGATGCTTACAACACCACTTAGAACCGCGGGTTGGCTACTAAATGATATTCAAAGATTTATGACATCGATTGAAAAAATATATGCGACAATTAGCCATGAGCCAGACATTAAAGAACCAAAGAACCCAGTTGTTAAAAAACATATAAAGGGTGAAATTAGATTTGAAAATGTAACCTATAATGCTGATGATGAAGATATTTTGACTCATGTAAGTTTTGATATCAAAGCAGGCCAAACGGTAGGAATTATAGGAGCTACAGGCTCAGGTAAATCAACGTTAATGAATTTATTATGTCGTTTTTATGATGCAACAGAGGGCGATATTTACGTGGATAATGTGAATGTAAGAGATATGGATTTATTTTCTTTGCGTCAAAATATTGGTATGGCAATGCAAGATGTATTTTTATTCTCAGATACAATAGAAGGAAATATTGCTTACGGAAGGCCAAATTGTACGTTTGAAGAAGTAGAGTGGGCTGCAAAAGTTGCGAATGCAGATACGTTTATTAGAGAGACTCCGGAAGGGTATGATACAATCGTAGGAGAAAGAGGAATGGGTCTTTCAGGTGGTCAAAAGCAAAGAATTTCATTAGCACGTGCATTGCTTACAGATCCTTCTATTGTTATATTGGATGATACCACATCAGCGGTAGACATGGAAACAGAGACTAAAATACAAGAAGAACTGACGAATTTACAAAATAAAAAGACAGTGTTTATCATAGCGCATAGAATTTCTTCAATCAAAGATGCTGACGTCATATTGGTATTAAATAATGGGAAAATTGTGGAGCAAGGTTCACATACGGAATTGATTAAAAAGCAAGGCTATTATTACACGGTATTTAGCCACCAGTATGGAGAATTTGATAAATTAAAAAACAGTAAAGAATTTAAGGATTTTATAAAAATGCAAAAAAAGGGGGAGAACTAATATGGCGAGAAATAAATATGATATTGATGAAACCCTGGAATCTGGATTTGATATGAATCAATTAAAAAGACTTGCCCATTATGTAGGTCCTTACAAAAAAGATATGATAAAAGCGATTATAATCATGTTGGTTTCAAGTGCATTGTCAATGCTGACACCTAGATTTTTAATGACAATTATGGATGTATATATACCACAAGGAAATATAAAAGGAATTGTAGCCTTAAGTTTTTTGATGATGGCGATTGCAATATTTATATGTATTAGCTTAAAGACCAAGATTATATTAACGAATCGAGTGGGGCAAAATGTTATTTATGCACTGAGACGAGATTTGTTTATTCATCTTCAAGAATTACCATTTTCATATTATGATGATAGACCACATGGTAAAATTCAGGTTCGTGTCGTAAATTATGTAAACAACTTAAGTGATTTGCTTTCAAATGGTATTGTAAATACAATTACCGATTTATGTAGTTTGATATTTATTATAATTTTCATGCTAAGCATTAACGTAAAATTAGCCATAGTTTGTATGTGCGGAATTCCTATATTAGCTGCGTTTATATGGACGGTTAAGAGAAAACAAAGAAGAGCATGGCAGATAGAAAGCAACAAACAGTCGAACTTAAATGCATACATAGCAGAGAGCTTAAACGGAATAAGAGTAACACAATCGTTTGTAAGAGAAGAAACCAATCAAAATATTTTTAATGGGTTAAGTGGAGACTATAAAAGTGCATGGTTAGAAGCCGTAAAATATAATATGGTACTATCTCCTATCGTGGATACAATATCAGTCTTAACGACCTCATTGATTTTTGTGCTAGGAGTGAATTGGATGATAGGCGGAGAGGCAATGATTACCGCAGGCGTATTAATAGCATTTACCGGATACATCAGTCGATTCTGGAATCCCATTACGACACTTGCAAGTTTTTATAATTCACTACTCACTTCTATCTCTTATCTGGAAAGAATTTTTGAAACTATTGACGAACCAGTGGCGGTAAAAGATGAGCCAGATGCAACCAAAATGCCAGAAATTAAAGGTGAAGTTGAGTTTAAAAACGTTAATTTTTCATATGAAGATGGAATAAAAAGATTAAATAATGTAAGCTTTAAGGCAAAACGTGGAGAATCCTACGCAATCGTTGGTCCAACCGGTGCGGGTAAAACAACAATTATTAACTTACTCAGTCGATTTTATAATTTGGATTCAGGAGAAATATTAATAGATGGAATTGATATTAGCAAAGTTACCATACGTTCACTGAGAACGCAAATGGGAGTTATGCTTCAAGATAGCTTTATTTTCTCGGGAACAATTATGGACAATATACGATACGGTAATATAACGGCAAGTGATAGAGAAGTTGTAGATGCAGCCAAGGCGGTATGTGCGCATGATTTCATTATGGGAATGGAAAACGGATATGATACAGAAGTAAACGAACGCGGAAGCAGGCTCTCAGCAGGGCAACGCCAATTGATTTCATTTGCAAGAGCCTTGTTGGCAAATCCCAAAATATTAATTCTTGATGAGGCGACCTCTAGTATTGATACAGAAACCGAAATGATTCTACAAGAAGGTCTTGCTAAATTACTAGAAGGAAGAACTTCATTTATTATAGCGCATCGACTTTCCACCATTAAAACGGCAAATTGTATTATGTATATTGATAAAGGAAGCATCTTGGAAATGGGAAGCCACGAACAACTAATGATAAAAAAAGGAGAATACCATAATTTATACATGTCACAATATAGTTTTTTGGCTTAACCATATCACTATAATTGTTAAATTAAATCAAAAGTTGAGATAATAGAAAATGTATTAAGTTGTTGTTTCATACTGGATGGTATGTTCAAATGCTTGAATTAATAGTAAAATAGAGGTAACGATTCAGACTGAAAGGAGTAAAAAAGTGCAAAAAGGATTAATACACATCTATTGTGGTGAGGGAAAAGGAAAAACAACCACATCAATGGGATTAGCCGTAAGGGCAGCAGGATATGGAATGAAGGTTCTGATTTATCAGTTTATGAAAAACAACCAAACCAGTGAGAGAAAAATTTTAAATTCAATATCTAATATTACGATTATAGATGGACTTGATGAAGAAAAGTTTAGTTTCCAAATGACGGATAAGGAAAAGAAGAATCATAAGGAATTTTATACAAACAAATTTAGGGAGATTACTACGAAAGCGACGCAAGAGAAATATGATATGATCGTTATGGATGAAATTATATATACAATTCGAGCGGGGTTGTTAGACGAAGAGCTTGTTTTTGAATTTCTAGGATCAAAGCCTGCATCGCTAGAAGTTGTTTTGACTGGAAATGCACCGAGTGATAAGCTAATAGAAATAGCGGATTATGTATCTGAGATTAAGAAGGTGAAGCATCCGTTTGACCATGGACAGGTGGCGAGATTTGGTATTGAAAAATAGGCTATCGTCCACAAAATACAGTATTTAGCAGTGCTGTAAAGTGTAACAAAAATAGAAATAAAATGATGTAATATTTTGTCGAAACAGGACAATACTACTTAGAATATGGTATACTAGAAATAGATTGTTGGAAACCATGAAGGTACTGAATGGTTCGATTATTATTATAGTATATTCACATATTGTAAGAGGGAAGTGATGGCATGGATTTTAACGAAATATTTTGTGATGACATAGACAATTGGAAAACTATGATGTTCTTATATAATTCAGCATTAAAAGAAATTAGTACAAAGATAGAGATATTAAATGATGAGTTTCAATATGTTCATCAATATAATCCAATAGAGCATGTTAAATCTAGAATTAAAACGGCAGAGAGTATTGTAAAAAAATTAAAGCGAGAAGGTTATGAATCCACTATTGATAATATGGTGAAGTATGTAAATGATATTGCTGGTGTAAGAATAACTTGTTCGTTTACATCTGATATATATAGAATTGCAGAAATGTTAACCAATCAAAATGACTTGAAATTAATTGCAGTTAAGGATTATATTAAGAATCCGAAAGAAAGTGGATATAAAAGCTATCACTTGGTAGTTTCAGTGCCAATATTTATGTCTGATAAGGTGATTGATACAAATGTAGAGATACAAATAAGAACCATTGCAATGGATTTTTGGGCAAGTCTTGAACATAAAATTTACTATAAATTTGAAGGGAACGCACCTGAAAATATTAGTAGGGAACTAAAAGAATGTGCACAGATGGTATCCGTGTTGGATGCGAAGATGTTATCTTTGAACGAAACAATAAAGCAGTGTGAAAATAAAAAATCATAGAAATGGGGTGCCATTCATGCGAATAGCACCCTTAATTTATGTCAATAAGATAATCAAAAACAAATTAAAATTTTATCCAAAATAGCGTTATGAATGAGGAGTGCCCCGGCTACAAGACCGGGGCTATTATGAAAAAATTTATCTATTATTGTAATGAAAACATTACGTAGATTATAAAATTGTGTTAAGATGTTTTTCATCCTTAACTTGATATTAGTATAGCAATTACATATGAACAAAATATGAACCGTATATTAATATATTGTAAAATACATACAAAATAAGTTCATAAATATAAGATTTATACATAATAATGCACAAACGACATATCGAACACTCATCGAGCGTTGTTAGAATCTTTGAATATCAAAGATTTTTTGATTTATTTCTAGTAATAATAGTGGTAAGCGAAAATTCTGGTGAAAGAAGTAGAATGGACAAGAATCAGCTTATTCAAATATTATGTAAAAAAGAGTGGTAATAAATGTGAAAAGTAGTTAGAATTAGGATAGATACTAATTTGAAGGAGGATATATAATGGCAGGTTTAATGGATATGATAAGTAATAGGGATACAAGTTTGGATAAGACCATAGCGGAAACAACGATGCAATGTTTAAAAGAGATGAGAAAACAAACCGGAGAAAATGTAGAATTAGTTAAAAAAATAAATTCCCTAGTAGAAGCTAGTATTACAAAAGTTAAAGGAATTGAAATTAAAAATAATGCCACTCAAATAGATGGCAAAGTTTTAATGGAATTAAAAGAGGAATTAAGTACAATTAAAAGTGAATTTTCTGATGAGCTTACAATTCTTAAAAATCAGATGGATGAGGAGTTACACAGTGAAAATTCTAAGTTATATAAAAACATCAAATCTTTGATGGAAGAGTATGATGAAAAGCAGCAAAAAAAACTGAAATACTTAGGCAGATATATAAAATTAATCCTTTGGTTTGTATTTTTAATAACAATTTTATTAATAACAAATATTTTGGGAATTATATAGGAAAGTAGGAATGATAATTTAGAATGAGTGATAATAAAAATTTCAATCAGGGCAATAAGGTAAAAAAAAACCTGCCGATGGCATATCGCCTTAATGAAACAAAAAATCAACTTGCTCAATTTGGAGTTATTTTGGTTGGCACATTTATATTTGCCGCAGGTATTAATTTGTTTATTGTACCAGCAGGGCTGTATAATGGTGGCTTCGTTGGTATAGCACAGATTATTCGTACACTGATAGCGGATCATATCCCCTCTAATTTAGGAGATATTGATTTAGCAGGTATTATTAACTTTGCTATTAACATGCCACTTCTTTTGCTAGCATATTTGAAATTTGGAAAGATGTTTTTTAAGAAAACGGTATTTGGTATTATTTTTTTAACAGTATTTCTTACTTTAATCAAGAGCCCATCCATTCCAATTGTTGATGATGTACTAACGGCATGTATTGTGGGTGGTATTTTAGTTGGGTTTGGAACTGGAATTATACTTAGAGCAGGAGGATCTGGCGGAGGACTAGACATATTAGGTATGTACGTAACGAAGGTAAAGCCTGGATTTAGTGTTGGGAAGCTTGCCATGGTAGTTAACTTTGGGGTGTATCTAATTTGTGCGTTATTGTTTAATATACAAGTTGTAATTTATTCTTTGATTTTTACTGTGTTTGCATCAATTGTGATGGATCGGGCACATTACCAAAATATCAATACTTCTGTTATGATATTTACGAAGAAAGCAGGACTTGCGGATGCCATTATAGCAGAAATGGTACGAGGTGTTACGGTTTGGGATGGAAAGGGTGCTTATACTAACGAAAGCACCACTGTGTTAGTAACGGTGATATCAAAGTATGAGATTTCCAAACTCAAGCGAATAGTAGCTAGTATTGATTCGAATGCATTCATGATAGTAAATAGCAAGTTAGATGTTTATGGGAATTTTGAAAAAAGGTTATAAAGCGGTAACTAGAAAGTAAGGAGTTAGTTACGGTTTATTTAGGATAAGAATTGGCAAAGATAGAAAGGAATTATTAGAAAATGGGTAAAACAAACAACAAGATTTATATTATTGGGCATAAGAACCCTGATACAGATTCAATTTGCTCTGCAATTGCTTACACAGCATTAAAAACAAAATTGTCTTCATCAAATTATTGTGCGAAGAGAGCGGGACAAATTAACGAAGAGACACAATTTGTTCTAAAGCGATTTGGGGTGGAAGCACCATCGTATATGTCTGATGTAGGCACGCAGATTAAAGATATTGAAATTAGGGAAACGGTAGGTGTGAAGAGCAACATATCGCTAAAGAAAGCATATCAATTAATGAAGGATGAAAATGTTGTTACCTTGCCAATAACTAATAATAATAAACTGGAAGGCTTGATTACAATCGGGGATATTGCGACATCTTACATGGATGTATTCGATAGCACTATTTTATCAACAGCCAGAACACAATTTAAAAATATTTTGGAAACCGTGGATGGCACTATGGTAATTGGTAATGAGCATTCATATTTTGTAAAAGGAAAGGTGTTAATTGCGGCAGCAAATCCGGATTTAATGGAAAGTTACATTGACGAGGATGATCTTGTAATCCTTGGAAACCGTTATGAGTCACAGCTTTGTGCCATTGAGATGAAAGCAGGATGCATCATAGTGTGTGAAGGGGCGACCATATCAATGACAATTAAAAAACTTGCGGAGGAGAGAGGTTGTGCTGTTATTAGCACACCACATGATACATATACGGTAGCAAGATTAATCAATCAAAGTATGCCTGTTAAATATTTTATGCGTAAGGAAAATCTCATTACATTTAAAACAGATGATTTTACGGAATCGGTCAAGGATGTTATGGCCAAGAAAAGGCATCGTGATTTTCCGATTATTAATAAGCAAGGTAATTATGTTGGAACAATATCAAGACGTAATTTAATGAATATGACTAGAAAACAGCTTATTTTAGTGGACCATAATGAAGTATCACAAGCGGTTGATCAAATAGAGGAAGCAGAAATTTTAGAAATTATTGATCATCATAGACTTGGGTCATTAGAAACTATCTCACCTGTATTTTTTAGAAATGAGCCACTAGGTTGCACCGCTACTATTGTATATAAAATGTATCGAGAAGCAAAAGTTGAAATTGAATCCCATATCGCGGGACTTTTATGTGCGGCAATTATATCCGATACGTTAATGTATCGCTCCCCTACTTGTACGGTAGTTGATAAGGCAGCAGCGCAAGATTTAGCTCAGATAGCTGGGATTGATGTAGAAAAATTTGCAGGGGAAATGTTTAATGCAGGAAGTAATCTGAAAAATAAATCTCCAGAAGAAATATTTTATCAAGATTTTAAGAAATTCAATGTAAATGGCATTACCTTTGGGGTAGGCCAGATTAATTCAATGAACTCAGAAGAATTAGTGGATATAAAAAGTAAGCTAATTCCTTATATGGAAAAAGCATATATGGAACATGGCCTGGATATGTTATTCTTTATGTTGACGAATATTATTAATGAGTCAACAGAATTAATATGTCAGGGTAAGGATGCAAATGGACTTGCTGAAAGCTCATTTGATATAAAATCAGAAAGTAATTCATTTATACTTAAGAAAGTTGTATCTAGAAAAAAACAACTTATACCAGCGTTTATGGGAACTTTACAACAATAAAAAATAAGGCGGTAAATAAAATGTCAAAGCAAGTATGGAAACCAGGAAACATGTTATACCCATTGCCAGTAGTTATGGTAAGCTGTGGGGATAAAAAAGGAAATACCAATATTCTTACAGTTGCATGGACGGGAACAATATGTACAGATCCTGCAATGGTATATATTTCGGTTCGCCCAGAACGTCATTCCTATAAAATGATTCGAGAAACAGGTGAATTTGTAATTAACCTTACAACTAAGAGCCTTGCTAAGGCAACTGATTATTGTGGTGTTCGCTCTGGAAGAGATGTGGATAAATTCATTGATACCAAACTGACTCGTGGATTAGCTGAAAAACTTGAGTTTGCTCCAATCATAGAAGAAAGTCCAGTTAGCATAGAATGTAGAGTAGTGGAAGTGAAAGAATTAGGTTCACATCATATGTTTATAGCAGAAGTTCTTGCAGTAAACGTAGATGAACAATATATGGACAATAAGGGTAAATTTAGATTAAATAGTTCGGATTTGATGGTCTATTCTCATGGTGAATATTATAATCTAAAGGAACAATTGGGTAGTTTTGGATATTCAGTGAAGAGAAAATCAAGTAATAAGATGTCAGTTCATAACAAACCAAGTCTTAAAAGTTTAGAAAGTAAAAAAGCAAGTGATAAGTATGCAAACAACAAAGAAACACAAATAAAAGATGCAAATTTCAAAGTGACAAGTATTAAAGGCTTGGCTTCCAGAGAAGACAGGGAAAAAAATTCAAAATATAAAGGTGCTAGAGAAAAAAGCACTGGATACAAAGGCACAGGAGAAAAAGGTGCAGGATACAAAGGTGCAGGATACAAAGGCGCAGGAGAAAAAGGTGCTGGGTATAAAGGCGCAGGAGAAAAAGGTGCAGGATACAAAGGTGCAGGATACAAAGGCGCAGGAGAAAAAGGTGCTGGGTATAAAGGCGCA
>JBGUEQ010000015.1:0-92881 GCA_041821265.1 Lachnotalea sp. | reverse complement strand
CCTTTTGACACCCTAATCATAATATGCATCATGGGCACAAAAGGAGATTTATTAGAATGAAAAAAAATTATGGCATTATGCTTCTCATCTTATGTATCATTCAGATTGGGTTGGGAATTTCATTTGGAATGCAGAAGACAAATTTTCACGTAGATGAGATTTATAGCTTTGGTTTGGCAAATAATACGACTGGCACCACAATGTCAATTCCTCAGGGTGAATTAATTGATAGAAGTGTCCTTGACGACTATGTAACAGTTGATACGAATCATCGTTTTGATTATTCCAACGTGTGGAAGAATCAGGCGGCAGACGTTCATCCTCCTCTCTATTATGTATTGATTCATACGATTAGTTCCTTATTTCCAGGAAAGTTTATGCTAGCTGGCGGAATTGGTCTTAACATTATGTTTTCATTAATTGCAACACTTTTAATCTATTTTATAACAAAAGAACTGACGAATCATAATGGTTTACCCATCCTAGTATGCGCTGTATGGAGTGTTTCTCTTGGAACTATAACTTTCATCGTATTTATTAGAATGTATATGATACTGACCGTTTTTATGCTCGCTATTACATTGCTACACATCAAATACCTACATAAGAAACTTACATTCCAATTCTATTTAAGTGTTCTATTCTTAAGTGTATTGGGTGTGTTAACGCAATATTATTTTTTAATTTATTTATTCTTCCTGTGTCTTTTATTTGGAGTTAATTTGTTAATGAACAAGAATTTTAAATCAGCTTTCTTATACTTACTTTCCCTTGGTGGTTCAGGAATCATTGCAATCGGGCTTTTCCCAGCTATGTTAACGCAAATTTTTAGTGGTTACAGAGGGAAAGAATCTTTTGATAATATAGCCAATACTTCTGATTTAGTCGATCGATATAAGACTTATTATAAAATAATAAGTAAAGAACTGTTTAACGAGAAGATGACAATACTGCTTATCCTACTATTACTGTTAGGTATTGTGTTTATCATCAGAAATTCCAAGGATATTTGTTGGCGCGACGCTATTTTTTCTGGTTTCAACTTACTATTATTTCCATCTATTTGTTATTTTGTAATTGTATCAAAAATATCGGTCTTTGTTACAGACCGTTATATTATGCCAATTTTTCCTATAATATTAATTCTCGTAATACTATCGTTTACTTATTTATCTTCTAAATTAGTTACAATAAAATATATGGTAACACTGGAAGCTTGTATTTTTATTCTTTTATCTGTCGTGGGCTTGGCACAAAATAGTAATATCAACTATCTGTATAAAGAAACCTCTCCTGCTATTCAATTTGCAGCCAGTAATAAAGAGGCAGATGTTCTAGTGGTTTATACAGGCGCTTGGCGACTGAATGCTGCTTATGAAGAATTAATACAATATGACCATTTAAGAATAATTAGTACGAAAAAGCTTGCTAAATTTACAGAAACAATTGATAATTATGGAAATACTATTGTTTATATCATCGGAGATGACCCATTGGATACTTTGGCAAATCTTATGAATATGAATCCTCGTTGGAGTTCTTATACATTAGAATCCACATCACAATATACAAATATTTATCTTGTAAATTAGTCTTTATCATTAAGGAGTCTTATGAAAAATAATTTGATGAAACACCGTTATTTATATCTTACTTTAATTTTAGCTATACTGCCTAGAATAATCTTGTGTCTTTTTGTAGATACACTCGTATATTACCCCTCTGATGAAGTTGCTACGGTGTCTGGTGCTGCCTTATTAGCGGGCTACAATTGGAGTTCGGTTGTTTCAACTGCTGGATATTATGGACAAGGTTTTTATTCTTTATTTGCTCCGCTCTACATGCTTACTGATAATCCTTTTATTATTTTTAAAGTAATGATTATGGTAGGTTCTATTGTACAGGGTCTTACCGCTTTGGTTTCTTATCAATGCCTTAAAAACTTTTTACAAATTACAAACCCTCGGGTTTTATGCGCAATCTCAGTAGCTGCTTCTTATCTTTTGGATACACGTTCTACTAATTTGCTAAATGAAACTCCTTTCATGCTTATGTGCTGGGTGATTCTTTTTATTTTATTTAAACTAGTTGAATCTGCACCTAAGACAAAGGCCAAGAATCTATATACCATATTATTGATTGTTGCGATTGGTTACAGTGTCACGTTACATACCCGAGCAATTATTTTATGTATTGCTCTGGTAATTACCGTGCTTTTCTACTATTGGACTTATAAGAAATGGCTTGTGTCACCTTCTATTTTCTTCGGGCTTGGGATCATTGGCTTAGTGGTCGGTTCCATTGGTATTGGAATGATGCAGAGTAGCTTATGGGGGTCTTCCGATGGAGTCATCCGTAATACTACAATTGATATTAATTTTGATATGTTACTTGCTTTGTTAAAACCGTATAACTGGCAAGGTGTCGTTAATATTATTTTGGGATTGCTAAACACTGCTGTTTTGTTGTCCTTTGGTAGCATGCTACTATGTGTTGTTATTTTCTTGCCCTTACTACGAGATTGCCTTCGTAGAAAGTCCTCTATTACCACAAATACGGATGCTACGACCTCTTATTATGTGACGGGAGCCGTATTTTTCTTAAGTTGTGCTGCCATTATGATTGTCGGGCTCGCTGTAAAATGGCTTCCCGGTGCCGCGCAAGGAATTCAAGATGGTATCGGTAGTAATAACTACGGATTTCGAGCATTTGTATACTTTCGCTATTTTGCTGTGTTTTTAAGTCCACTTCTTATGCTGGTTTTAGCTTATGTACACACACATAATATTAGATCCTATTTCAAACCAGCTACAATAACGTTGGTGCTCGTTCAAGCTTATTGGATGGTGTGCATTGTTCCATACATTTATACCTTCCAAGATTTTGAAGTGAAGAAATTCTTTTCTTTCTCACTATTTCTATTTAATAAAGTTAATATTTGGGTTTTCTTTAGTGCAAGTGTTGTACTGTTTATAACTTGGTTTGTTTTATGGTATTTGTATACGCACAAGAAAAGTTTATTAGCAACTTCTCTCCTTGCGGGACTGCTCCTTGTCAACTACTGCGTATTTGTTATTCATAATGATTTTCAAAAGCAGGAAACGAATTATAAACTGGTGAATGCTGGCTATCACTATATCAATCAATATGAAGACTCTTATGATTTGCCAAATACCATCTATGTACCACTGAATAAAAAGAGTCAAAAAAGTTCATACTTATATCAGTATTTTTTAATGCGATACACAATCATTCCAACTTATCCCGCAGCAGACTGCGAGAGTGCGCTTGTATTATGGAATATTGGTGATGATGTTACTTTATTGCAAATGGGATATCACTCGGTCCAATTGGACAAAAATGAATATTTATATGCAAAGGGAGAAGAATTAATCTCAATGCTTACCCAGACTGGACTTCATTTTGATAATTAATCCTATTAGAATTTATCTTTAGAAAAACGCAAGCAATTAACTTTTTTATTGCTTGCGTTTTTCTTTTTTATAATGCTTTATTTCTATTTCGCATTTCTATTTGCTATTATATAGCTAATAACTAATTGTCCTATCAACAGTATAAATATCGCCAAGCTTATTATAATTCCAACTTTTATTCCCGGCGTTTGATACGTAAGTTCTACTTTATGTGCACCTTTTGTTATATTTGTTGCCATATACATTGTGTTTGCTTTATATAAGGAGGTTTCCTGACCATCTATTTTTAATTTCCAACCGGTATTATAGAGGACACTAAAACAAAGTATTTTATCCTTAGATACGTCAATGTTACCCGTTATCTTATTATTCGTCATCGCAATATTGGTTAACGCTTCTTCCCCTAGACTTGTTATTTGCTTTTCATAGTCAGTCATAGGAATGGAGTATACCTCAATATCATCAAGCTTATATTCTCCTGGCTCACTAAATGTAATGGTACAGTTTGTAATTCCATCATTATTATGCCCAAGATTAACTAAATAATTTTCGCTCTCTAAATCCCAACGATAATCAGAATTGGTCAAGTATAGTGTGGACTCTGATTGATTTGTGGTAATTTTTGCATTAAGATGACTGCTATTTGCATTTTCAATAGTAAGACCTGCCAATCTTACATATGTCTCGCAGTTTTTCTTAGCATCAAAGGAAATTGTTAAACTAGATTTTTTTTCGTCTATTTTAATTGTCCCCTTCTCCTTATCCCATGTAATACCATCTGCCTCACCTATTGCGAAATCTAACTGTTCTTCAGAATATTTCATAGCATCTTCATACTCATTATCAGCATCTTCAACTACAACAGCCTGCAACATAGCCTGCTGCTTCTCAATACTTTCTAAGGTATCATAGTAATCTGTGCTTATTTTCTTATCATAGGTATAGCCAATTGGTAATACATACTGATTCTCATATATGACATCCATAACTTCAGAATTTTCACGTATTTTACGATCTACTTCTTCATATCCATAAGGTATTACACGTTCTTGTTCACTTTCCGTATCAAAAGAATAGTATTTAACACTAGCTAATGCATCTAGATAAGTTCTTTCGTCTAATCCATAGAATCTATGCGGCTGTTTAATCGTAGTTAACTCCATATCCTTAAAATATTTTAATATATTTCCATCAACTAGACTATAATAACTTGCTGTTCCATTGTACCCCATTGTAAGTGATTGATTTTCAACTTGATTGCCATAACTTCCAATACGATAAAAGGATTCATCTGCTTTATAGTCAATCGAAGACTGAGGGCAATTTTCAATAATATTTAATGCTTGTCCATTTTCTCTAAATTCCTTTACGTAATTATATCCCACCGATGAATTTTGATAGTATTCAAAGGAAATTACAGACAGCATGCTTACAATCAATATTGCACCATATTTAATATTTTTATTTTTAAGCTTTGTTAATCCAATAAGAACAACCATCATAAGAATTAAATAAGCTACTCCCCATACCGAAAACCTTGTTCTAATGCTTGCTACCGCTAAAAATAAGGTCACCAAAATCACACTGATTCCAGCCATTGGAAGCAACCTTTTTATCGATACCTTGAGTAAATCATCTAACAAACACACTACCGAAAATGCCGTCAAAAAACTATATCCAAATATCCATCGGTTGCTTGAATAACTCATTCCATTCATAATGTATCCGGCAATTGGTGTCAAAAGCATTATGGTTGCCAATGCATATCCACCCTTTAATGCAATGAATTTTCTTCTATTTTCCTTATAGATATATAAGAATATTATGATAAAAAAACTAATAGGTGCATATGCCAAAAATGTAAAGTTGCCATTGACATCGATTGGTGGGCTAAAAAATGAATAAATCATTTTTACGTAATATTGTTTATTATACAAAAAACCACTATCATAAGTTCCTGTTGTACCTCTCGCATTATTCAAAAAAGCATGAATCGTTGGTACAATTGCAAATCCAGCAAGTAAAACTCCAGAAAAATACTGAATCATTCCTCTTATCAAAATATTTCCTATATTCTTTTTCCATTCTATTCTATACAAATCAATAAATCGAATCAACGCATATAAAAAGACCATTATGGTAAGCATATAGAAAAAATAATAGTTACTTACAACTGAAACAAATATCATGATAGTAAATAAATAAGACTTTTTCTTCTTAAGAATATTTTCCACCCCAAATAACAGCAACGGAAGATATATCAATGCGTTCAAAAAATAGGGATGTCTCTCTCCCGCTACAATTGCAAATCCACAAAATACATATAAGATTGCTCCAATTAAAGACTGAAATTTGGCCTTGTTCATCTTTGCACAATATAACATAAATGCAATCCCACATAAATACAGTCTGAGTATCACCAAACTATCATAAAAGATATACATATTCTCTTTCTTAAAAAACACCGAAAATAGTAACAGTGGATCACCTAGTCCATAATAATTCAATGTTGTAAATACATCGTAGCCTAATCCTATACTAAAATCTATCATCGGTGGTTGAAAACTTCCGTGAAGCAAACCTTCCAAAATACTCTTATAGTAATCGCTAATATAAACCATCGAAGAAAATGTCTGAAATAATCCATCTGCCCCCCACATAAAGCTCTTATGTTCTTGTATAAAGGGTAAAAAAATTCCCAAACACACTATTGTAAATGCTAGTGTATAGGCTGCAAATAGATTATATTTCTTTTTTAAATCACCTATTAATTTCTTCATAAGTTCCCATTACTCCCTGTATCGTTTATAAAAATATAGTTTAACTCATTGTAACGATTTAATACGCACTGAAATATGTCATCATTTTAACAAGCCAGCGGTTAAGTATTGACGGATATATGTAATTTGTATAAATTCCATCTACGCCAACTGCTTTTAATTTTGACCATGTATCCTTACTATCAATCGTATATACATAAATTTTAATATTCTTTTCTTTTAATTTTGAACAGATTTCTTCGGTTGCATATTTTTTCGGTAAAGTTACAACCTTAATATCTTTTTCTGTGCAAAAATCAAGTATATTATCGATTCCATTTTCTTCTAGCTCATCTTTCATACGATACAATGTGAATATATAATTTTGAAAAGAAAACTCTTCACTTAGGCGTTCATAATCTTCATAACTATAAACCTGAATAATAAATTGCTTATCTAAATTCGAGTATCCCATTTTCTCTGCGGTATTCTTGATTACCTCGAGGGCTTCACAGATATCAAACTCATAAGATTTGATGTCTGTTATGAAATAAACATCTGGGTGATCCATCGCATATTGAATAATAGTTTCTATATCAAGTGTTGTATATATACCATTGATTTTAGATGCCATAAACGTCTCGTAATCAGGTATATTTTCTTTTGAGAAGCCATCTCCTAGTTCTTGATTCCAATTGTGTCGACATATCAAATGACCATCACTTGTATACAGCAAATCAACTTCCATCAGTCGACTTCCTCTCGAATAAGAATAGTCCAAGGCTTCCTGTGAATTCGTATAATCTAAATTATCAATTCCTCCAAGTGCATGAGAAATGAATTGGTATTTATCATAATATGGCTGAGAATTCCACTTTAGTAATGTAATAATGAAAGCAGACAGAATCCCAACTATTGTAATTAATATAAGAATTTTTAATTTTTTTTTCATATATATCATTTTCCTTTTTAGTTAATACGATTCAATACCTTCTTCGTTCTTTTAGTAAAATACTAAGTTATTCAATGTTATTTCTTCATTATTTAAAATTATTTTTTATTACAATCTTTTTCTTATCCACAATCTTTAGCTGAACATTCGCCTTCTTTGCAGTCTCTATCAGTTTCTCTTCATTAATCTTAAGTTTCGTCGTAATATTTGCTAATCCAATATGAATTACAAAATATAGTTCCATTTTTTCTTTCATTGGAACCGTAATCTCAAATTCATAACAATCCATCACGCTTTCACCAAACCACTTTTGTGATTTCATATTGTTTTTCTTGAGTTCACATATAAAGGTACTCTTATCACAACAACCATTTAATTGATACATTTCTACATTTAATGGCGCTTCAATGGTACCTAATAATTTTATTTGAGTTTGATCGATTTTAACTGTTTCTATATTTACTGGAATGTCCGTTCCTTTTCTAATGATTACATTATCATTATTATATAGAAATGCTTGATTATAGCGTGATGCAATATTAAGTTTATAATCACCATTGTACTTCATTTGTTTCAATAAATAGTATCTATAATTAAAAGGTATTTCTTTATCCGACATTTGCAGTATGTCATTATCGCAAATAGCTTCCATCATAGATTTTAGGATCGCTTTATCCTTACCACTTACAAATTTTTCTAAAATTCCTGGTACTTTCGTATTTTTTTTATATAATTTACATATTGTTTCAAGCTCTTTGCTGTGAGCTACTTTTGTAATTTTTTTACTTACTTCTTCTTCAGACTCTATTCCATCCGCTTTTTTTATTGTAAGTGATTTATTCTTACAAATGATTTTATAATTATCCACGACGAATTCTGACGGATTGACCTCTGTTACTGCATGATCTAATTTTATTATAAACTCAATATCGGCTTTTGTATTATTTAGAATAAACTGTGCTTTCAAAATTGTATTTACATTTTCTAGTTTGACGTCTGCATGAAACTCATAGCCTTCTGAAACAAACTGATTGAGAGAAGTCACTCGATTGCTTTCATTCACTTTATAGGAAAGTTGTGTTTCTATTCCAGCATTATCTATAATAAGTTTCAAATTGTATCTGTCAAACAAGCTATTAAAGCTTCCTTTTATATTTATCCTATCACCAGAAATTTTAACTTGTTCAATTTGAATCGTTTGTTTGGAAAGCATAGCAATCTCTTGGTTATTGAGGCAAAGTACTGCTTCTTCTTTATTGCTGATTAGTGTATAGTCATCTACTTGAATATCCTTGTACTTTAATGTAAATAGATACTTTTTACTATATCCACTAAGATACATACTTCCTAGTATAATCTCATCCTCTATGTTGGTCACAACCTGTTTCACATACCCAATAAACTCTTCTATCTCAGATTGATTCAAAATAGCTTCATCCACGTATGGAACTCTAATTTTCCAACCCAAATCATATATAAGTAACCATTGTAAATACGTTGGCACCTTACTATATTTTTTCTTTGCAAACTCAATGAGTTCTAAATGTAAATATTTTAATGGTGCTATATAATACATTTTGTTGGCTTTTGCTCCTTGAATGGCAGAGTTACCAACGCTTCTTTGTCTATACCAATATTTAGTATCTGCTACAACACCATATTTCCCTTTATTGAAAATTACCTTATTCGCAACTTCTGCATCTTCTCCTAATTTCAGTTTAGAATTAAATGCATACTTTTTGATTTCTTGTATTTTAATAAACGAACTACTAATGTGCATTTGAAAACTCTTTGGTTCATTGAAAATATCAATCACTCTTGTACTTGTAAATTTATAGTTTAGTACATGTTCCCCTTCTTTTCCTTCAAAAAAATAAAGAGGTATTGCTATTAAATCTACTTCTTCTCTATTTTGCTCGAAAAATGCATACACTTTTTCCAATGCATCGTTTTGAAGCTTATCATCCGCATCCAGAAAATTTACTAATTCTCCTGTTGCATATTCTAAGCCTTTGTTTCTTGCTTCACTAACCCCACCATTTTCTTGCTTTATATACACTATATTTTCAGGATATTTTGAAGTATAGCTTTTACATATTTCCTCGCTATTATCATTACTTCCATCGTTCACTAATAGGATTTGAAGATTATCTTCAAACCCTATTGTCTGATTCACTACACTGTCAATTGTTTCAACCAGATAATTTTCCATATTATAGATAGCTATCACTAGTGAAAATTTATATTTATATTTCATCTCTCTCGCCCTCTTTAACGATCAACATCCTCCAAGTAGAAGAAGTCATTACGTCGATTACTTTTATCGAACATATTATTATATTCTAATATATTATATTGATTTAAAATTTCTGTATATGGTGATTCTTCACCCAATTCATAGAAATTTCCATCCGCTCCATAATAACCATTTGCAGTGATTACCGGTACTTGTTCGCTGACATCCAATAAAAATCGATTGTATCCTGTTGACTTTGCACCTATTGTATCTAATAATACCGAAGATAAATAGTTTGCACTTAATTTATCATATTGTTTTTCTTCAATATCATAATTGGCCCATATCACAAAAGGTACTTGATACTTCGTCATCGCTTCTTCTGAAGTCAGATTATCTGCACTTTTCCCCATTATTTTGTTATAAAATTGCGTATGCACACTTGGTTGATGATCTCCAAAAAATACAATAACTGTAGGCTCATCTACTTGTGAGAAATAATTTACTAATCCTTCAAACGCTTCATCTGTCTTCTTCACCAAATTAATATATCTTTCCGCCTGATCATCCGCAGCATCACCTAATATCTTAATTGTTCTTTCCAAGTTATCAAAATCTGTGTCATATCCACCATGATTTTGCATTGTGACATTAAAAGCATAGAAGGGAGCTTCCGTTTGCGTACGCGTAGTCTTGTATTCTTCAATTATCTTATTAAAACTCTCTTCATCTGTAATGTATTTACGAATAAGATTCGGATTTTCAAATTGATCCATTGTAATAAAATCCTTAAATCCAAGTAATGGGTACGTAGTATTTCTTGCCCAACCATCCCCTTTATATGGATGTATCGCCATATTTCCTGCATATCCTTGATCTTCTAACGTATAGGTTAAAGAGGCTAACGGACTCTTAATATATAATTGATAAGGAACACTTCTAGTTGGAAGAAATGCTAAGGAATTACCTGTCAGAAATTCAAACTCGGAATTAGCAGTATTTCCTCCAAAAACGGACATACTTAGCGTCCCCTTAACTGTATTCTCACTTAGACTTCGTATAAATGGCATATAATCTTCTGACGTTTCAAAATCTCCATCTAATTTGAGGTCGGTAAATGCTTCGTCCATAATAGCAATTACATTTACGTTTGGTGTAGCAGATGTTGTATTAGCTTCCTCCATATACGGGCTAATGATGTCGTCTACCGCCTCCAAGGAATAGCCTTCTGGCTTATCTATTTTAATATATTTGGTTGTTACCATGAAACTTAATATAAATCCATTTACATTATAACTCTTCTGTGGATTCCAGACACTTACTCTGACGCCTGCATTGTCTATCACATCTGTTTCATAAAATATTCCGGTAAATATTCCTAACAAAACAAAATAAACTAAAATTCCTGCAAATCTTTTCTTCCAAACTAATCCCGTTTTAATCTTAAGCCTACAAAAGATTACGATAAATGCAAATACAATTAATCCATTAATCAAAACTCTACTATTGGGCTGATAAGAATAATTGGAAGCTACATTAGCTGCCGTTCCCATTGATGCAATGTCTGCTGCAATAATTGGTACATCTCTAAAACTAAAGATATAAAAATTAACAAGTGCCGCTAAATATAGGACTATTATCGTTATAACAGAGGCAATTCTTGTATTATTCGTAATAAAATAAACTAATAAAAGTATAAATGAAATGATTAGAATATTTAATTCAAAACGTAAGGTATTGATATCCCATATGTTAATATAATTAAATCTTTCAACAATAAAGAACGTAAATATTGGAGTTAGCACAAACATGATTCGCCCAAACCATATATTTATTGACTCGTTCAGAACATTAGGTACCCATATTAATACTAAGTTTCCTATAGCTAGTATAACTATAATTGCCAGACTTCTTGCTTTAAAGCTCTCATCATTGGCACATAATGCTGCTATCATCAATATAACCGCTATTATAATTGTTGCTATAATCTGTCCACTTGGTATTTTTCTTTTGTTTTCCTTTGTACTTAATTCTGATTTCATTTCCTACCTATCTTTCTGTGTGTATATCTAACTACTAATTTGCCTATCTTACCAGCCTTTTTTCATAATATGCTCACAAATTCTTTTACTGTTGTCGTCATCAATATATTTAAAATAATGTTCATGCATATCTCTATACTCAGCTTTTAATTGAAAATCTTTTTTTGCATATTCTTCTATCAAACTTATTAGTGGCAAAACGTCGTCCACCCTTTCACCAAACAATTCCTGTTCCATATCAATATAACTACCATGTGTCTCATTATATTCCACTAAATCAAATTGATAAAATACAACTGGTTTATATTGGTAATACGTATCCCAAGCTACGCTGGAATAATCTGTAATTAGCATTTTACATTTCATCATCAATTCGTTCAATGGTTCCTCACCAAATGGGATAAATCGAATTCTTTTTACGTCTATCACAAAATTACTAAGGTATTCCTTAAACTTCGGATGTAAATAAAAATTCATTGTCAAGTCATACTCTTCTAATATTTCATGTAATCTTGGTGTATTAAGTAACTTCATATAATTCAAATAATAATTGCTCTTTTTAAACTCATCGTCTTTCATTTCCTCTAACCAGTTTCTCCAAGTTGGCATGAGAATAATTTCTTTACTTCCTTCAGAGTTGTCGTTTAAAACATCCCACCTAGCAAATCCTGTTACTGCAATTTCACTACTTTTATATCCAAAATTATCCAAAACTATCTTTTTTTCAAAATCAGAAGTTACTACAAACAAATCGCAACCACCCGTTTTGCCTTTTCCATATAAAAAATCCACTTGTTTAAAGGCGGTTACTCCATGCTGCAAAAATACCAATTTCTTTTTTCTAATTAAGAATTCTAATATACTTCCTTTTTTTCTCCATGCATAAGCATGCGCTTTAAAATCTGTACTAATTAAAAGTCTTGATGCTAATAAATAGGTAATATGTTTAATACTCATAAAATCAACTATATGTTCTTTATATGGAGCCAATACTTCTCGATCTGGAGAGTTTTTATCCATTATATAATAGATCTTCCTTCCCATTTTCTCCTCGATATTATTTTCCATACAATACTTAAAGAAATAATAGCCATTATCCTGAGCCATAAAACAAAACTTTTCATATACAAGAAAAATTTTCTGTTTGTTCAAAAAATAATAGGATAGAAGATATCTCACCAAAGCCAATCGTTCTTTCAGTTTAAAAGCAAATCCATCATATGCACCTTTTTCTCTACACTGTAACGAAATCTTTTTAACCAGTGTCACATAAGGAAATACAAATTGATTATCTGCTAATTGATATGAGTTATTATAAAACAAACTACATAATTTCATTAAAAAAATTCTGCTTTGGTTTTTAATATCGATTGACCATGATTTTTCTCCATCACCTACTACAAAGTTTAAATCCCAATACATAGGTTTAAAATCAACTATACTTAGATCTATATTAGCATAAACAATATAATTGTTTGCCTTCTCTATTATTTTGTCAATTTCGAACTCATACTCCATTTTATCTGCTTGCTTTTTTACTCTGTATTCTAAAACAAGTTTTTCAAATTGATATTTTGTTTTAGGATATCGGAATTTAATTTTTAAAAATTGTTTTTTAATATGAATACTAATAACTTTTCCCTTTATAATTTGTTCTAAATATCTTTCTTCATTCACAAAAATAACTGACAAAACTGCTTTTTCATTAAATATACTAAACACCACATATTTTGTATCTGCTTTCACTATTTCAGCAATTAAATTTGACACTCTATCTAAACGGTTATAATATAATTTGTCCTGGAATCGTAATTCCTCTTTAATTCGGTGACTACTCATTTCATATTGTTCTGTATTTCCACCTTCATCTATTTCTAATAACGCTGTCCAAATACATCTTTTTACTTTTTTAATTTTCGAATATATATCTTCTATATTAAATACAAGCCTGGATGCTTTTATATCAATATTTGAGGTCTCTTTTTTCCAAATAGTATTATCATTTACATTTTTTAAAATAATAGAGTATTTCTGATTGTTGCGTATTATATTTTCATCAAAATACAGTATTATCTCATTTTTTCCTGTTTCAATTTTTTCTACATTAATCTGCTTATTTTTTACCTCATTATTCTTCATCTTATGCTCCTCATTTTTCAAAGCTCGATTTCGTACTCAACATCATTTCAAAAGCCTCTATGACCTGTTGTTTCTTTGTTTCAAAGTTAAGGGTCTTTGCTGTATCATTAATACAAATCATGTTGTGACTTCCATTTCTTATGGCTTTACACATGTCTTCAAAATAAAGTTCTTGAATATGAAAACATTTTCCTATTTTATGTGTTCTCGGAACATAGTTTCCCTCCGCCAACTGCCAAAATTTTATTAACCATTGATTTACGTTTGTCTTCTGCCTAAACTTATCCATACAGGTTTTATCTAGAACTTCTGATTCACTATTCCACACCTTTTCAAATGTGCTTTTCAAAAAGCTGTTAGGTAAATGATTATAATATAGTCCTGGAAACCACGGCCATGCCAAAAGTAGTGTGGTTCTTATAATATTTTTGAAGCCATTTTTATAATGATACCATTTTCGAAAATCTCTTTTAAATACTTTCTTCTGTTCAAAATGTCCATTAATCACTTCCATATCTGCTCCATTAAATGTGCCAGCACTATCTGGACCAAAAAAAATAGCATTCATTGCAAATACGTCACATGGTTTTCCATTTTGAAAGAAATCTTCTGCCTTCATACTTTTGGTAATAAACATATCATCGTTAAAATAAACAAATTGCTCAGCTAACCCTTTTATTCTATGAAGATTTAACTCTATCGTATGGGAGTTGAAAGTCGGAAGATATTTTGAGGGAATGTAATCTTTATGATTCACAATATTTAGCTTCGGATTCGTTGTATCTAACCATTTTGGTATATGTCCCCAAGTTACAAAATGAATCCGATTGACCCATGGTGCGTATTTTTCTACACCTCTAAACCAATATTGAAGATTATCCCAATCCCTATATCGAATATCATTATCATCAAATTCCAAATTCGAACCATCATATTTTGCTTTTTCCTTACGCCACTCTAAATCATTACCATCTACCCATATAATAACAAAATCAATTTTATCGTCAGCTTTTTTTTTCATTCTCTTTTCCTTCTACTGCATATCTTTTTCAAAATCGGATTTATCACTCAATAATGTGTCAAAGGCTTCTATTACCCTATTCTTTTGAGCATCAAAATCAGAAATATTTACTGTATCATTTATACATATCAGTTTATATTTTCCTGCACTGATTGCATCTAATGTTGATAAAAATCGTTTTTCTCGTATATGAAAACACCTTCCTATTTTAGGGGTACCTGGTTCAAATTCTCCACCTGCTAATTGCCAAAACTTCATCAGCCACTGATTTACATTGGTCTTATTTCGAAACTTATCCATACAGGTAGCATCTAGCGTCTCACTTTCCTTTTCCCATACCTCTTTGAATGTACTTTTCAAAAAATTACTTGGTAAATGATTATAATAAAATCCCGGAAACCATGGATATTTCATAAAAAACATAGTCTTCATTATATTTCTACCACCATAAATTGGATGATACCACTTAAGTGAATTTTTTTTAAAAGCTTCATCCTTTTTAAAATTGCTATTAATTAATTCCATATCATTTCCATTTAAATATCCTGCACTTTTTTTGTCAAAATATATTGCATTTAAAGAAAATATGTCCTTCGGTTTACCTTTTGCAAAAAAATCTGTTGGTTTTACTGGACGTGTAATAAACATGTCGTCATTAAAGTAAACAAACTGCTCTGCAAGTCCTGCAATTCGATGTAAGTTTAGTTCAATTGTATTTGCGTTAAAGGTAGGTAAATATTTTTCTGGAATATAGTCTTTATGATTTACAATATTCAGTCTAGGATCCGTTGTATCTAACCATTCAGGTAAATGTCCCCACGTCACAAAATGAATTTTATTCACCCATGGTGCATATTTTTCTACGCCTCTAAACCAGTATTGAAGGTTTCCCCAATCTCTGTATCTAATATCGCTATCATCAAAACCTAGTGTGGATCCATCATACTTTGCTTTTTCTTCTCTCCACGCTGGATCGTTACCATCTACCCATATAAGAACAAAATCTATTTTTTCATTATAATTTGATTTCATTTTTCTCCTCATTCTAATTCTAGAATTGCTTGATAGTTTCTTTCACAATTATGATTATCATAGGTGGTGAAAAATTCCTTGTTTTTAATCAAATATTCTTCTTTATTTTTAAATTCATTCTGAATTATTACTTTCAATTCTTCTATTACACCGTCTTCTTCTTTACAAACTTTCCCAAATCCATCTTTTTCATAGGAAAAATATCCTTCTGGATAGTGCCCTGTTCGAAACTTTTCATAATCAAACTGGTAATAGATCAATGGTTTTTTCATATATGCGAAATCCATTGCTACACTAGAATAATCTGTTATTAAGACAGCTGAGTCTTTTAAAAGTTGCTGCACATCATATTGAGGCCAGGAAGCAATAATAATTCTATTATGATCTATTTGAAACTCCTTTAGAAACTGTTGCATATCTCTATGCGGATAAAATACTAAATCTATATTATTATTATCCAATAAGGATAATAGTCTTTCATCACTTAATAACTGATTCCAATGTTGATAATAATCCGTATTGGTAAATTCAGAAATATCCTCATGCTTATAGGACTCTGTTGTTGGGCGCCCAATCCAATTTCTCCAGGTAGGCATAATTAAAATCTGGCGTTTCGTTTTACTTTTATCATGTAAATTATCCAAGCGGCAAAGCCCAAGTTCCTTCACCCACCCATCAGGGTAGCCATAGGTATTACTAATGTATTCACATTCTCTTCTTGTACTTGTTACAAACAATCTTATCTTCGTGTTTTTATAATATAAAAAGGGCATATCATCTTTTATGATCCCATGTTGTAAGAATATTCTTGTATTCTTAATAATACCATAAACTTCAAGAACATAGCAAAGAGCCGCATCCGGTTTTCCACCCTTTTGAGAACTTATATTTTTGCTCGCTGTCAGGTAATAAAACCAATGTAAAAAACTTGCGTATTGAACAACTTTTCCCAAGGTCTTTACTTTGATATAGTCTGGTGATTTCATATTGATTGCATACATTACATCTTGGCTTGGATGATTTTCCACAATATATTTGTATAACCAATATCCGTTGTCTCTTGCTTCATTCTCATTATCACATATGAGCCAAAGGTCTCTTCGAAACAACCTATACACAAATGCGATAGGAACTGCTAGTATGAAAAATATAACATGAATCAAATCATGAAGTTTAACTCGTTGTAATTTTTGCCAAAAGCTTTGTTCCATTTTATCACTCCATATTTATTGCAATTTTATTGCGAAACAACATTTACATATTATGACATGAATTGCTCATAAACTGGCAATACTTCGTCAGGTGTACCAAGCATCTTAACTTCCCCTTCATGTAGCCATAAGATGCTATTACATAATTCTTTCAAAGTCTCTGTGCTATGTGAAACAATAATTACCGTTCTATCCTTGTTCGTAATTAAGCTTTTCATTTTATTATAACTTTTTTTCTTGAATTTAGCATCGCCAACACTTAATACTTCATCAATCAACATAACTTCTGTCTCAAGAATTGCAGTAATGGAAAATGCCAATTTCGAATGCATTCCACTCGAATACGTCTTAACTGGTCTATCAATAAACTCGCCAATTTCTGCAAATGCAATGATTTCTTCTATTTTTTCACTGATTTGCTCTTCACTAAACCCTAAAAGCATACCCGATAAGTATATATTTTCACGCCCTGTGATTTTCTTCTCAAATCCCACACCAATTGATAAAAGGGAAACGGTGTTATCTCCTAGATCGATGCTACCTGTGTCTGCCGAAAATATGCCTGCTATTGCACGTAGCATGGTAGATTTGCCACTTCCATTCTTACCTACAATACCCATGATTTCTCCTCGGGGTACGTTAAATGACACGCCTCTTACGGCTTCATAGACATCTTTCTTTGTCTTGAAAATATGTTTTAAACTTCTCTTAAGCGACATTTTCTTAAGGCCACGATAACTTATTCTTAAATCTTTTACTTCTATCGCATTATTTATATTTTCCATCAAATCACCTTCACATAACTGTTTTCATATTTGTATATAATTCTTACTCCTAATACAGAAAGTACCACTCCAACTACAAACCATATCAAAACAAAAATTATGTGTGGTCCTTCTTTATATATCATAACACTTCTTAAATCATTTATAATGAGTGCCATTGGATTTAACTTTAATAGTAGTGCATTAATGATTGGATCTTTAATTCTATTTGTAATTGAATAGAAAATTCCTGACATATAAAAAATCAGTTTTAATAATATATTGACTACATTTGCCAAATCTTCTACAAATACTCCAAAATGAAGTAAAATTGTACTACCAGCAAATGTGATTACAATTAATGTCATAAATAGTGGAATCATATAGAATATATTGGCAGTAATTGGCACCTGAAATCCAATCATTAAAACAATAACTAATGAGAACGATACTACCATCTTAAATCCATTCACACCCATCTTTACAAAAACCAAAATAAATTTCGGAATATAAACCTTGGATACAATCGCTCTATTTTGTGATACAATTTTCACACTATTCTTAAGCGTCTTCTCAAAAAATGTCCAACAATTCAATCCAATAAAAACAAATATAGCGAAATAATCCTCACTTTTATCAAAGACATAAATTGCAATAAATGAATAAACACACATAAATAATATTGGGTCCAATATCCACCATAACCAGCTTAAATGTGAATTAGCAACTTCTGCTTTTAATTCTGACTTTGCAGAATAAACTGCATATTTGTAATATTTTTTAATATCTTTAATAAAACGTTTCATTGATTCCTCCATATACATGTATTATATATCTGTACTTGTCTCATGTCTTTTCACTCTATTTATTCTAACATTTTTATATAAATACCGATACCTATATTACCATACTAAGTGCTATTTATCAAGTAAACGCCTTATTTGCATGTTACTGTTCACTCCGTTCACAGTAACTTATGATTTCTGCATGCAAATTCGCTATGCGAAGCAGAAATCATTTGTCGAATCATTTTCTTACGTAGCTTAACAGCTAGTGTTAAGCTACTGTGTGAACAGTAATCTCTTATTCCATCATAAAAGCTAAGAATAAATAAAATAAATGTCAATGTAGATATTATATCAAATAACCTCCACAACTTTCTTTCCACATATTTAATGATTATGGTTCCATTTAGTCCAGAAGGAATTGTCACTCTTACCACATTGTTCTTTCCTTTTTTCACCGCTAATGACGCATCCGTGTTAGTCCTTGCTTTATAACCTGGGTAGTAAGCAAGAGGTAATTCAATATACTGTTCTTCATTTGTATTATTATTAATTTCAACACTAAGGTATTTATTACTTCTTATATATTCGTCGATACTTACTTCATTGGAAGATGCCGTTACTACATTCCCGCGTTTTCTCAATTTCTTTACTTTTGTACCTGTGTAGTAATATTCACCGCTTCCTACACTTGTTCTGCTAATAAATTCTCCTTTATAGCAATACACATCTTTCATGCAATAGTTTTCCATATAATTTGCTGATATCAATGCACTGATTGTAAAAGTTAAAATGATAAGAGATCTTCTCATTTCTTTTCCTTCCAATACATAATATATCCCGTAAGCTCCAGGAATCGACAAAAACAACATGGTAAACATCAATAATCTCCACGGAAATTGAAGCATGGAAGCCACACTCCCAATCACCGGTATCAAAATAACGGTTTTCCAAGGGAATAAATTAGTTGCACCGAGTGCACAAAACACACCTATGATAGCCATTATAATTAATCCTACCTGCTCTTTTCTATTTTCAAGTTTTTTAACAACAACACAATATCCAAACAGCATCGTTCCAATAATAATGGAAAGTCCTATACTAAGTGGCATTACATTTTGCATATTCTGTCCTATAATATTTTTATTTCCACCCGAAGCAGTCATATTCCAGAATAGTTGATTGATATATATGGTATCATTCGCAATGTCTGTTTGCAACGCTGCCATATTAACATCCTGCCTCATCATCATCAAGAGTGGTACAATAAACCACGAATTTAATAATATTGTTACAACAACTGCTTTGATACATGCAAATAATCTTTTTTTATCGGCAAGATTTTTGGCACATAATACTGTCACTAGTAAAATTAACATAGCGGAATATACTGTAGTTATAATATGACTTTGTAGTACACAGCTTACTCCTATCACTGTGTATTTCCACTTCGTATAATCATTACATAGTAATTCATATACTCCATATACTACAAGCGGAAGAAATGCAATTGCTATCAGTTCTCCCAATGCAAATCTTGTATATAAGTCACATAACCTATAATTGGCAAATACATAAAGTATACTACCGAGTATTCCTATTGATCTAACCTTTGATAATTTATATACTGAAAAATACATAATAAATGCGGTGGTAAAATTAATAGCAATAATAAACATCTGAAGTGTGGTCGTAACCGACACACCAAGTAATCGAAGTATTGCTGGGATATATAAAAACAACTCTGGATAAAACATGGCAGCTCCATATCCATAATTATCTTCTGTACTTGTGTGAATTCTAACTGGAAACTGTCCGGATAAAAGTGCATTTTTTATTCCTTCAATCCTAGTTGCATGAAATCCAATGTCATGTCCAGACATAATATAATTATTAAACATTGGAAAACTAACAATCATAGTGATTCCTGCTAATATTAAAAATATTATTAACTGCTTTTGTTTCTTTTCATTTGGCTTATAAAATGCCATTCTTCCAATTAACAAAAATTTTATTGTAAGAAATACTAAAATAACTGATGTATCCGTACACGATATCCCAGCTGACTCCACATTAATTTTACCTACTGCTAACACACCATTACCCGAGAAATTAACCTGGACATTCACTCTTGTGGTGTCCGCTACTATCGATATGGGAACCAGTTTTGTCACCATGAATTCATTTGCCTTATCTAAATCCGAGATATCATCCGTATCCATGGTAGACTGCAGTATACTATCTGCATCTTCTAATTGAACATTCTCGTCCGCATCTTTTCCACCAATTGTAATTGTATTATCGTTTGTATTGGTTACATATTGAATGGAGACTATGTAATCCCCTTTTGGTAAATTCATGTTAGGTGTCAGTGCAAAAGCACATGAGTTCTGACTTGTCCCAACAATACTTGATAAACCATTGGCACATGCTGTCTGATTATTAAACGTTATATTTTGAAGCAAAAATTCTCTTGAATATTTGTCATTTACTATATTGGTTGCAAGCAACAGTAAAAACAGAATGCAGCTAATGATATAAATACGCTTTTTCATTTCTAACCTCTTAATGTAACAAAAACTTTGTCACTTATATCTTTAAATTTTAAACATGCCCTTTTTGAAAAACTGAATAAAAACAAAATGATTATGAAAGCAGATACAACATCCGTTAAGCGCCAAAGGTTTGGTTCTACATACTTCACCTTAATATTTCCTACGGTATTAGAAGGAACAATGATTCTTACTATATTGTTATCTCCTTTTGCTATTTTCAGATAACTTGTATTATTTAGTTTTGCTTTATAAAATGGATAATACGCCAATGGTATTTCTATATATTGTTCTTCGTTAGAATTATTTTTCAATTCAATACTCAAGGTTCCCTTCCGTCTTTCATATTGATTAATGATAACAGTATCAGAAGAAGCCACTATGCTCTCACCTCTTTTAATCAGTGAATCGCTATCTGTACCTTTATAATAATATTCACCTGTACCTATACCTGTATTAACTTTATCGGCACCTTTATAGCAATAAATATCACGTTCCATAAAGTTATCCAAATAATGAGAGGCAAACAGTGCTGAAATTGCAAATGTTATAACAATAATGATTCTTCTTGTCTCTTCTTTTTTTACAAAATAAAAAATTCCATATGCAGCAACAATTGATAAAAATGCTACGGCAAATGCTAGGAGTCTCCACGGAAACTGTATCATTCTTGCCATTTTACCTAACAGAGGTATCTCAACAATTATTTTCCAAGGAAATAGATTCATTGTTGCAAATGCACATAGTAATCCAAGTCCTAACAAACTAGTAATCAAATTAAGTTCTTTTTTATTTTTCATTCTATTATTGATTACCACATAAACAAACAGCATAATACCCAAAATAATGGAAAATCCAATATTTAACGACATAACGCCCTCTAGATCTGTTCCAATAATATTTCTACTTTTACCATTGATAATAAAATTTTGAAATAATTGCGTAACATACAAAGAAAGATTCTCAACATCTCTTCCCAATGAGGTAACACTCATGTCCTGCTTCATCATACTTACAAGCGGTACAATAAACCATAAGTTTAATAGTACTACCATAGCTGATGCTTTTACGCAAGCAATCAGTCTGTTTTTATCCCGTAAGTTCTTAATGCATATAATCACTACAACTCCTACTAAAGCAATTGTAACTGCTGTTAAAATAATATGACTTTGCAAAAGTCCTGTTGCCCCAACCACTGCTATCTTCCATTTTGTATAATCATTACACAATAATTCATACACCCCATATATGACCAATGGGAGAAAAGCCATGGCTAGAACTTCTCCAATTGCAAATCTATTATAAATATCGCATAAATGATAGCTTGCTAAAACATAAAGTATACTGCTAAGAATCCCTATGCTTCTTACTTTTGAAATTTTATATGCTGAAAAATACATAATGCTTGCAGTTGCAAAATTAATTAGAATAATAAATATCTGAACAGTTCCGGTCAATGATACGCCAGCTATTCTTAAAAGTGCTGGTATATACAAAAACAGTTCCGGATAAAATATGGATACTGCATACCCATAATGATACAAAGTGCTTGTGTGTACTCTTACTGGAAATTGCCCCGACAATAAACCACTTTTAATTCCATCTATTCTTGTTAAATGGAATGCAATATCATCACCTTTTATTATATAATTATTAAACATTGGATAACTAGCAATGATAGTTATTGCTACTAAACTAAAAATTACTAACATTTTCTTTCTATTTTCTTGTGTTGGCTTATAATATGCTAATAATCCTATTGTTATAAATATTGTTAAAAATATCAAAATCCATGCAATTGTATCTGTATTTGCAATATTTTCCGATTCAACCGTCATATTTTGAAATACAAGGGTACCTTGTCCACAAAAATATAGTTTGACATTAAAATCATGCACATCTTCCTCTAATGTTATGTGAATTACTTTTTCTTGAATCGCCATATTCAAATATTTTTCTTCTTCTGGAATTTCGATTTCTTTACTAAGGTTTTTACCTTTAACTTTAACATAATTGAACTCTGTATCCGTCTCATATTTGATACTAATCTTATATTCACCCTTGGGTAAATCTACTTTAGGTGTTGTGATAAAATTACCTTCATTTGTATTATCGCCATATATTATTATTTTACTACCACTTATATCAGATTCATTGTTTACAGTCAACTCGCTATTTTGATAATTCATATAGTACTTATCATTTGTAATATTTGTTGCAAATAATACTATAAAAATTATACAACTAATAAAATATATTTTTTTATTCATTTTGCTTCCCTATGACCTCTTTTTATATTCTTTTGTACTATTTTACAGTAATTCCAATATTTATTTCTTACTTTTTTCTTACTTTATTGCGCAAAAAAATTCAGAAAGAACTAAAGCCCTATTCTGAATTTTATCACTTATTAAAATATAAATAAATTTTATGAAATCACTTTTTTCACTGTATTACCTTTACCAATTGTTACTTTGGAACCCGAACCATCTATATCACCCTTTGAATTAGATTTTATTACATTTCCACTAACAACTTTTACTTTTGAACGATCCGATGTATAAATACCAAACGCTTTATTTTTAGTTATTTTATTATTACTCATACTAATCTTTGCCGCTACAGCATAAATTCCATTGCTTTTATTTTTATACATTGTATTTCCGTCAACAGTTGCAGATGACTTTTCAACACATAACCCAGCTACTGAATTTTTGCTAAGAACATTATTGGTAATAGTTCCTGTTCCTTTATCTCTTACCATAATTCCATGCCATTTGTTACCTGTGATTGTATTATTCTCTGCTGTCAATGTAATTCCTTCTGCTGCACCGATTCCATGTCTCCCATTATTTTTAATACTATTATTTGTAACAACTGCTTTTGCTTTACTAAATACGGAAATACCGCATTGATTATTATTTTCGATCACGTTGTTAGTAATTTCTCCATATGCTCCTGCTGCAATACCAATACCATGCCCATTCCCTTTTGAACCATTTTTAGTGAAAGAATTGCCACTTGCATACAATTCGGCTGATGAATTTGATACAGATACTCCGGTACTTTTGTTTTTATAAATTTTATTATTACCATTTTCCATATGTAAAATACTACTGCCTACAACAACTCCATACTTACCATTTGAATATACTTTGCTATTCTTCATTGTAACGTTAGCATTACTCCCTAACGATACGCCGTATACTCCATTCTTATATGCTTTAATTTTATCTACATTAGCGGTTGATCCTGAAATATGAATACCTTTTTCTCGTGCCCTTGTTATGGAGCACTCACTTACCGTGATATCAGTTGCATTATAAATTTTAATATTATAAGTTGTTTTGTTACAACCATCCCATTTTCCCCCAAGTAGAGACACATTGGAATTCTTTTGAATCTCAACCAAACTTCTCATCTTTTTTCCTGCACTTACCACGGTATCTTTTTCCGCAATCAAATGAATATTATTATAAGATAATGATCTAGTAGAACTCAGTTTAATTGGTGATGTAAGTTTATATTTTCCACTTGGCATGTAAATAACAATTGGAACACTTTCGTCTGTACGTGCTTTTACAAGCGACTTAACTAAACTTGAAATATCAGCACCGCAATCACTCTTACCTGTTGTATCCACTCCGTAATCTGTCACGTTGTAAATAGTCGCATACTGTGCTATAGCTCTTACATAATTAGTTGTTGCTGCTTCTGCCTCAGTAGCAAACTGAGGTATACCAAATACCATCAATATTGTTGCTAATACGAAACTAATAATTTTCTTACTTTTCATAACTATTCTCCTTTATCGTTTGCATACACACGTTGACTGTTCTCATACCCTCTACTCATATGACTATAGTTCTAAGTACTCACTAGTACTTTCTATCTACATTGTAATTTTATTAACTTAAAATGTCAAATAAACATTTTATAAAATCTCTATCATTCATCAACGTTTTTAAATATGGTGTAATGCTCCGTGTTTCCAAATAGTTCATAACCGTAATTTTCCATTCCTTCGATTCCATTTGATATATTTTCAAATACAACATAATCGCATTTTTTATCTCTAGCAAATTCTGCTATAAATTCTATATCTGGATCAGTACTATTAAGCTGCATCAAGAATTCATACCTGTCTCCCTTGGTAACATCCTTACCCATATTTCTCCCATACATCAACCTAATATTAGGATTATATTGTCTGATATAGGATACTATGGTCTCTGGAACTACAATTTTAATCGTTCCTTCTTGTTCGACCATTTTGCAAATATCGACTGCTTCTTGTGGGATTTTATATGAATTTGTTGATTTAGTAAAATTCCCTGAATGATAGACACAAGTTCCACCTACCATAATTAATATAATTATGGTAAAAATCGATAATCTCTGTTTTGATTTTTTTCCAATTTTTTCAATTAATTTAGTTGCAACAAATGCAATTACTATAACAGTAGGAACGAGCCAGAATACTCTCCAGTATACATCCGATCCAATAAAGTGATTGGAAAAAATAACTGCGATTGGAGGGGAAAATATTATTATTAATAGTGTAATTATATAATAAGCAAAGTGTCTATTTTCATATTTCTTTTCCTTAATTAGCATTGCAATTATGGAAATTATCAACAATAACTGAGTTCCTCCGGCTACTTCGTATTTCTCGTAACCCTCTTGTATTATCTGCCAGCCAGTTTGTAGCATAACATTCCTCCATCGGTGTTTCTAAATTATCATAATGTATATTATTCCATATAAAGCACAGGGTAAACAGCAAAATAAATACATTAATGCTCTTTTAACTTTCTTTGTCCTAATCAAATCTACTAATGCCCAACATCCGATTGAAATTGGTGCAAAAAATATTCCCATTGATGTTACTAAACTTGCTGCTGATGTAGTCATAAATAGCACACTCCATAAAATCGACTGTTTTTCATCACTAGCAATTCTGTAACAAAGGTATATAAGTAACGGAATAATTCCAGCAGCCAAAATTGCTTTACCTTGCCATAATCTCAACAGTAAAAAACTTTGTGTTGTAAATTCCGAATAATTTCCAAATATATTAAGAATACATATAAAAAAAAGAAACATTCCAATTGACCTGCTATTATCAAATAGCACACTCCCCCATATATAATAAACCAAGTATACAAAGAGCAGTAAAATAATTGGTAAATACGTATGTGCATATATTGTAGCCTGAATATTTGTAATTTTTGACATCACCGCATAATAGATTGAAAACGGTGACATAATGTAGCGAGTTGGTAGCGAATTATATTCATAACCTGTATATGGATTTTGTACATACAAACTGTCTGATTGAATCGAAGTTGTTGCCGTTGCCACAAAAAATGCATCATCATCGTCAATATGTTGATATTCTACATAAACATAGGCTTGAAACATAATCAAAAGCATGGCTCCCGCTAAAAAAAAGTTAAGGGACTTTAATATAGATGGCGTTTTTTTAATCATTGCGTAAAAACGTTTGAAATTCAAAAGAAAAGAAGCAATACTTAATAAAACCCATATAACTCCAAACACATGTGTAAGTAAAGTAAGGGACAATTTAAAATAAATTGCAACCAATGTAATTGGTTCAAACACGCCTAACACAGTAGCTAAACCTATAACAAAATTAAGTGCAATATTATCTCTGTCTTCTTTCTTTAAAAAATAAGTCAATAAATATCCAATTAGTGTAGGTATTATCAAATTCCATAATATAACAACTAGTATCTTTATGAGAGTATCCATTATTCTGCTCCTAAATTATTTTCAAATACGACAAATCCATCAAATGTATCAATATAGTTCAGCCCATAATTGGCCGGACTATCTTGTTTTATTTGATCTTCCATTAATATCAAATAATTACATCCAAGCGTTTTGGCAAGCTTCGTTACTTCTAGCATATCCGGCAACGGCTCTTTCAATATTGCACTCATCGCCAACGCATTATCATCTGACGCTTCCTGCCAGTTTTCAGTTACTTCTGGTGCACCGATAAGTTTAATATGTGCATTGTATTGACGAATAAATACTCCTTGTAATTCTGATATTGCTACTGTAGGTGAATCATATGATTGGGTAACACAATCCGATAATTCTACTGCAAGATCATATACTTTCCCGTTATTATTTAATTGATAGAATGGATCTGGTGTATAAACAAATTTGCCACTGGCAGCTATCAATATTACAATTCCAGTCATTGCTATCATTTTTTGTTTCTTATCCTTTAATTGCTTATATAATACCGTAATGGCATAAGAACTAAGAATGGGTATCATCAGTATCATTCCCATTCTATAAAGATTTGTCTCTCCCAATAATTGGATTGCCTTATTTACAAAAAAAGGATTTACTATAACAAGACTTCCAACTATAACGTAGATAATAACTATTCTCATTCTTTGATTCGTTTTCACCATAATCAAGCCACATATTGCAGTAAGAAGAAGTAAAACTTTACCAACACTGATATATGCTTCATATGAAATTTTTATATTAGTTAATAATTCCTGCATCCATTCTCTTCCTTTTCGTAATTACCTTATCAATAGCGAAACTTAATGCCAGCACGAGTACTAATAGCACGGACAGCACTCCGCCTGTAATAGGTACTGTCATAGCCCCAACAAGTATCATTGCAAGAACCATAACTAGATCCGAAATCTTCCCATTTTTTCTTAAATACTTAAATTCAAAACAAAAAATCCCCGGAAGTACAATATTATATAAGAAACTACCGCCTTGCCAAATGCAAGTAGACAGCATCTCATAGGAGGATGCATAATTTTTACCAATAAACATATTCGTAATACAAATTATAATAAGAAATATATTAACATTTCTCTTATCCTTTTTAAATAGCACAAGTCCTATCTCTCTATATACAATATATCCGAGTGGAATAAAAAGCATAGGAACTACACTATGACACATAAAAGCACCTGACACTTGAAATAATTTTGCTAACATTGCCCAAAATATAGGCAAGGATGCAATCATATGATATTTGTAATCACTCCACTGAACCGCTGCACCCGTATAAGGTGAAAACTTGAGCAGACTATCCGATTCAAGCGTTGTTGTAGCCATTCCGACATAATATGCATCGTTTGCATGTAAAAAAATAAATTCTACACAAATAAACATCTGCACAAAAATCAGTACTAATACAACTCCATCCAGATAAGTGAGACTTCTACACCTCTCAGGTATTCGCTTTATCACCTTTGCCAAATATCCCTTGGCTGTTATTGCAGCTATAATACTTATAGTTACTATCACAATGCACCATACTTGTGTCAGTCTTGTTAGTGATTGTCCCATTATAGTCATCGGGATTACTATAATTTCAAAAATAACCAGCATCATAATATTGCCATATACTATTGCTTTTAACAAACCACTACTTTGGTCCTTCATCAGCCTGATTGGAACACTTCCCACCACTATAGCTATTATAAAAAACACAAATACTAGTTCAAGACATTTTATCATCTTCTATAAATTCTCCATATATTCCTTAATTGCCACTTCCCAAGGCGCAAATGTAAAATCTGTTGTAAGTTTTAGCATATAATTATCTAATACGGAATATGCTGGACGTACTGCTGGTGTTGGATATTGGGCAGTTGTTATGGCTTCTACTTTAGTTGCCTTTCCAGCTAATCTAAATATTTCTTTTGTGAAATCTGCCCAACTGCAAGACCCTTCACATGTACCATGAAATAAGCCATAATTTTGTGTTGGCAATAAATATGCGATCATCTTAGCGAGTTCTCTTGTACTTGTAGGTGCACCAAACTGATCACCAACCACTCTAACCTTATCATTCGTCTCAGATAATTGAAGCATTGTCTTTACAAAATTCTTACCATCACCATAGAGCCATGCTGTTCTTATAATGAAATAATCCTTAGCAAAATCTTTCACAAAATTCTCTCCAGCAAGTTTCGTATAACCATACATTCCTTGTGGATTCACTGTATCAAATTCTGTATAAGGTCTTGTCCCATTTCCCTCAAAAACATAATCAGTAGAAATATGAACCATTTTGGCACCAACTTGCGTTGCTGCTATACTTAAATTTCTAGGTCCTATTGCATTGATTTTATATGCATTATCCTTATCCGTTTCACAGCCATTTACATTAGTATGAGCCGCACAATTAATAATAGCATAAGGTTTAACTTCCTCCACCATATTAACAACTGCTTCTATATTAGTTATATCCAGTTCTGTATAATCTGTGTTTACAAGTTCATATTCTGTATTTGCAAACTGCTCATTAATTGCTCTTCCTAATTGTCCATTACAACCTGTAACTAATAATTTTTTCATAATACTAATCTCCTATTATTCTATTATTATATTTAGTCTGGTAATTCATCATCCCATACTGACTTATTGTCTTCAAATTATAGTATCATTATTTTCCATCTTCTGCAAACATAAATTACGCCAAACAGTACTACATATTATTAAAATTCCTATCCTTTATTTCATGTAATATAAATAGTATTCATCAAAACTCACTTTTTCAAAGCTAAGCGCATCCATTTGTTCAATAAAGCTATTTTCCGACTTGCGGACAATATAATTACTATATAAATCAATTTCGTCTGGTAATTTAAATATATAATTTTCATAAGAAGATTTACCTGTTTCATCAATATTATATTCATAAGGCGAAATCAGCGTACTACCCAGATAATAAATATATGCCTCTTTCATGTTTCCAATATACGTCGTTCTCGAGGTAATTTTCATATCAAGACCGTTTAAGTAGTCAAGAACATCATCAAACTGGGTTGCAAACAGATGCTGTGGATACGTCTCCTCTTTATATTCACAAAAGTAATATTTTAAAAAGCTGATGGTACAAAAGATATAAACAGTGCCCAAAATAATAAGAAACATTCTTTTCCATCTTCCAAGTACCGTGATAATACTGATAATACCTTGAATCAAGAAATAAAGAACACAGAAAAAAATTCCATTCATTTTATTGGTATTGGGTCCATTACCACCTAAAAGGCAACCCATAATAAATTCTGCTAATGCCCAAAATAAAATAATTACAGTAGGATCAAAATTTTTTTTCATAATAGATTGAATTGTTTCTTTTATAGCTTGTATTACACCAATCAAAATAAAAGGAATCGATATCCAGTGAACATTACCATATGCCTTAACACTATTGTAAGGTAACCAATCATACCCAAGAATACACTTAGTTAACATTTTAATATTATTAAAAAGATTAGAAAATGTAATTTCACTAGAACGATAGCTTAATAATTTAGTAATAGTAAAAATACCTATTTTAAATTCATTCAAATCATATCGATTCACCAGTTGTACTAAGACCAAAGGCATCCCCATAATGATAAGTGGAATAATAAAGGCAATCGCATACTTAAATTGAATTTTTTTAATAAAAAGAAGATAAATCATTAAAAATACTAAAAATATAGGGAGAACAATATAACTTAGCGCATATGTATATAAAACAAGACCACCTGATATTCCACAAAATAGGAATCTCTTATAAGTAGGTTTTTCTATTGCACTCAAACAGCATAGTAAAAAGATAGTTGAAAAAGGTAACATTAAGTAACTTTCTAATCCAAATCTAGCTGACATTGTAAATATAGGTAGCATTGCATACAAGACTAAAAACATAAGGCAAACATTTTTATTATGCCACTTCTTCCACGTATATTGATACCCATATATCACTAGCAAACATGCACTTAGGAATGCTGGTAATCTTACAGTAAAAGTAGAAAAGCCAAAAAGTTTTATAAATACTACGCATAAATAGCAGTATAAACTATTCTGTCCCCCTCCAAAATTGATAAAATAGATAGGAAATGATTTCAAATAACGATCTACACCAAAATGGGAAATGCACCATGCGTCATATCCCGTGGCGATTTCATCTACATGGAGACCATATGGGATTTGTCCCAGTGCAACAAGGTGAATAAATATAGTTACAACTCCAATAAGTATTGTCCATGGATTTTGTAACATAAATTGTTTAATTACCAATGTAACATTAAATACGTTTAGCTTTTTGACCGTTTTCTTATCTTGTTTCATTTTTATATGCCTTCCTCTCGCTTCCCTCAAGACGCAAAACGTAAGTCTTGTATTATATATTTATTGTAAGACAATAACAAATTATATTATAACAGATATAAAACGTCAAGGAACTGATTTTAATTGTTCTTTCTTTTCAACAATCTAAAAATATGGTATACTTTTCCTAGCTAAAAAGGTACTGTATCTTTACTCCTTTTTATTATAACTTGATTAAAAGAGGTGCTTTAAATGAAACATGCATATTGCATAGTTGCTTTTAATAATTGGTCATTGCTAGAGAAGCTAATTACCCTTCTTGACGATGAGCGAAATGATATCTATCTACACATCGATAAAAATGTTAAAATAGATCACATTGATAACTTTAAGACATTTGTGAAACGTTCTAACATATATATATTAAATCGCCTTTCCGGCAGTTGGGGAACTCCTGGTCTTGCCGATATACAACTTGAATTTTACAAAACTGCTACGCAAATCGACCATTATAAATATTATCATTTATTATCGGGCGTATGTTTACCTCTAAAGACTCAAGATGAAATCCATGACTTTTTTGATAAACATACTGGCAAAGAATTTGTTCATTTTGTATCCAAACCGCCAGTAGAAGATTATATATACAAGCGTTATTCTCTTTATCATTTTTTCCTTAAATATGTACGTGGAAATGGATTTTTTCGCAAAGGCTTTTTAGGGGTAGTTGGTGAGAAATTAAGTATTATGATTCAAGCACTATTAAAAGTGGATCGGCAAGCCGATTTAAGAAATACATTAAGTTATGGGTCCAATTGGAGTAGTGTTACTCATGAATTGGCTTCCTATGCTGTGGCTCATATTGGTGAAGCTACGAAGCGTTCTCGTTACACCTTTGCACCAGATGAATGTATTTTACAGACACTCGTATATACTTCAGATTTTAAGGACAATCTTTATTGTACGGATTATAATGATAATTATGCTTCGAACCAGCGTTATATCGACTGGAGTCGTGGTAATCCATATATTTGGACTATGAACGATTATGAGGAGCTTATGAATTCTGGATTTTTATTTGCAAGAAAATTTGATTTAACGGTTGATGAAGCAATCATTGAACGTATTTACTATGAAATAATGGAAAAGCAGAAATTAACTCTGTAACCATTTTAAAAGGGGATTATTTATGAGATTAGAGACTTTTAAAGCTATTACCTTGCCCAATCGAATGGGTAAGGCTTACAACTCACTTCTAGATTTTATTGAACGTTTTTATATTCCGATTTTCATATGTTTATCTGGTATCCTTTTATTTTTGTGTTTTTATAACTTAGATGTTGGTTGGGTAATAGACTATGATGAAGCCAGACACGGAATTAATGCCTATGAGATGTATAAGAACAAAAACTTCATTGTCAACACTTATAATTATTCCAATGATTATTGGAACTTAAAGCCACCTCTAAGTTATTGGTTGATTATGTTGGACTTTAGGATTTTTGGTTTCAATGTGTTTTCATTAAGATTTTATAGTGCTTTTTGTTACTTTCTTACATGTGTTGTTACCTGCTTGTTTGTAAAGCGTTCTAGCAAACTTGCATCACTTCTCACAATGGCATTTTTTTGTGCCGGTGGACTAGCCTTTGTAGCTCATATGGCACGTGCAGGAGATGCCGATGCTCTCTACATTATGTTGTTTACTTTTGCTATGCTTGCTATGATGTTAATTCCCGAGAACAAGAAGATGCTTTATGTATGTGGTCTTTTCTTCGCTTTGGCTTTTCTTACTAAAAGTTGGCACGCTGGGGTTATTGTTATTATCGGAGGACTCTATTTATTAATTAACGGAGAACTTACGAAAATAAAACGTAAAGAATGGGCATTATTTTTTCTCTCCTTTACCGTTCCACTGTTACTCTGGGCAATTGCACGTTTTGTTGCTGATGGTCCTAGATTTTTTTATGAAATGTTTTATACCGATTTGCTAAGCAGAACATCAACCGCTCTGGAAGGACATGAATTTCCTTTTGCATTTTATTATGAAAATATTTTCAAAGGATATTATAAGAATTTAGATGGTTCCTATCGCTTAATCAGTCAATCTAGTTTAAATGGTAATTACATATATAGAACTGCTATGATTTTGTGCCTGATTGGAGCAACCTTTTTTAACGTTCTATTTCAAAAAGAATATTTAAAGAAAACTTCAGGATTTGCACTTTGGTTTTTTGTTCCGTTCTTACTCTTTTCAGCATCAAAAACAAAGCTGATTTGGTATGTTTACCCTACACTAATCCCACTTATTATGGTAGCTGGTATTTTAACCGCTAAGCTATTGAGATCAAACCAAATACTGTTTCGAGTCAAAACCATATTATTTATCATTGTTATTTTCCTGCTCGTTCGATATACGAACACTAATATATCCGCTGTTAAGAATGTTTCTGGTGATGAATTCCAAAGCTTTCTCACAGCAAGCGTTACGCCTGAGACCTCTTATGCAGGATCAAATGCCTACATTTTAACAAATAACGAAGATAAAACGATTTCCGATTGGACGCAATCTAACTTGTTTCTTGGGGAAATCAACGGTGACTATCACTGTATTGCTGGTGGAATGGAATCTTTCTTAGCCGATAATCAGAAGAGTGTATTATATATTTCATCTGTTTGCTACGAAATATATGGGGTAAAAAAATTAAAGAATTGCACTGTATTGTATCAAACGGATCATTACTTATTGCTAAGTAAATAACATCATATATTCAATTGTAACTATTCAAATTTTCATTATTTATAAGCGTTAATTTGCAATCCCCCTATTAGAGACACCACAACGTAACTACTTTCATTGTGGTGTCTTTTTATTTCTTTTTTTCACTTAATCAGAATAGTTTATGTCCTACGAAGTAAATCTACCATTTGCATGAAAACCAAATTGTTCAACATATACAATATTTAATTTATAAACATAAATATATATAGCATTTCATACTATATATAAAACAACTAAGAATAATTATTTAAAAGGAGAATTTTGGATTTTCAGCAAAGTCAAACCCTTATTAATTTGCAAATTGCATATAAAAATGAATTAGAAACAAGTTCTAAAAACAATATATTCGGAATACAAGCTGGCAATGAAAATCAATTGAGAATTAGCGATATATTTAGTACTGTTTCAAGAAATAACAGATTTATTGCTAACCGATTAAGACGACTATTGAATGGGGGAAATACTACATCATATGAGAACCTCTTAGAGTCTTCTGAAGATGAACGATATGCTCAAAAAAATATTTATTTAGAATATTCTCAAATCGCATTGCAAGAAGGTTATACAGATATATCCTCCTTGTTCAATGGTATTAGTAATATAAAATTAAATCACTCTTTTTTGACAAAAATAACTGCAGCTGATTTAAAAAATAATGAATTATATTGTAAAAAAGATGAAAGAACGTGGGTTTGTTTAGGATGTGGAAATATTATGAGTGGATTATGCGCCCCTGAAATATGCCCTATCTGTGGCTATCCACAAACCTTTTATGAATTATTTTTATCTCTTTAAAGCAGCATGTTTTACCTTATATATAATAATCTTTGAATTCATTATAACGGCTACGATGACTAAGGCCTGCTTAAGTTGACGCTTACAATTATTTATTCATAATAGAAACGAATAAAGACCTGTCCACTTTAGAATGGATAGGCCTTTGTTTTATATTTTTTCAGTAAACTAATTCGTATGCTGATAATAAAGACTACATTATTTATATGATTTAATATTTTCTAAAAATCTTTTTCATACCTTCTACTATAGCAATCTCTATGAATGACACTAATACAAGAAGCAACAAAAAAACTATAATACCACTCGTGTATCCCAATCCCACAAAGGCTACTCCCATTATATTTATAACAAATATCTGATTCAAAAACAAAGGATAGCTTATTTTACCAATCCATGAAAAGAAAGAAGAATCAAATAGCCTGTACAAAAAAGTCTGTTCAGAAAACGATACTGTTACAGCCACTGCCAGTAACCCTATAATATAAAAATCCAGCTGCGTATGCCCTGCTTGAGACATAAGACCCAGCGCTAAGCTAAATACTAACAGCTCCACTATACTAAGGATTATTTTTATCCTTTTATTCAATTGCATTTGTTTCAAAGCATCACTAGCCCAATAACAGATAGCACCTAAACTCATCCCTGCAAAGGCTCTCATGAGTGCATCCGATACACCAAGAATCGTTGAGCCACCCCACACATCAATACTACCTGATTCCCTTGAAAAAAAACAATAAATAACAAGAATCGCAACGGGCATAATAATCTTAATGCATGTTTCTTCAAATAACTCTAATAATGCATATATTAAATATCCAACAATCAGCATGGCGGATATATACCACGTTGGATAATTAAATAATGTAAAACATTTAAGCCCTGATATTTGTAAAAACAAAAGTTCCCACACTGAGCCACCCAGATTGATAATCCAATCCATAATACTAGCCTTATCATTAATCATAACAAAAATAAATATTGCTATAAAGGAAAGAATATAATAAGGATAAAGCCTGAGTACTTTATTTATAGTAAACTTCCAAGCACATATTTTGTTTTTCTTATTCTTATTAAAACTCTTCATTAATAAATAGCCTGAAACAATAAAGAAAAATTCAGTTGCTACATATGCATCATCAAAATAAGGTGATACACCAAAATATGAGTTGCTAAAATGCATAATACAAATAGCACCTATAAATATAAATCGCCAAAATTCAATAGAATAATTACGATTGTTTTGTCTGTTCATAACCCTCCATTCGTGCGGCATCAGCACGCACCTTGATAGATGTGAAGATAATTCTTCACAATTTTGCTCCCCTTACTCCCTTATACCTGTGCCTTAAATGCCCATTTCTTATTCAATACATAATTAAGGGGTATTGTTACGAAAAGAATTAAAATCGGTGCGAAATACGATGATAATCCAAGTATCTTTACAAATAAGAATAGTAAAACGCAAGAGCAAACATATCCACCTGCATAAGACATTACACATTTAATAAATGCCACCATAATCGAGCGTTCTTCGCCTTCTTTTTCCTTAAATACATATTTGTTATTCCAATAAAAAGCATTTATGATTCCTGCTAAATAACCTACAAAGTAACTTACTTGATAGTGAATACCTGCTGATACAAGAAGCGCATTCACAACAATGGTAATAAACGTATTGGAAACGCCCACCATCCCGAACTTAATAAACTGCATAAAGCCATTCCATTTTTCTTCTTTTATCTGAATTCCAATTAACTTTGCAAAAGTAAAAACTATGTAATGTGCAAGATGCTCTATAAAATCCCAAATTTTATTTAACATACATTAACTCCTTTATAGTGACAAAAACATGAGTCTATCAAGACTCATGTTCCTCTTTCACATCTCCTACTACTTCATCTACAATATATGGCGGTCTGTTTCTAGAAGAATCCAATGCTCTCCACACATATTCACCTAAGATTCCGAGCATCAACATGATCAGTCCCGATGAGCATAACATCATTGCCATCAATGAAGTCCAGCCTTCAACTTGCACATTCGTAAATAATCGTTGGAATACAATCACAAGTGCCCATATAACTGATGCACTAAAAAAAGTAACTCCTATGCCTGACATAAATCGAACTGGAAAATAAGAAAAACTCATCATCGAGTCTAATACGAGCTTAATCTTCTTCGATAAGGTCCATTTTGATTCACCGACTTCTCTAGCTCCTCTATGAAAATATATCATGTCTCTCTTAAATCCTACCCAAAGTACCTGTAACGTTAATGCCGAGTTCTTCTCGTCTAATAAACGAAGCACTTCGATAACTTGTCTATCTATAAGATAACAATCAAATCCACCCTTAGGCATTGATTCCATAATAAATTTGCGAACAATTGCATAATACATATTAGCAAACATCTTCTCGATAAAGCTATCATCTCGATCTGCCCTTACTGCTAGTACTACTTTGTTGCCTTTTTCCCAGCTTTCTTTCATCTCTAAGATAAGTTCTGGTGGCTCTACCAAATCCGCTTGTTTTACTACCGCACAATCTCCTGTGCAATGCATCAGCCCTGCTAAAACCGCGGCATGTTCACCATAGTTCTTAGACAATTTTACTAATTTCACATTCTGGTCTAACGATTTAATCTGATTCATGACTTCCCATGAATTATCCTCAGATCCATCATCCACAAATATGATCTCATAATCCCCTAATTGCTCCAATATCTTCGCCTTTAAATCTTTATATAAAAGCATAATCGTGTCAGCATTGTAATATACCGGCACTATAATTGATAATCTACTCATGTAAAGCTCCTACTTCCTTAACAAACTGTTCATAATCGCGAATATATTCTGAAGCATCATAGTGCTCACTTGCTAATACAAGTAACACCGAATCTTCTGAAAAATCATACATATCTTTCCACAAGTTAATTGGAAGATATAATCCCATACGTGGTCTGTTTAATTCTATTATTTCTGTTTCCACACCATTGTCTATTTTTACCTTAGAAGTTCCGCTCACATTAATTAACACAAATTCTGTTTTCTTGTTCGCATGTTGTCCTCTAATAACATCTGTATCGGAACCATAAATATAAAAAACTCTTTTTATATCAAACGGAATATCGCTTACGCCTTCTACAACAACAAGTTTTCCTCTTTCGTCCCCCAAATCATTAAACTCTAAAATCTTATATTGATCATGTATACTCATTAAGTATCCTCCCATGCTAAAATCTATTAATTGCTTCAATTACAAATGTTTGCTCTTCTTCTGTCATACCATTGTACATTGGAATTGACAATACTGTATTAGCATAGTTTTCAGCGATAGGATAATCCCCTTTGTGATATCCAAGATATTCATAAGCTTCTGCTAAATGTGGTGGTATTGGATAATGAATGAGTGTGCCAATTTCTTTTTCACTTAAATATGAAATGAGCGCATCTCTCTCACTACAATTAATAACGTACTGATGATAAATAGAGGTCGCACCTTCTCTAACTGTCGGAAGTGTAATCTTAGCGTTGTTCAATTCTCTACTATATCTGTTTGCAATTGCAATCTTTTCTTGTGTAAGCTCATCCATATGAGACAAACGCACACGCAATAGTCCTGCCTGAATCTCATCAAGCCTAGAATTGGTACCCACAACCTTATTGTAATAACGTTTCTCACTTCCATAATTTCTATATACTCTAAAATCTTCTGCTATTTGCGCATCGTTGGTAACGATAGCTCCGGCATCGCCAAATGCTCCCAAATTCTTAGATGGATAAAAGGAAAAACATCCAATATCTCCAAATGTACCTGTCATTTGCCCATTATATTTGGCTCCATGCGACTGTGCACAATCTTCCACTAGTCGTAGATTATATTTCTTAGATAACGCTACTACATCATCCATCTTACAGGATTGACCATATAAATGAACGACTAGAATAGCCTTTGTCTTATCTGTAATCTTCTCTTCTATCTTAGATGTATCTATATTATAGTATTCATCTGGTTCAACAAATATCGGAGTTGCCCCATTCATTGTAATGCCCATTACACTTGCTATATATGTATTAGCCTGAACAATGACTTCATCGCCTTCACCAATCCCAAGTATTTTAAAAGCTATCCACAATGCATCCAACCCGCTTGCCAGACCAACACAATGTTTAATACCTATATATTCTGCAAATTCTGCTTCAAAACTCTTCACTTCATTTCCTAAAACATACCATCCTGAACGAAGTACTTCTAACGCTTTATCTTCAAATTCCTGCTGGTATTTAAAAAAGCCTCTATCAAGGCGATTTGGCATTATCATCATCTTGTTAACCCCTTTTCAATGCAATACATGCATACTATCACACAATAAATCTTTCTTATTTTATCACGCTAGTTGTGATTCGTCAACGCTTGTAAACTTGCATCCTCATGAATTAATGTTTTCTTAAGATTTGCGTTCATTTTCATGATTATTCAATATTTGTTTTAAGTTAAAATCTTCTTACTCCATTTTACATAGTTGAAGTTTATCCCTTACTTTTTTGACTACTTCGTTTTCCAAACATTAAAAAGTTTGTGAGCGGCGATTGTTTTGCCATATAGATGAGCGCTGCTGTTGTGATACTCATTGCAACAAAAGATGCAATCACAAATAGAATTCCTTTTATTGAATATAATCCAAAATCAAGATGTCCTCTATTTAAGATTCTTGCAAAATGAAAATGAATCACGTATATTTCTAAAGTATATTTCCCAAGCCTAGCTAGTTTTTCTTTTATTACGCTTTCCTTACTTTTTAAAAAGATATAAAAAATAATATAACTTCCAATTAATCCTTCAAAAATCTGAATTCCAAGTATAACAAATGGTTTTTGTATTTGAGTATCAACTATCACACACATATATATAAATAGTACTATACTACTTACAAAAGCAACTAATTGTAGATTTTTATGAACTAATTTTACAATATCTTCTTTATAAGCACTCACTAAATACCCTATGATAAATGCGGGTAAGTACCTCAATGTCAATATTGGACTCAGAAATCTATTTTTTAAAATAAGCTGTCCAACAAAAATGGTGGAAAGCATACCAACTGCAATACCAAACGCAATAAAGCCTTGTAATTTTCCATTTTTCCTAAACTTGTTACTCAATAGTTGCGCCGTATACAGTATTACATTGAGAATAAATAACGTCATCAAAAACCACAATGCTCTGTCCAATTGAAACAGTGCATTCTTAAACCCTCTTATGATATCATCCCACTGTTTTAACAAAAGCCACATGAAAAAGGGTACTACATAAGCTGTTGCCCTTTTGCTTATCGTATTTTTCCATTGTCCAAAATTCGTTATTGGTAATTTCAAACCGCAAATATAACCATTTAACATTATAAATATAGGCATCTGAACCGCCTCGATAAATGCATATAGATAGGGATCCGTCATCTCATTCCATTCTAAAACATGCCCTATCATGACAAGAAGAATTGCGAATCCTTTCATTGCATCAAGAGATGTGTTTCTTTCTTTCATTATAGCTATGACTCCTCTTCAAATATTTCCTCACTATTGGTAACAATTTGATCCTACCATAGTTTCTACTACTAGTTATTGTAACATAATATTTTGCCGCTTCCAAGTAGTCAATTCTTTGAATTTTTTGTTACTTATTTCTATCTAGCGGTTACCTATGTAAACATATGGCAAAATCATTATTTTTATGATACTATAAAATAAAGTGTCTGTCTTTTGGCACTTAGTTCCATTTTAATTAAATTGGTAATGCTAAGAACTTTCTTATTTAAAAAATAGTTTGTACCTAATACAGCTCTAAGTTATTACCATAAGTAATCTAGGACAATATAGGAGTTAAGAATGAAACAAACGCTAATTAAAATATATTTATTTTTTCACAAGAAATTAATTCATTTCGCTTGGAATATTTTTACGCATTGTAAGATTCAACCAGACAAAATTGTATTTAGTAATTTTAATGGTGGGGGATATGGTGATAATCCTAAGTTTATCGCACAGGAAATCATAGATTCCAATCTCTCTTACAAACTAATATGGGTATCAGGCGAAGTTGGAAATCTATTCCCGAATGAAATCACGCCTGTCAAGCCTAATACGGTAGCCTTTGTCTACCATATGGCAACTGCTGGATTCTGGGTTGACAACACGAGAAAGTTATACTATTTCAAAAAACGTCCAGAGCAATATTATATTCAAACTTGGCACGGTGGACCGGGACTTAAGAAAGTTGAGATGGATTGTGAATCTGCTCTAAGCGAGGAATATAAAGCCTACGCCAAGATTGACTCCAAACATATTGATTTATTCTTATCCTGCTGTAAATGGTGCAGTGATTTATATCACTCCTCTTTTTGGTATCAAGGTGAACTTTTGGAAAAAGGTATTCCTAAGAATGACATATATTTCAAAGATCCTACACCCGTTCGCAAGAAAGTATTAGAACATTATCATTTGGATTCTTCAAAGAAATTGATCATGTATGCCCCTACCTATCGAGACAATCGAACTACTAACATGTATAATATCGATTGTGAACGTGTTTTAGAAGCACTCAAGCATCGTTTTGGGGATTCTTTTGCTATCTTAATTCGACTTCATCCAAACGTTGCTAGCCACGATGATATTTTCACCTATACTGACCATATTCTAAATGCCAGCAAGTATAAAAATATGCAAGAACTATTAGTAGCATCCGATATGATTATTACAGATTATTCTGGATGTGCTTTTGATTACCCAATCCTAAAGAAACCTGGATTTTTATATGCTGAAGATTATGAAGAAATGAAACGTACCAAAGATTATTATTTTTCGTTAGAAGAACTACCATTTTCGTTAAGTTTTAACAATGATGAATTGATTCATAATATCGAAAATTTTGATTATACCGATTATTTAGAACGATGTGAACGCTATGTGGATGAAATTCATTACTTTGATGATGGACATGCTTCTAAGGCTGTTGTAGACGTTATTACTTGTAAAATCAAAAGTAGTGGGATATACTAAAAGTCGTGTATGAATTTTTTACATTTTCATTTTTGCATTGAAATTTTTGCATTGAAATTTTTGCATTTTCATTTTTGCATTGAAATTTTTTATTCAAGGAGGATTTTATGTATCAACTTGCAAACAAAAGCAACATTAGCGAACTTTTGTGTTATTTTGAACAAGACCTTACAAATTGCTTATATAGTTACATTGACTTAAAAAAATATGGAATTGATAATGAGGATTTAAAAATATATGTTTGCAAAGAAAACGGATTAATTACTGCGGTTGCTACTTTATATTATAATGGATTGCAATTGTTTCATTCTCATTCTGTTTATCCTGTAGCGGCTACTGTTTCACTAATTCACGAATTACAGCCTACTATTATATCCGCGACTACTTCTGTAATTGATTTATTGTCCGAATCATTTAAGGGTGTCTACGAAGTAGAAAAGGGATTTGTAACCTCGCTTGCTAAAACTTATCACTCCTATGAAGCATCCAACGTCAAACGTGCAACCTATGGTGACTTAGATGAAATTTCTGAACTGATCTGTAGCGACGAAGGGTTAGGTGGACATTACAGTGTCTATCAACTCAGAGAACAGCTTCTCACTCGAATGGAGGAAGATTTCGGGCGTAACTACATCATACGGCAAGATAGCCAAATTGTATGTCACGCTGCCACTTATGCTGAAGTAGACAATTTAGCTGTCATCAGTGGTGTCATTACCCATCCTGATTTTCGTGGAAAGGGTCTTGCTCTTGAATTAGTCACAAAGCTTTGTGATGATTTGCTCTTGGAAGGAAAATCACCTCATTTATTCTATTATACAAAAGATTCCGAACGCTTATATAAGAAAATCGGCTTTGATTCTCCAAGCAACTGGGCCAAACTGTTTAAGCATTAACTATTATTGAAAAGAGAGGTATACGTATGTATTATGTAAATCAAAATATTAAAGATGTTGTTCGAATTTTTCCACCTCAAGAGCGATATGATTATTTAAGACTAGATATGAACGAAAATCCGGAAGGACTCCCTCAAGGTTTTGTAGACAACGTTTTAAAGGAGTTTACACCTGGATTTTTGGCTACCTATCCTGAACCCGATGTATTCATCAAGAAATATGCTTCGTTTGTCCATGTAAAACCCGAAAATATATGTGTAACAAATGGTTCTGACGCTGCAATCCGCTATGTTTTTGAAATATTTGCCGCTCCTGGAAGTTCCGTGGTTACCGTTACTCCAAGTTTTGAAATGTATTGGGTTAATTGCAATTTATTAGGCTTGATTCATAAACCAGTGGAATATTCTCCTGATTTCACCATTTCTATTGATGCGATTGTAAATGCTATCGATGAAACTACTGATATTGTAGCTTTATTAAATCCTAATAATCCAGTAGGTCCTAACTTTACACTAGAAGAAGTAACCCGCGTAATTGAGAAAGCGAAAGAAGTAGGCGCTATTGTTATATTTGATGAAGCATATCACTACTTTTGCACAAGTACTTTTATTGATTTAATTAACCAGTATGATAATGTTTTGATATTTCGAACTTTTTCTAAAATTTTTTCTATTGCAGCTTGTCGCCTCGGAATAGTAATTAGCAATCCTACTATTACGCAATATGTTAAAAAGGCTTGTCCTTCTTTTGAAGTAAACGCACTTGCTCTTAAATTTGCCGAGAAAATTATAGATACACCAGCAATTTTCGAAGGACTTTTAGCTACTTCTACCGAGGGAAGAAAGTTTTTATTAGATTCATTAGAACGAAATAATTATAAATACTATCCTCAAAGCGGAAATTTTATATTTATCAAACCGAAAATGGATTCTAATCTGCTTTCTGCTAAGTTAAAAGAAAGAAAAATATTAATCAAAACCTATAGCAACGAACTATTGAAAGATTATATTCGTATTAATACCGGTTCCCCTGCCGTAATGAAACAATTTATGGATACACTATTAGAACTAGATCATGAAAAGTAGGAGGTATATATGAAAGCATTTCTATTAGCAGCAGGTGTCGGCAGCCGAATTAGTCGTGAAGTTTCTAAGCCAAAAAGCCTCTTAGATATTGGAGATGGCACTCCGCTCATTCGCCATACCGTAGCTCTTTTACAAGAGTACGGGATAGAGGTTTCTATCGTAGTTGGTTATAACAAACATCTATTTTACGAAGCACTGGAAGGATTAAATGTTACTTTCTTTGACAATCCCTTTTATCGTGTATCAAACAGCATTGCCTCTCTTTGGTTTGCTAAAGATGCTTTGATTGCCAATGACGATTATTTATTTGCAAATGCAGATGTGTTTTTTGAGAAGAATATTTTAGAGAAAATTTTAAGTTCTAAAGAAGAAATTACTATGCTTGCCGATTACAGGAAGATTGAAGAAGGGGACTACTTCTTTCATTGTGAAAATGGTCTTGTTACTAAATATGGTAAAGAATTAACTATACCAGAACGTACCTGTGAATATGTCGGAATTGCAAAGGTTGGAATAAATTATATCGAACATTTCAAAGAGGTTATGATTGAAATGGTGGAAACCGAAGATTACAAAACCTGGTGGGAAACCGTTCTTTACTCGCATTGTGAAGAATTTCCAATTCATACCCTTGATGTAGCTCCATATTTTTGGTCTGAGATTGATTATATTGAAGATTACGAAAGAATTGTTGATTATATCAAGCAGAAATAGGAATAGAACAAAGTGTATGTGCATTTATTTATAGGGACGTTTTCAGAACTTTCCCATAAATTTAAAAAGTGGATAATCCCTCTACCTTGAGGAGTTATCCACTTTTTCTTCTATTCTATAAATACTCATCAACACGATAAGCAATAGTTCCACTAACAAAATTACGCCTGCAAACATCATATAGCCCGTTTGTGTGAAAAATGTTTCTGTAACTGACTCACATATTTGAAAGGTTAAACTACCCCTTGATTCTTCCCCATTCACATACAAGGTTCCACCTTCATAAATATTCCAGTTGCCCGTATTATATAGCATAAAGACTAGATTATTATCATCGTCTGCCTTTTTTGTTGTTATTTTAATTTTATACTCGGTTGCCCGATCAGGAACAATTGTGTCAATTGGTATTCTATAATAATCTGTGTCAATAGCCAAACAACCTATCACTACATTAGATATTAACACATTGTCATTTTCATCTAATAATTCCAGCTTGTATCTCGAATCATTTTCTTCCCCTGCTAAATTCCGAACTTTTATCTCAATTCGATTAAATGCTCTACTTGTCACAAATGTTTGAACTAATTCCTCACCACTGTTTAACGCGGGAGTCTCATTCTCGTGAAAATCTTGATTTACTGCAATTGGATACTGTTTAAATGGTGTTTTAACCATATCTTGATAACCTGAAATTAGTAATACTATGGTAGAAAGAATCGTCAAACCACAAACTCCAACTTGAACTTTGCGAACGTTTACGTTCCTACACCTTTGTGAAATAAATTCCAACCCATCCTCGGCTAAGATTAGCATCAAAAAGGTAAAACATATATTATAAGCTGCACCTGCTTCCCAAAATAAGTGGAATATCATGCCTCCCAACAAATTCAAGTAAATTATAACAATAGGATTATCATATTTTCTTTTAAATCCTTGCATTGTGCTTGTTAATATCAAAATCATAAGCATAAGGTTATACATATGACAATAGCTAACATAAATATCTTTCTTGCTTCCTGTTAAGTAATCATTAAATTGGTAATATGTTTCATTGTCACTCAAACTATCAATTGTAGCATCTAGTCCATCGGACCAAGTAACGCGCAATTTATTTAACATTAAGTGAAACGTACCCTTTACTCCCAAATCACTTATTCTTCTTTTATATTCTACTAGGTTTGCATCGATTCGTTCTTCTCTCGTAGCAAAACTCAAGGTATAATTAAAATCCTCTACATTAAATCCGCCACTTCCTTGCGCCCCCATCATAAGCCAATGCGTAATTGGAAATCCAGTTTCTGAAGTGTCAAATTTCACATAATTATGCTCAACTGTGTTATAGATGCCTCTTACAACAAGGAGCGACAATATAATAAAGATAGCAATTTTACATTTATATATAAAGATTTCTTTCGTTATTTTTTGTTTCATTTGCAAAATCAAATAGATTCCGATTGCAATAACTGTGATGATAACGGTAGCTCTCAATTGAAAACCCAAAAACAATGTAATTGTAGTAAGGATAGAATATACAATTTTTTTCTTGTAATTTTTTTCTTGATAGGCTCGAAGGAAGAAGTAAATGGAACCAATAATAAATGGCATACTTAATGTTGATGTATATACCAGAATGGTATATGCATATAGCAATGGATTGATTGCACATAAAACCAAAAATTTTACTGCTGTTACTTCCCTCTTAATCATTTTAATAATTTGATATGCAAAATACATAGCCAAATCAATGCATAATGCATTAAACAGATCTAAGTATAATAAATAATGCTCATACTCAATTCCTATAACGCTTCCAAGTTTTAATATCAAATATTCCAAAATACACACTGGAATATTATTGGGGTAAATCGAGAAATAATTCTCAACAGCAGTTGGTGACACACGGTTAGTTGCAACCATAGCAAGTGCCTGATCAAATACATTTCCCGAATCACTTCTTAATGGCGATCTTATAAAATATATAACTGTTATTTGTATTGCAATCATACTAAGACCAATTATAATTGCAACTCTTTTCATTTCCTTCTGCCTCAATTTTATAAGCTGAAACCCTACTATATAAACAAACACAAATATAACAAGTGCTCCTGTAAACAAATAAATTGGTACACTAAAATCTTTCATAAAAGTTACTACATAATCTGCATAATCTAAATTCTTAAAAGTGCAAAAAACTATATATAACATAAATAAGGTTAAAAGTGTAATAGAAAACAAATAAGCAGTTTTCTTAATTCCTTCTAACTTCACTTATTTTCCCCTTATGCTGTCCTCTGTAATCTCAATTTTTCCTTCTTTTAACAAACGGCCTACCGCTCTCTTAAACGCATTCTTGCTTAAATCAAATTCATGCTTGATCACTTCTGGTGATGCCTTGTCCGTAAATGGCAATACACCATCATGCTCCTCAATCGCATCCATTACAAGTTTTGAATCATCGTCCATTTGTAAGTAAGCTTTTTCTCTGACTACTAAATCTAGTTTTCCATCTTCTTTTACATTAATTACTCTGGCATTAATCACATCGCCAATTTTCATATTACCATATGCTTCTTTCTTCGCAATCAAACCTGAGTATTTGTTATCAATGGCAACAAACATACCAAATTCTTGGCTTGTTTCATAAATAGTTCCTGATACCCTATCTTCTTTTTTATAAGGAGAGTCAAGGTCTAAATATTCATATACATTCATCGTTGCACACAATCTACTGCTCTTATCAATATAAAGTGCTACTAGACATTTTTCACCCGTTCTAACACGACTCGTTTGCTCTTTAAAAGGTAAAAGTAAATCCTTTTCTAATCCCCAATCCAAAAATGCACCTATTTTTCCTACTTCTAGCACTTCTAGAATTGCTACTTCCCCAAGGTACAATTTAGGTTCATTTAATGTTGCAATGATTCTATCACTAGAATCTTTATATATAAATACCTCTAATGTGTCATTAATCTTTATGCCTGCTGGCACTTGCTTTTTGGGAAGAAGAATTCTCTCCTCAGCATTTGGTACTTCTCCTAAATAGATTCCAAATTCAACTTGTTTTACAACAATTAATTCTTGTTTTTTTCCTAATTCGAACATTTTTGTTTGTATGATGTGATACATCATACGCTCCTTTCTTATCTTATCAAAGTGGTATTTCACTTTATTTCAAATTATAATATCTTCTAAATGTATTAAACTACAAACTCTATTATAGCATACACCGTATCTTCTTGATTGCATAGTTCTACGACATATCTACCATCTTCTCTTGCAACTTTGGGAACAACAATATCTTTATATACTGCGGATTTCTTATATTCCGCTCTCATCTGTTTAATCACAATACCGTCTGGTATATATTCTTCTGCCATTTGAATGTACTGTGCATTGTTAACATGATGATTGGTATCTAAATTATATTTTCTGACTCTAAATTCTTCTAACCCCTCATACTCATCCGGCATTTTAATCTTCCTTGGAAGATAATTCATATCCAGTTTATCTTCCATCGGATAACCTTCTTGATCTTCTTGCATTATTTTGGTCGGATGTCCTGTTTCCAGGCTTACTAACGCCCATAACGTATTTGCTGCAGCCAGTATCTCATGGTTTTCATCATATATCACAAAATTTCTTTCACCATAAAAACCTTTAAATGAATGAGCCCATGTCCCTATTATTATTTCTTCCCCAAATTTTGGATATCTATTAATAATAATTTGCCATGCTGTTAAAAACCATCCCTTATTTCTTTTCATCATGGTATCAACGCCTTGACCTATACTCTCAGACTGCTTGGTACTACAGTCCTGAAAATAATTAACAATAGAACTGATTGGTGTCTTTCCATCTACACCTACTTCACTATATCTAACTTCTGTTTGAAAACTATACATAAATCCCTCCATTTGTGCGATTCTGCATGCACATGCTGGTAGATGTAAAAATTGTTTACACCTATTTCTCTTTTGGCATTCTCTCCTAAGAAAGTCGCATCTTCGTGTTATTTTATATGAGTAAATATTAATATCCATGTAAACTTGAAACACTTATCGCAATTATAACATATTTCTTATTAAATAAAAAAGCATCAAACTCCCTTATCAAAGTGAATTCGATGCTTTGTCCAATTTGTACCTTAAAAACATAAGTACATCATAGCTGGGCTACCAGGATTCGAACCTGGAGATGCTGGAGTCAGAGTCCAGTGCCTTACCGTTTGGCGATAGCCCAATATATTACTCAAATATTTCTCTGTTTCTCTGTTTTGTCAACAAAATGTATTATATAATATATAGAATTTTATTGCAAGTATTTTTTCATTTTTTTACACAATTTTCTTATTTTGTTTAAATTATGATCTTTATATATATCGTTCTATAACCTGAATATAAAATTTCTCTTGTTACGAAATAACGAGAGAAATTTTATTCCAAGTTACTACCATAAATTTCTATAAATCTCTTTCACTTGGGCTCTACTCGGAACCCTTGGATTTGTTACGGTACAAGCATCCGCTAGTGCTGCGTCTGCTAAAACATCAATTTTAGCCATGTAGTCAGCTTCCGTAACTTTACCCGTCTGTGACATTGAAATAGGAATATTCATTTCTTTTAGCATAAACTGTATCCAATTCACTAATGCCCTTACTGTTGTAATCTGATTAAAGTTATTCAAGCCTAAAAGCTTAGCAATATTACAATACTTCTTAACTGCTGGTAAGTATTCTTGCTTGCTCTTGCTGTGTATGTTGATATCACTATTGTACTCAATGATATGTGGTAAAAGCATAGCATTTGCTCGACCGTGAGGAATGTGAAAATTCGCGCCCAACGGATGTGCCATACCATGATTCAACCCTAACGAAGCTGAATTAAATGCCAATCCAGCGAGGCAAGAGGCAACATGAAGTTTCTGCCTTGCATGCATATCATTACCATCTAAATAAGCCCTTAACAACCATACACCACATATTTCAATTGATTTCTCTGCCAATGCTGCTGAGAATTCATTATTATTAATACTTACATAAGCTTCAATCGCATGGGTTAATACATCCATTCCTGTATCTGCTGTAATTGCAGGTGGAACACTTCGAACTAATTCAGCATCCAAAATAGCTTCCGATGGAATTAACTGATCTGATACCAATGGATATTTGACTTGATTCTGAGGGTCTGAAATAACTGCAAATGATGTTACTTCCGAGCCAGTTCCACTTGTTGTCGGAATTGCAATCAATGGTATGTCTCCTAAATTTCCAATATCAATTGCGAATTTTTTAATAGATTTCGCAGAATCAATAGCCGAGCCACCGCCAACTGCAATGATAACTTCCGGTTTATATTCTAATAATGCTTTCACTCCGACTACTATTTTATCGATTGGTGGATCTGGAACTACATCGCTAAACACCTCGTATTCAGAACTTCCTTCTTCTAATCTATAAGTAATTAGCTTAATCATACCACTTTGTACCACAAATGGATCTGTTATGACCATTACTCTTTTATAAGGGATCTGTGTAAGACGGTCTAATGCATTCTCCCCAAAATATATCTTAGTCTTTATATCAAATGACTTCATTTGTTCACTATATCCTTTCCGCTTGTATTGTTTGTTATTTATTTATCATTATTATACTACGTGTTTCACCATACTGCAATATAAATAAAAACAAAACAACAAAATACAACAAGATTTTATAGTAAATATATCGGTAAATCACTTTTTATATTAGAAATAATTTCTTTTGACGAAACTGTAATCGGCCGTTCTATTGAGTCTACTTTATTTTCCACAATAGGCTTTTTCGTTGCGCTTTTAGACATTGGTTTTTTCTGTTCTTTTGTTGTTTTCAAAGCTTCTGCTTTTATTTTTACAGCTTTTTCTACTTTTACATCTTTTTCTACTTTTACATCTTTTGCTACTTTTGCTACTTTTGCTGCTTCTTCTTTACTTCTTTTACTTCTTTTACTTCTTTTTCTACTTTTACAGCTTGATCTTGATTTACCAGTAGTTCTTTCGTTTCTTCTTTTGTAGTGCTGTTTGCGCTTGCTGCTCTTCTAATGCTCTCTTTCCCAATTGCCAAGTTCTTCTACCTCCTGTGCGAGTGCTAAATATTCTTTGGCACTTCTGCTATTTTTTTTATATGCTATTACCGTTTTACTATTATCCTGCGCCCACTCAATGGAGCTGTCTATTCGAATATATGACTTAAATAAATATACGTCTTCTACCTCTTGAAGCGTTTGAATGGTTTGTTTGAAATAATTCTTACGTTCATCTGCCTTAGTTATCGCAACACCCATAAGCGATAAATCTGGTGCAATCTGATTCACTTCATTAATAAATTCAAACATATTTGCTAAGCCAAATAACCCCCAAGGACTTGCTTCTACCGGAATAATTACTTGGTCAGAAGCACACAAAATATTCATTACCCAACCGCCAAGTGTTGGAGGCGCATCAATCAAAATATAATCGTAAGTATTCGATTCTTTCACTTTACTTATACATTTTCTAAGAATGAATTCCCTCTGCCATTTTGTAAATAGCTCGTATTCAATTGAACTCATTAAGGTCGATGATGGAATCAAATCTAACCCTTCAAACTCTGTATGTACAATGTAATCGGTTAAATCCTTCTGATTCCTAATTGCATTGTACAAATTCTTCTCACCTTTAGCAAATTCCAGCACTTGATCTTCCGAAAAAAAAGATAATGACAAATTCAACTGCATATCGCCATCAATTAAAAGTACCTTTTTTCCTAATAAATTCAATCCATAACCAACATTCGAACATGTTGTAGATTTTCCACTTCCACCTTTATTATTCGCAAAGCATATAATCTTTGTCATTAGAACTTTCTCCTCCTGTATCGCTTCTCATGTATTTTTTATTATAACCTCTCTCTAATTATATGTCCACCTATACAAAGACAACTTTTCGTTACTGTGAACGAAGTTCACAGTAACGAATGATTTCTGCATGCAAATTCGCTACGCGAAGCAGAAATCATTTGTTGAATCATTTTCTTACGCAGCTTAACGGCTAGTGTTAAGCTACTGTGTGAACAGTAACAACTTTTCTCCTTCAATTTCTACTTCCTTGCTATATATAAACCCAATTTTCTTGATAAGTGCTATCGATGCTTCGTTTTCTTTTGCAACAAAGCAGTTAACACTAGTACATTCCAATTGCCTAAAAGCAAATTCAAGTATTTCGTTACAAGCTTCAAATGCATATCCCTGCCTTTGATAGGACACTCCTATCATATATCCCAATTCAATTTGAATGATTCCATCCACTTCTCTATTATTTAATCCAGCTCGTCCAATGAGGCGCCCCGTTTTCTTTTCTATTAGCGACCACAAACCATATCCATAAAATCCATACATATTCCTAATATATGCTTTTGTGAACTCTACTTCCTCTTCATATGGATACAACGGTTCTATGAACTTTGTAATTTGGGGATTAGAATACAAATAAAATAACTCTTCTAAGTCTTCCAACACCATTTCCCGAATGATTAGTCGATTCGTACTAGCAACTACAATTGGTAAATTGTAAAATCTTTGATACACATCGGATAGAAATTTATAATCAATTTCCTCAAACCCTTCCACTACCATATTTGCCTGATACAAATCTTGTTTCTCTATGACTGGGTTATCATATCCTACACATGGTATTTTAAGGTTTTTTGCAGTCATTATTACAGCGGATAACTCACTTATAATTAGACACTCTTCCACATTAGCGTCCGTATTTGCAATCAGGTTATTTATTTTGTTTTCAAGTAGAAGCTTATCGCTATCTTTCTTTGTATTACTTGGCATATCACGATTAGACAAATCAAGTTCATATGTTTTAACATGATTCTTGCCTAAATCTTTTACCATATTCTCAAGCTCATATATAATATGCTCTTGTTTACACTTTCTTAAATGAACTCTATCTATTTGAATTATAATTGTTTTAAACATCGTATTCTCCAATATTGTGTAACTATTTCCTACCAATTAGTGTTAAGCTACTGTGTGAACAGTAACACCAATTAGTTACAATGTTTTTTTCTATTCACCTTTACTATTTTCATATTATCATATAAAATATAATAATAGTGCTTATAATAAGTATTTTATAATATTTTAATTTAGAAAGGAAGTATATTAATGGCAACTAATCCAAATGTTATATTTGAAATGGAAAATGGAGATATCATCAAGGCAGAATTATACCCTGAAATCGCTCCTAATACAGTAAATAATTTTATTTCTTTAGTGAAAGATGGCTACTACGATGGTCTTATCTTCCATAGAGTAATCAATGGCTTCATGATTCAAGGAGGATGTCCAGACGGAAACGGAATGGGCGGTCCTGGCTATTCTATCAAAGGTGAATTTTCTTCCAATGGATTTGCAAATAATCTTGTTCACGAACCTGGCGTACTTTCAATGGCTCGTTCTATGGCTCCTAATTCAGCGGGATCACAATTTTTTATTATGCACAAACATTCTCCACACTTAGATGGTTCTTATGCCGGTTTTGGTAAAGTAATTGAAGGACTTGAGAATGTAAATAAAATTGCAGATGTTGCTGTAGACTATAATGACAAACCAACCATACCTCAAGTGATTAAATCAGTAACACTTGAACTCTTTGGCGAGGAATATCCTGAACCGGAGAAATGTTAATAAATGAAACAAAGTGTCTGCTCGAAGACAATTTAGCACCCATGTGGCTTGCATAGCAACATATTTTTTATCCGCGTGGAGTGAATTTCGGCACGTAGTACCTATTATTTAAAAGGATTATTCTTTGTTGCTTCTTTTTAAATATTAAAGGGTTATCCATCATATCTAGTTGATTCGATGGATAACCCTTCTTTTATGAAAATAGTGCAATTTTATGATTAACGTTCTGGTACAATCTCAATCCAATAGCCATCTGGGTCAGCTATAAAATAAATTCCCATGGATTCATTTTCATAACAGATGACACCCATCTCTTTGTGTTTCAAATGAATTTCTTCATAATTGTCTACCACAAATGCCAAATGATATTCACACTCACCTAAATTATATGGTTCTTTTCTATCTCTTAACCAGGTAAGTTCTAGGGTGAATTCAGTTTCTTTATCACCTAGATAAACCAATTGAAACGATTGGTCTGAAGCAATTTTCTCTCTTACTGGCTCTAATCCCAAAGCATCTTTGTAGAATTTCAAACTTTTTTGTAAATCTAATACATTAAAATTAAAATGGTTAAATTTAATCATGTTGACCTCCATCCTTTTATTTATTCGGTAATTTTATTTCATTCGTTTTTATTAAGCAATGTTTATTCATAACTATTCAGTGCCCCTAGTACTCGAGGTGTTATACGCAGCAAAATCCCGAGTTTTATAGCGCCAAAATGCAATCGCGTTGCGGTAACTATGAAGATACTGAATAGTTACGTGTATTCTTTAGAATCCCCCACTACTTCCACCATGCCGGTTCCCACTGCTTCCAACATGTGAACCCCCTGAACCTCCATTATCTTTTTCAATATGACGTGTAATTGTTGTTGTTCTTTGGAAGGCATCATGCTGTTGCACAATCTCACTTCTATGACCGTTTGCGTACGTAAATCCATTTACACTCATTTTACTTCTACTACCACTATACATAATCCAAATAGTAACCAATGCTATAACTAAAGCAGCTACCAATTCAATCAAAATATCCTTTGAGCTTACAGTATCGAAGTAGTAATCAAAAAAACTATAGTTGTACGTTGTTACGTTGTCAGAAACTCCATAATAATCCTCATCACTTAAATATCCTGTATCATCTTCTGCTATCACGTCCGAAGAAGCCTGAGCATCTAAACCTTCGTTATCACTCGCACTTGTAATATATTCTTGCGTTGTCTCAATATAATATTCTAGCCCTTCATAATACGCACTATCACTTAAATAGCTCGTAACAGTCTCTACTATCTGATTCGATTCACTCTGTGAAAATAAATCAACGCAATCACCGCTTGTTGAAAAAGCACATTGTCTTTCCTCCATTGAAATTAAAAATAGAGTTCCTGAGCCCTGCTCTTCTTCATATCCAAATCCATTGTAATCAAAGAAATCATCTGCGTATGCTTGAGCCGTTTTCCCCTCTAAACTATCTACCGTAACAACGATAATATCTGCTTGTGAATTTTGTGAAGCAGATACGCACATTTGTTGTAAGCTCAACTCCTCTTCTTCTGATAATAAATCAGCATTGTCATATACTTTCTGTCCCTGGCTATCAAATCCGCAAGCAAACAGGAATATCAAAATACTTAACAAACATATCATATATCTTTTCATTTATCCCATACCTGCCCTTTCTACAACAAAAAATAACGCAAAACACTTATAGCAACAAATGCTCCAACTGTAATTCCTGTAAACCAACCGGTCATTTTAGCTTTGCTAATTGGTAGGTCACCAACTACCTTTCCCGTTTGTCCATTCATAGCAAATACAAAGTTTTTACCTAAATATCGGTAATTCAGTATCCATACAGGCAGTAATATATATTTTGCACTTATATTATTTAATCTAATGTCCTCATATATTACATTTGTCGTTGCGTATCCACTGATTGTATTTCTTGCAGCTGATGATGCATATTGGTTAATACGTTTTTCCACCCGCTCCCTCATCTCTTCGCTTGTATAAGAATATTTTTCTGATAAAAATCCTGATAAATATGGAATTTCAAATTGCTTTAAAGAATTATAATTAAAAGGTTCTAGTTTATCCATAATATCATCGTCCATCTTCTCGGACGCATCCGCTGGTACCTTGTTGTAACTCGTCTTAACTTCTCTATATACATCAAAATGGTCGGTATGCGTATATTCTGTATCCCCATGTCGTTCTACTCTAACTCGGGTACAATCCGCTCGTAAAGAAACCTCCGTATCATAGTCGTAAACCCAAAACGGAACATAAATCCCACTAATTTTCTCAATCGTGTTTTGAGTGATAAAACTTTTCGGTGTTAACATCCCTTTTTTACACCACTTTAAATAAGCTGCTTTTGCTTCCTCCTTACTAGTCGAAAAAGGAATAACAGCAGATGGCCTATCTTGAATAATTCTGCTTTCTATTAAAGCAGAGTTACCACAATAATTACAAAAGGTTGCTGTTGTATTAACATCTGTTACCAACTCAGCTCCACATGTAGGACAGTGATAAGATTTAACCTCCATTGTGCTCTCATCTAAGTTAGATCCCATCTCTTCCACGCTCTTAAGCGTATTACAATGCGGGCATACTAATTGCTGTTTTTCACTATCAAATGTCATATTAGCTCCACAATTAGGACATTTATATACTAAAACCATACTTATACCGTATCCTTTCTAGCTACTTAACCAAATACTCATTCATTTTACCAAATACAAATCCTTGTGTCCATTTGTTCTTTTATCTTTATGAAAATAGTAATTCATCTGTTGAATCATTTTCTTACGTAGCTTAACAGCTAGTGTTAAGCTACTGTGTGAACAGTAACATTCGTCTACATCTTTCAAGTCACCACTACGTGATACACACTAACTAATTACATGTCACGATTCAATATGTACTGTAATACTTCATCAGAAATCAATTTATCATTACTATAAACTATTACATTTTGGTTCTTCACGCTACTTTTATAATTCAAATCTTCTGGTGCAAAAGCTATATCTGCTTTTTCTAACATTGGGATATCAAACTCACTATCGCCAGCTGCTAAAATGATGTCTGCTGATAATTTTATTTTCAAACGTTCTAGGCCTATCCCTTTATTTAATGGCTTCGGCACAACATATACCTTCGTTCCATTATGAAATACATCAACTTTTTCTATATTTAGCATTGATTTAAGAATAACAACCGTTTTATCTGGTATATTACTCTTTGAAAAGACAAATAACTCATTAATAAAACGTATTTCAAAACATCTATTTATATCATTTTCTAATACTTTTATAGCTTTTTCTAAGTCTTTTCTACATTCTTTTATTAACTTAATGGATTCTTGGTACCATTCTTCATTTAATATTCCATTTACTAGCAAAACACCTCCATTACATACCAACGCATATTCTGGTACTTCTCCACCGAAATCAATCCTCTTATACTGCTCCATTGTTCTAGTTGTAGTAGGAACAAAACAAACTTTCTTTCTAACTTCAGCTAACATTTTATAAGACTTTTCTGTCATATAGGATATTTCGCGACCTTGATATAACTCGACATTAATCTTGTTTTCACCAATATCTCTTTTATATGAATATATCAAAGTATTATCCAAATCCGAATTGAAAACAACCATATTTTCCTCCATAAGTGTAAATTCTCTAAAGAACAAAGTTCGTAAAACTATCCTGCTTAAACAAAAAAGGCATACGATACATTATAGCACCGCATACCTAGTAATATTCTCTTATTCGTTAATTTCTTTTTTTCTAATAACGCTCTTTCTAATTAAATCAACTGGAATAATTGTAGATGCCAAAATAAACACCATAATCCATCCTTCAATTCCAAACGGAACACAGCTAAACATATTGCTAATCCATTTAAAGATTGGGATTGGAACCAAAGCAGCATTAACAATCAAAGCCTGTACAAAAATGATTGCAAAAAACACCTTAAGAAATCCTGTATTTTGATTCAAACCTTTAAATATTCCATATCCATCATCTCGGACATTAAAGCCATTAAATAAGGCACAAGCAATAAATAAGACAAAATATGATGTTAATAACTGTTCCTCACTTTCAAAGAACGAACGAAAGAATGGTGCCTTTAAATATATAAAACTAAGAACCGTTACCCAAAGTCCCATTGTCAATATTTGAGCCGCCATCTCTTTACTAATAATGTTTTCATCTCTTCTTCTTGGTTTTTCTTTCATATACCGTTCAAGAGCTGGTTCATTACCTAACATAATAGCTCCCAAACTATCCATTACTAAATTTACAAATAATAAATGTGTTACTTTTAGTGGCTCTAAAATACCAAAAAACGGTGCGATTGCACTTACTACAACAGCTGCCACATTTATTACAAGCTGAAATTTACAAAATTTCAAAATATTATGATAAATGGTTCTTCCATACCAGATTGCATCCTTAATTGATTTAAAATTATCATCTAGAATTACAATCTTTCCAGCTTCTTTTGCTGCTTCTGTACCACTGCCCATAGCAAATCCTACATCTGCTCTTTTTAATGCAGGTGCATCATTTACTCCATCTCCAGTCATACCTACTACTAAATTCATTTCCTGACATAATTTAACCATACGTGATTTGTCAGTTGGCAATGCACGTGCTATCACTTTAATGTGTGGTATAAGTTTTTTAACTTCGTCATCACTCATTTTATTTAACTGTGCTGATGATAATGCACGATCTGATTCATCATGAATAAGTCCTGCATCTTTTGCTATAGCAATTGCAGTTTCAAGACGGTCACCAGTAATCATAACCACTTGAATACCCGCACTCTTCACCTCATCAATAGCCTCTTTTGCTTCTGGTCTTACATCATCTCTTATACCAACTAATCCAATGATTACAATATCATCATTCACTTGATTTTCAATAAGATTTTTTTCTGAATAACCGAATGCTAAAACTCTCATTGCTTTTTTTGCTAATTCTTCTATTTTTTCATTCAAAGCAGCTTTATCTAATGTTTTTATTTCACCTTCACTATCCAAATACTTTGTAGCATTATTGGTAAGTTTTTCAGGTGCACCCTTATAAAATGTCTTTCCTAATTTATCAATCCTTGCTTGGCTGTATTTGTTTGTAGAATTAAATCCCTGTGCAACGCTTACTACACAATCTTGATCATTTTTCAGTACATTATATGTTTTTTCACCAATAAATTTCATTAATGCCTGATCAGTAGAATTTCCACAAATCACTTTATGCTCTGCATCAAACATGGAATGGGTGTTTTTACCTATTGCCAAATCCACAAGACCATTTATCTTACTATGCTTACTAAGTTCTTTGATGTCAATTGAATTACCATCTGCTGTAAAAAAGTCTACAACTTCAAGCTGACCTTTTGTTATGGTACCAGTTTTATCACTAAATAGAATATTCAATGAGCCAGCGGTTTCAATACCTTCTGCTTTTCTTACAAGAACATTGTGTTCTAACATCTTACTTGTATTTTGCATTAACACAAGTGAGATCATTAATGGTAAGCCTTCTGGCACTGCGCATACAATAATAACAACTGCCAATGATACTGCATCAACTAGATCTTTCACTATCTCAGTAACACCAATTGAAAAATATGCTGCAAAACCGCCTGCTGATATAATAAAATATGCAAAGTATAAAACAGAAATCACAATAGCTCCAATATAACCAAACTTAGAGATTTGACCAGCTAATTTGCCAAGTTTTACTTTAAGAGGTGATTCTAACTCCTCTTCCTGCATTTCTTCAGCCATTTTACCCATCATAGTTTTCAATCCAACTTTTCTTACATCAAGAATGCCTTCGCCATCAAAAACTACTGCACCTCTAAAAAGTGAATGGTCATCTACAAATGTATCGCCTGTAATATCATCCGATAATTGAAAGCTCACATCTGATGCTGTTTTCTTACATTCTTCTGCTTCACCATTAAGCGATGAATTATCAACTCTTAAATCACCTGAAATTAAAACTCCATCTGCTGGAATCTTATCTCCTGATTGTAATAATATCTTATCACCAACTACTACATCATCTACATCCATTACTGTTATAGCACCATTTCGATGTACTTTACATTGATCATTTTGGGTATTATCTTTTAATTCCCTATACTTTGAATCACTAGCCACACCTGTTTTTGCAGTTACAAATGCAACTAATAATACTGCAAAAATTGTTCCAGCAGGCTCATAGATTTCTGAATATCCAAAGAAAAACATTACAATCATTAGCGCTGCAATGGCTAATAATATCTTAATCATTGGATCTTTGAAAGTTTCTTTAAACTCTGCCCAAAAAGTTGTTGGTTCTGAATCTGGAATACTATTTGATCCATATTTTGCTCTAGAAGCTTCAACTTCTATATCTGTAAGTCCGTTATAATTCATAAATTCCTCCTAGTGTATCTTTATAACATAAGGAGGAGAGACGTTGAAACAAAATCAACACCTTTCTCCTCCTTACTAATGCACACACATTTCAATCCTATTTTGCATATCTGTTTGCAAATTCACCTATACCCGGATCATTTGTTCCTTGTCCAATTGCATTAAATTTCCATTCATCATTATGTCTATATACTTCTCCAAAAATCATTGCTGTCATACCTGAGTAATCATCAGTTAAATTATATTTACACATTTCTACATTCGTTTTACCATCAACTAACCTAATAAATGCGTTTTGAATTAATCCAAAATGCTGTTTTCTCTGAAGTGCTTGATAAATATTTACTACAACAATTATTTTATCATACTGTGTTGGAATCTTTGATAAATCTACTACAATTTGTTCATCATCTCCCTCGCCAGCACCAGTTAGATTATCACCCATATGTTGAACGGTACCTGAAACATGTTTCAGATTACCGAAATAAATAATATCATCTTTACCAGCCAAGTGATCATTTTGTAATAACAATGCGGATGCATCACAATCAATAGGTTGTGGCTTTGGAGCAAAAAACCCTCCTTTTGCTTGCTTCACTTCATCCCATCCTAATCCGATTACTACCTTTGAAAGCCCTGAATTTTCTTTTGACAAACTAACTTTTTGTCCTTTTTGCAAACTAATCGACATTTTATATTCCTCCTTATTTAGGTTCTGCGTTTCTTCTCAATCTTACTATTCAATATCAACTCCATAATTAGCACAAAGAGCTGCCAGACCGCCTTGATATCCACTACCAATTGCATTAAACTTCCATTCACCATTGTTGATATACATCTCGCCAAAGACTGCTGCTGTTTCAATGGAAAAATCCTCACCAAGATCATATCTAAGTATTTCTTCCCCAGTATCTTCATTACAGATTCTTATAAATGCATTATTAACCTGACCAAAATTCTGTCGTCTTGATTCAGCCTCATATATCGTAACTGAAAAAGCTATTTTTGTAAGATTAGCTGGAACTAATGACAAATTAAATTTAATCTGTTCATCATCTCCATCTCCTGCTCCAGTTAAATTGTCACCTAAATGCTCTGCGCAACCTGATGGATGTTTCAAATTACCAAAGAATACAAAATCCTCAGATTTCGATACCTTACCATTATCAGCGAGTAAAAAAGCTGCTGTATCCAAATCAAAAGCTCCACCTGTATCAAATTGATTCACATCCCAGCCTAATCCAACAACTACCTTGGTTAAGCCCGGATTTCCTTTTGTTATACTAACTTTTTGACCTTTTTGTAAGCTAACTGGCATTCTTATTTCCTCCTTTATAACACATCAATTCCGTAGTGAGTACATAATGCACCTAATCCGCCTTGGAATCCACTTCCAATTGCATTAAACTTCCATTCTCCATTATTTCTATATAACTCTCCAACTACTACAGCTGTTTCAATGGAAAAATCTTCGCCTAAGTCATATCTTATTAATTCTATGTTTGTACTTTCATCAACGATTCTAATAAATGCATTAGAAACTTGTCCAAAATTCTGTCTTCTACTTTCTGGTTCATAAATTGTTACGGTAAATGCTATCTTTGAAATATTAGATGGGATTTTACTTAAATCAATCTGAACTTGTTCATCATCTCCATCACCTTCACCGGTCAAATTATCTCCCATATGTTTCACCGATTCACTCGTATGCTCAAGATTACCATAAAATATAAATTCTTTTTCAGATGGACACTTTCCATTTTCGCTTAATAAAAACGCAGCAGCATCCAAATCAAAAGCTGCACCTGAATCAAATGCATTAACATCCCAACCTAAACCTATCATAATATTTTTTAATCCTGGATTTCCCTTTGTCAAATCAACTTTCTGACCCTTTGATAAATTAATTGGCATAACTAATTACCTCCATTATTTTATTTTGTTTTATTTGGCATATGATACTTGTTATTAAACTCTGTTTTAATAGTTTCAAGTCTTTTTTGATCTTCAATACGTTGTTTTTTAGCATTTTCCTGAATCTGTTGTGTCTCATCAATGCCACTTGTAATAGTTCTCCAGGTTTCCTCTAATGTTTCAATTTTAATTGAGCTTCCTGAAGCTAATCTTGCTGTCATCTTTGACTGTTCTACTGTATTTCTTGCATTCTTGATAAGCATCTCGTTCGTTTTTTCATCCAATGCCGACATAGCTTCTGCCTGTATTCTTTGTCTTTTCAACATAATTGCCTGTGCCAACGCCTGCTTAAATACTGGTAATGTTATAATAAATGCAGAATTAATTTTCCGAACCAGATTCATGTTACTAAATTCCATCGTCTTGATCATTGGGACGGACTGCATTGCTACATTTTCAGCGGTTCTTAAATCCTGAGTTCTTTGTTCAAGCATCATTAACGCTTGTTCTAAACTTTGTATTTCAAATTGTATCGAGTTATCTCCTGTCGTTTCCATATCATTTTTTCTCTGTGTAATATAATCTTCTATTTCTTTGCATCCTTGTTCGCCAGCTAGAATATACTTTACAAGTTCATGATAGTAATTAACATTTGCTTTAAACATCTCATCTAACTTACGATTTGATTGGTTAATTTCTGCTTCATACTTTTTTAACTGTACATAAATCTTATCAACTTCATCACCCATTGTATGATATTTTGCTAATATTTTATCGAGTTGTTTTCGTAAATTTCCAAATAGCTTATCAAACAATTTTGGATTTTCTTTAATCTCATCGATATCAAACTTTGACATGATTTTAGCCAAAGTGTTAAGCATTTCGCTTGAATCATCTAATTGAGACATATTCATGCTATTTAAAACGATATCGGAAGCTTTTGAAATTTCCTCAGCTGCTTTTGAACCAAAAGAAACAATTGTTTCAAGACTATTTACTTCAATCTGACTTACCAATGCATCTACTTCTGCTGAATTAACCAACTGCGTGTTCATTTGCTGTCTATCCGTAGCAATATCATACTGTTGCACTACATCGATTTCATTTAGTTCATTAACCGGGGTAGTATTTGTTGCTGACTGTTGCTGCATTTGCGTTTTACTAAAATCTAAAGCCATAACTTAATTACCTCTCTTAAATATAATTTCACGCCATGATGGACGTGTATTTGATGAAATTGTATCAAAATTAGGTGTGTGTAGATCATATATATAATCACCTATTTGATGTTCTTCCATTGTTTTTTCATTAAAATATTTCTCAATATTTTGATACCCTGTAGGAATAAAGAAAATAATGTCAAAACCCAATAGATTTAAAAAAGCTAACATGATACTATCTTCCAACGACATAATACTTTCAGTTGTATTGATGTATATAACTTTGGGATTCTTCTTAGTAAAATCAAATTTCTGAATCATTCTAACGATTGCTTGATTCAAATTAAGTACTGTCGCTACAATTGTATATTCTGTACCATTCTCGAAAGTTCCTTTAATGGTTTTATGATCTATCAATAACTGTAACTTATCTAATATATAATCCTGCATTTCTTCACGTAAGAAGCTATATTGATAAGCCGAATGCAATTTAATTTTGTTCTTTTGAATTTTACCATTTTTCAAGAATTCTGCTGTATGACCTTTCACTGGATTCACGTCGGTCCCATTAATACAAGGAATACTTTTAATCACAAATGTTTCTGCGGTGATTAACGTCTTAATACTCTGCCAGTACTGTGCTATATTACCTTCTTTCACTCCTGATATCTTCGAGAATATTACTGGAATACTAACTACAGAATCTACTACACTAAAATTTGGGCGATAATTTAATTCCTGATCCCATAAAATTGAAATTTCCTCATACATAGTGTTCAAGTTTACCGCAATCGCCTTATCATATTGGCGATTTCTATATATTCCCGAATCCTGATACATCAAAGTATCTAACTCGCGTTCTGCATGAAATGCCGCTGTACCCATATGAATGTCTGTATTTTCACATGGAAATTTATCGACCACTAGCGAAGCACTATACTTCTTATCATATAATACAGTATCTTTAAGTAAATACTGTGAATTTAAATCAGGAATCAGTATAAGTACATCTATAGGTAGTCTTGACAAAAACTTTAGAAATATAACTTCTGATTCATTTTTGCAACTGCCCAAGTATATGAAGCAAGATACATCAGGCATTTTCCAATTTAAAAATAAATCTGCTATATACCTTCTTAGCCAACATAATATATATACTGCTTGATTGGTTAATTTATTTAAATTAGAATCACTTTTCTTACTTTCTTCAACAATCAAATCAACAAAGTTCTTTATCATTAATCTTTGTAACTCTATATTTGCTGAATACTGAATGTTTTTTGACAAATCTAAAAGCATTTGCTCTTGATTCATATAATTACTTCTTTTTATACCAGCTATTTCTTCCATCGTTGGTTGACTAATTTCATTTTCAACTATAACCACTCTACGCTTATTATTCTTCAATTGTAACTGAAATTGATACAGCTCATTTAAATAGGTAAGTTTATCTTCTACTCCACATATTCTACAAAAACAGTTATAAAACAGCTTAGAATCTGACCCTCTAGTCTGGATGTCTTTCAAAATATCTTCATAAATAACTCCACTGATCCATGCATTTGTACAATTCATAATTTGGGGTAAAGTGCCATATAATCTTTCTACTTCCATATTATCTTGAATTGTTTTTCTTATCCACTTAATATTAAAATCATTCGGAAAAGAAGTACCGTCACTGCACCGATATTCATTAGACACTTTCGATGTTGCATCTAGTTTCAGATAATTCGTATCGCCGTGATATTGTAATAATACTACATCACAACCCGAGTTAGCTAAAATTGTGATAAGTTTTAATTCGTAATTACTTATTTCCCCTTCATAAAGAATTTTGGGGATAGACTCATTACCTAACTGATTGAGGATTCTTTCAAATTTATAATACAACCAACACATAAATTTAATATACGTATTTTTCAGCATATTATCATTTTTTCCTTCATGTTGTCGCATATCATCTAGTGTATCATACATTGAAGTGGCCACACTATTGGTTTGAACATTATTCATTCGTGGTAGCCATTTTTTCAAACTACTTGTTAAAAAGCCCATGCTCATTTGGAAATCCATTCCCATGATTTCTTCATAATACGATAAATTTTTTTCATCTGGATTTGGAATCTTGCCTTCGATTACAACTCCTAACAATCTTGATGATTCATAGTACTTCAATATAAAGTTTTTAATCGTCTCATTGTAACAATTTATTCGATAAAAATAAATTTTCTTATTGCCTCTAAGACTTAAGTCATTAAAATACTCTTCTAAATTCTGAAGTGCTTTATGTTCATACATATTTTAATATCCACCTTCAATATCTATTCATTTTATTATTATTCATGACAAAACCTAATCCTGCGCCTACAGCTCCACCTAAAATATGAGTTAAATTTGACACATTATCTTGCATAAATACTCCATTATAAATTTGACCACCTATATATATTATTGTAACCAAAATAAATGTCAATGGAATATAACCCTCTTTAATACTAGTAATGGATGATAGTAAAATTAATGCAAATACAATTCCACTCGCACCTAGCAATTGAACATTTGGAAAGAATATAAAGTTAACCAATCCCGTTACTATTGCAGTTGAAAGAATCACAAATAACATATTTGAAGAACTATACTTTTCTTCTAGCAAGGGACCAACTACTAATATCAATGTAATGTTACCTAAGAAGTGTTCCCAACCTGCGTGTCCAAATACATGTCCAATAAATCTAAAATATGTCAGTGGATTTAGTAAAGAAGACCGATATACACTAAAAAACATATGATTAGTCATTCCGCCTGTTATTATATTCAATATTAATGCAACTAAGCATATAATTGAAAACAAAAGTATAATTGGAGAATTAAAAGATATTTTTAATTTAATTCTATTTTCTTTCATGATTATTCACCCTATTCTGTATATTGTTTTCAGTATAGCAAAATAAATAACTTATTTCAAGTATAATAACCTTACGAAATGTACCCTTTACTATATAAAGTGTTACTGTTCACTCCGTTCACAGCAACGTATGATTTCTGCATGCAAATTCGCTACGCGAAGCAGAAATCATTTGTTGAATCATTTTCTTACGTAGCTTAACAGCTAGTGTTAAACTACTGTGTGAACAGTAACTATATAAATCCTCGAATAAATTCAGTGATACATTTGTAATCAACTGCAAGATTGATATTCTGACCACTATCAAAACCAGCTGTACTAATTCCAATTACTTCCCCTTGCATATTTAAAACGGCTCCCCCCGAACTTCCATGTGAAGTAGGGGCTGTAAACTGTATCATATCCACATCATCAATTTTTCGAAATCCAGAGATAATACCATTTGAAATTGAATTAAATAATCCCAGCGGACTACCTATAGCAACTACCATTTGTCCTCTTACTAGTGCTTTTTCACCTTTATAGATTGGAATTGATGTACAACTTCTATTTATTCTAATAAGTGCCAAATCTAAATCTTGATTATACTTTATCAATTCATCCGTTTTATATATTTCATTCTCATCTTCAATTCTAACCGAATAGTAATGTCCGCCACTGGTAACATGATTGTTAGTTAATATATATCCTTTATTACTAATCATAATTCCTGACCCAGTTGCAAATACTTTACCTCTTTTATCATGAACAGAAATCATCACGACTGAAGATCCAAACATAGCCAATTCTTCAAACTTCATCTCATTCTTCTGATTTGAATTAGTAGTAGTAGCATTAACAGCTGCCCTACTATTAGATTGAGACACATTAGTATTTTTCAGGTTTCTTCTATCACGTGGAGGTAATTTGATTTTGATCCGTGTATATTGTGTTTCAATACTATCACACACTTGTAGACCTTGTTCAATTAGATTATCATTCTTAGGATACGCCATTTCTGTTTGTTCCATTTTATAATTATTTATATCATATTCAGAAATCTTAACTTCTCCATTCATATCACATTTAATACATTCCGATAAATCCAACAATTTTTTTTCAATATTAATTTCTCCATCAGGACTAATCAGCATAACGTCTATTCCTAATTTAGTTAAATAAAATAAAAATAAATATTCTTGTTTCTTTAATTTCCCAAGAAAAACAATCTTGTTTGTTGTAATCCCATCCCATTCTCGAATCATTTTTCCAATTAATACATCTGTCCAATATATAATTTTTATTACGAAATTCCTATTAATAGAATTACTTGCTAGTGGTGTATTCTTTTCAAATTCTATAGAAATAGATTTCAATGCATCTGATAAAGCAGCTTTAACTTGATTGTTATCCTTTACTGCCTTAATTTCAATGTTATTTCTTCCACTTTGTTCCCATTTATCATAAATATTTGTATAATATACAATATCATTAGGTTCTACTAATTTGGGAAATTCACTAAACCGTATATAGTTACCTTGCTCTTGAATTTCTCGTATTGCTAATAGTTTATCCATACTTTCTATTTCATTGACTAAATTCTGTTCACTACCTATATACCTTATAAAATAGACATCTTTACATTGATAAATACCACCTCCCCTTATACCCGCAAACGAGTGGATGGATGTTATATCCATAATATTAAGCCTTGTATTAAATTTTGTAGTTTCCATAAATACCACCTTAAATAAAAAAAATTCATAAACATAATCCGATAATTGCACTAAAATACCACTAATTCTTCTTATTTTTATATCATATCATTATTATTTTAACATATTTAGCCAAATATAACTATCAATTAAATATTGTTGATGATATAATTAGTTACAGTTCAGCCATTGCGACCGCGAGGTGTGTGTTTGTGAACTTAGGTCACAGAAAACTCGCGTTTTTCAAGCGTAAAATTATGTGTAATGCATAATTTCTGTGCATAATTGTTACTATTAAGCTATAACGCTGAATAGTAACTATAATTATAACACTATGGTTTAAAGGAGAATGATATATGAAAAATACTATGCTTGCTTACAGCATTGGTGCGCTCTTATATTGTCCTGCTAATAATGTAAGCATTGTAAATTCTTTAGTTAACGAAAATTTCGGATGTCAATTTTCATTGGCGCTTTGTCTTGAAGACACAATACGTGATGATCAAGTTAATGAAGCGGAACAGCTATTAGCTATTTCACTACATAAATTGTTGAACGAATCAGAAACAAAACAATTTTATATGCCTAAAATTTTTATCAGGGTAAGAGAACCAGAACAAATTTCTAGATTAGTTAATAATTTTGGCGATGCCATCTCAATAATAGTAGGATTTATAATACCTAAATTTTCATTGGAAAATGCAGATAATTATATCAATGCAATTCTTGATATCAATGATAAATTAGTAAGTCCTCTTTATATGATGCCTATATTTGAGAGTCCAACCATTATCAACTTAAATACTCGCTATGATATTTTATATCAATTAAAGCAAAAATTGGATGCAATACAAGACATTGTTCTTAATATACGAGTAGGTGGAAATGATTTATGCCATACTTTTGGATTCAGACGTCATTGCAGTGAAAATATACATGATATATTACCTATCGCAAATATTCTTTCTGATATCATGACCGTATTTGGAACCGACTACATTGTATCAGGTCCTGTATGGGAATATTATAACGGCAATGGTTGGGAAACTGGATTAGAAAAAGAATTGAATTCAGATCGATTAAATGGTTTTATTGGAAAAACTGTGATTCATCCTAAACAAATTGATATTGTAAATAAATCTTTAACCGTTTCAAGCGTGGATTATGAAGATGCAGTTTTAATCATTAATTGGGATAACAATATAACCAAACTTGTATCTGGTAGTTCATCAAACGAAAGAATGAATGAATATAAAACACATTACAATTGGGCAAAAAAGATTATTGTTTTATCTCAAATATATGGGATTTTGGATTAATAATAAAAGTCATATGTAAGTTCTAAACAGAATTTACATATGACTTTTATTTATATATAACGATTATTTCTTATTCTCAATCGTAACTATTCAGTACCTTCATAGTTACCGCTACGCGATGCACATAAAATGCAAGAAACTTGCATTTTAGCGCTATAAAACTCGGGATTTTGCTTTGCAAAACACCTCGCCTTCGTGGGTACTGAATAGTTACTCTCAATCTAACTCTATTAATTGCGCCATTTCTATATAAGAAACTCTCTTTGTAGATTTATTAGCCGACCATTTCTTATTCACTCCAAGTAATTTATTAATTGCTATATCCGGTATATTTACTTCTGTTGCTAAACAGCTCATTTGAATACCACCCGACATTCTTGTATTTATTTCAAGAAGATATGGTATATTATCCAAAATCTTAAATTGAATATTGCAAGGATATTCCAACGGTACTTTTTCAAGTATCTCGTTACACATGCCTATAATATCATCATGAAATTGTATTTGTTCATCCCTTGAAGGTCCTTTCATTCTTGGAATTGCAATTAATCCATTCGCTGTTTTAAGACAGTCAACACTGATCTCATTTCCTGGTAAATAAGGCATTACTATCATATCTTTAAATTCCACTTCATCACTTAATGCATCTACGAAAGATAAATATGATATTTTAGAACTCGGATACAGTGATAATGCTGCAAATTTGCTAATTGTATTTTCAATAATTCTAAAGCTCTGTCCACCCTCGTCCTGTACAAATTTCACGCATACTCTCTCATATTTTTTGTTTAATTCTCTATAAGCTTCCTCAAATTCCACAAGACTTCTTACTACCTTAAAATCTGGCACTTGTATGTTCTTGCTATTTTTAAACAAATCATATGTTTTATCTTTATTACTAAGAATCGATATCAACTCATACTTGTCCACCATAACTTTAACACCAATTTCATGAAAACGGTCTATATTTTTACTTATATCAACCATATTATGTTTTGGTACAAAAGCATTGATTTTATTTTTCTTACAAAATCCAATACAAAACTCTAAATATTCTTCACCATTTAGTTCTGGTTCTTCATACCATTCATCACAAGCATTTTGAATTACTGAATAATATTGTCGATTGCTACCTATCACCACAAAATCTTTATTTTCTTTCTTCAATAAATTAATTATTTGATATGATGTACTAAACCAATGATTAAACCAAATCCTTACCATACGTTCCTCCATTCGTGCAATTTTCACTCGCACATATTGGCAGATGTGAGCGTTACTCTATCACACTTTTTTCCTTAAGCATCTGCTAATTTTTTTATAATTCCACATGATTTGTAATTTAGTAACGGAAAGTACTCTATTGGAACGTTTTTTTCTTCTGCTAATCTAATAATATGTTCTAACGAAATATCTCCTCTCCATTTATCACTTATAAGGACTTTCCATGGTACTCTGCGAAGCAATACTCTGGTCGTTTCACCGATTCCTGGTTTTACTAAATTAATATTAGCAATATCAAATTGTTTTGCTATATTTTCAACTTCTTCAATACCTTTTCCTGTCAAGCAAACATCCTCTACGATACTTTCTAATTCAAAGTTTTTCTCAATTTCCTCTATAAACTCATAGGATAAGTCTTGTTCTTTCATTTCTCCATAGTAAACTGCACCATGGAAATCATCTTTACCAATAATATCGTCTCTCAAAAATGTTCTACTAATTAAGCCCGATACGGTACTATTCAAGCAAGAACTTGCAATTAATATATCATCATGTGTGCCACACATTTCAGTTATATTGGCTGGATCTGCAACTACTGCTAGCTCAGGATTAATTTCTGGAAATTCTGAAATATCTTTTTCTAATTCTTTCAGTATTGCTCCTTTTCCAATCCAGCCATCCACAAACAATATATCCTTAGCATTATGACGTTCCAATATATATTTAATCGCATTATTATCAATTCCTTTTCCACGTATGATAGAGAGTGAATAGTGCTGTACGTCGAATTTATATTTCCATTTCAAATATCGTTTAACTAAAATACCAATAGGTATACCAGCTCTGGCAAGAGATACTAATACCACCTCTTTACCTTTCTTATTTGCTATTTTGTCAGATAAACAACCAATCGCTAATGCAGTTGATTTGGCATAATTTTTCAAAGCACCCCGATAGGTATCCATGTATTTTTCAGATGGTAAATATTCAATTGGCAACATCTCACAATAATGTTTTCCAGATTGTATTAACCTTTCACGTTCCACTGTCGATTGTGGCTCCACTAACCCAGTTATATCTTTTAATAATAAAATTACATCTTCTTTCTTGTATGAACTTCTCATCTATTAACACCACCTAATAACACTAATATTATCGTTTTTATTTTTTGTTAATGCGAAAATCAAACTATTTAATCCAACTTCTTTATCGTTTAATGCATCTGTTATAATAAATACTCTGTCATATTTTGTCAATTCATATACAAAAGTTGTTCTCTCTGCATCATATAAACTGCATAATTCATATCTTGTATGAAGCGGATAATCTTCTTCAGAGCTTACCACAATGGGGCTTCTCGTAGTTGCATGAAAGCGTACATCACACCCTACTAGCTCCATCTTGTGTGCAATAAATATAGACGGATACATGAATTCTTCTGTGCCTAAAACCAAAATCTTTATATTTGATTTAATATCATTATCACCTTTTATATTATCCCAAAGTTTCTCACAAGCCTTTAAGTAAACGCTACTTTTTACAAGCCGTCTAGCATTAACATATTCTCCATAAGTCTTAGTTTTGTATTCAGCTTGCTTATCTAGCAAAATAGATTGATTGTATTTACCATCACCTACAAACTTTTCTGTAACTGCATCATATGTATCATGATTTGTTTTTACCAAATAATGTATTCCTATCTCTCTGCTTCTATATAATTTTTCTGCATCACTATTCATTCCATTTAATATTGACGCTATCGAAAACTTAGATTTACTATTCTTATATTCGTTCTGAATTAACTTAACAATATTCATAATCGTATTACCAGTTGTCACTTCATCTTCTATAAATATAATTCTATCAATCTCATATATGATTGATTCAATATCATTCTTAACAAGTTTTTGTTCTGTCGCATGACTATGTGTTTCTGAAAAAAACAAATAATCTACATTGTTAATAACTTCTCTTGTGGTTTGCATATAATAACAGTCCATTTGTGTCGCTACAGCGGCACCGATTGCTGTTGCTGTTTCAGCAAATCCTATAAGTAGTAATTTCTCATCTGAATATTTTTCTATCAGCATTTGCGCCAAACAGTCAAACATATTTATGGCCTTTGATGGAATAACCGGTATATGTTTCCCTTGAAGTCTGTTAACAACAAGATACTTTCTTCTATTATTATTTTCACGTTTTGCTATTCCAACTAATTCTTTTTCGCTATACATCCATTACCTCTTTATTTGTTACAATTCAGCCATGCAGAAATGATTGTATAAACTGAACGTGAGTGCTTGCACTCTAAGGGCAATTTATATAATTATTTCTATAGGGCGGACGCCCTACATGAATACTGTGCCAGTCGATCACTTAATTCATTGGTATAATTGTATTCTGGCGCATTATGAATGGTATGGCTGAACTGTAACCTCTTTATTTAATTTATCAACTTGTATCATACTACTTTTTACATATTTCTTCTAGCTCTATTACTCAAATGATACCAAAAACATATCATAATTTTGCACGAATTGATTTTACATCCTATCTGTTTTTATTATTATAAATATATCAAATATTTCATGCATACTATTTATATGAGCGAATCAATTTAAATACTTGTTCTCTGATGATAGCACTCTTTTCTCCTAACGTGCTCCTTTTACATTCTTTTAGAAGGGATAGTTGAATGGAAAATTTTTTAACTAATTTAGAAACCATCAACAACATGCTAAACGACTTCATATGGGGACCTGTCATGCTTGTGTTTTTTTTAAGCGTCGGTTTCACATTAACACTACGTACAAAAGTATTTCAGTTATCGCATTTAAACTTGTGGATTCATAATACCATTTTAGCCTGTTTTGAAAAAGAGGGGGTTTTAAAAACAAACGATAAGCATGCTATTTCTCAATTTCAATCTGTTTGCACCGCATTAGCCTCAACTATAGGAACTGGTAATATTGCAGGCATCGCAACTGCCATAGCAGCAGGTGGTCCCGGTACAATTTTTTGGATGTGGGTTAGTGCCGTCTTAGGTATGATGACTATCTATGCTGAAAATACTCTTGGTATTAAATATAGATATAAGAATAAAAATGGATTTTGGATTGGTGGAGCGATGATCTATATCGAACGCGGACTTGGTTTAAAGTGGTTAGCAATTATATTTTGTGTATTTTGTTCCTTAGCCTCTTTAGGAATTGGTAATATAGCTCAGATTCAATCCATTTCAAGCAGCTTACATAACTCATTTGGAGTCCCTACTATTTTCACGGGTGTAGTTATTGCATTTTTTGTAATGCTGGTAATTATGGGCGGCATCAAACGTATTGCCAGTGTCACAGAAAAAGTTGTTCCTTTTATGGCTCTTTTATATGTCGTTGGCGGTCTTGTTGTTATATTTTCTAACTTTGAGTCAATACCCGCTGCATTTTCCTCTATCTTTAGAGAGGCCTTCAACTTCAAAGCAACCGTAGGGGGAGTAGCCGGGTATGGGATTACAATTGCGATGCAAAAAGGAATTTCTAGAGGTGTATTTTCCAACGAGGCGGGACTTGGTTCGTCTGCCCTTGTCAATTCTGCTTCGGATGTAAACGAACCTGTTATTCAAGGGATGTGGGGCATATTTGAGGTGTTTGCTGATACATTAGTTATATGTACTATCACTGCTCTAGCCATATTAACCTCCGGAGTATATAACATGCATACCTATCTCGCCAATCAAGCTGCAAATATAACCAATTTGGATGGTGCTCCATTAACTGCTGCATCCTTTGATTCCGTAATTCCCTATGGTTCCCAATTTATAGCCATCTCTATCATGTTCTTTGCCTTCTCCACTCTGATTGGATGGTCGTACTATGGAGAGCGTGCTATTGAATATTTATTAGGGCTACGAGCAATCGCCGCCTATAAGTTTATTTATATTTTAGTTATTGTCATAGGTTCTGTATCTTCCATAAAGCTTGCGTGGAATATTTCCGATACATTAAATGGTTTTATGGCTATCCCAAACTTAATCGCAATCACATTACTGTCTGGTGAAGTTGTTCAAATGACAAAAGATTACTTATCCAAAAACAAAGATTGATAAAAAAGCAAAAAACATGTGTTAACTTTTGATTTTGATATTAAACAAAGCACGTTTCTTCTTGCTTTGTTTAATATTTTGCTACTCCAAATACTTTCCATTGGCTTAGAGCTGGAAAAAGCGATGGATCATCTGCTTTTATTAAGTTTCCTAGCTTCACCCACTCAATTTCCTTTTTAGGAAAGCATAGTTGCTGTGCTCTATCTGTCTTCGTTAAATTCATGCTAATTATGCTTCCATCCGAAAATGTAAAAGTTACTTTCTCCCACCAATTATCATGTGGAAAATCCGCTCGCAAAAATAGTTCCATTTCATCAATTTCAACTATTCTTCCAAACAAAAGTGTTATTTCTGCATCCTCTTGCATATTGATTCCCCAAGATTGATATGGCCACTCCCCGTGCGAATGATTTTCAGTAATTCCATCTATTGCATTTCTTGCAGCAAATACTGCCTCTCCTCTTGTCTCTACATTTGCACTTGCATGTGGAAAACAACCATGGTCACCATGTTGGTCTATTACATTCTCCGCAAGATTTCTGTATAAATTAATTTCACTTTCCGTAGCAATCCTAGCACTAATTAAATGTCTATCGCCCTGAAATGAATTAGGTGAATAGGACACCTTCTTCTCTCCAAATGGAATGGTATACACAAACTCATTTTTAGTTATATAAACAATACTTTCTCTCATTGCATCGTCAATTTGAATGACATAATAAGTATTTAATTTATTAGTCCGAAATATGATTGCATCTCCATCTCGATACTTTTCTTCAAATACAAGATTAACAGCTTCCACTTGTGTTACTTCTTTTTTAATTTTTCCTATTTTATTTTTTACTATTAATGTCAACATTTCCATAAGTTCTTCCACTTCTCCTATAATTTTATTAATTTTCACTATTAATACTATATGAATTAACCCACCTAACACAATGTAATATTTGAAGAAATGATGTAATATTTTCACATATTGACCCACTATATTTAGCTTAAATAGAGTGTCTGCTTGCAAATACTCTATTGCCCTCTCGGGTTGTATCGCAACACCTTTCCTATCCGCGTGGTGCGCATTTTGACACATAGTGCATTTTATTTAATAGGGAAGTTCATAGAACGTTCCTATTAAATAAAAAAATGCACCCCTTCATACAAATACGACGTATGCCTTAAAAAATCATTAGCCTAAATAAACCAAAATGTTTATTCTCACTTAACTTTTCAAGTAACTATCTCGAATTTCTATAAATCGATGCATTTCTATCATTAGTTCATTACTATTGATTCAACTAATATAAATAAGTTGCTTGTCCTTCTAGATAAACGAAAGATTACTCCGCTTTTCCTACTGAACCAAATAATGTCATTTTTTCTACTACTGTAGCTTTGATTGCTTCTGTTCCTGGTGCTAAAAGCTTACGAGGATCAAATCCTTTTCCTGCCAAGTCTTTTCCTGCTTCAATATACTTACGTGTAGCACTTGCAAATACAGTCTGACATTCTGTATTAACATTAATTTTAGCAACACCCAATGAGATTGCTTTCATAATCATATCTTCTGGGATTCCAGTACCACCATGAAGAACCAATGGCATTTCTCCAGTTAATTTCTGAATCTCAGCTAATGTATCAAAGCTTAAACCAGCCCAATTATCTGGGTACTTTCCATGGATATTACCAATACCAGCTGCAAGCATTGTTACGCCAAGATCTGCAATTGATTTACATTCCATAGGATCTGCAACTTCGCCGTTTCCAATAACTCCATCTTCTTCTCCACCAATAGAACCAACTTCTGCTTCAAGGGACATTCCCTTATCTGCGCAAATCTTAACTAATTCAGTAGTTTTCTCAATGTTCTCAGCGATTGGATAATGTGAACCATCAAACATTATAGATGAAAATCCAGCTTCTACGCATTTCAAACAGCCTTCAAAACCGCCATGATCTAAGTGAAGTGCAACTGGTACCGTAATATTTAATTCTTCCATCATTGCGTTTACCATACCTACAACAGTTTTATATCCTGTCATATATTTACCAGCACCTTCTGATACGCCTAAAATTACTGGTGATTTATTTTCTTGCGCTGCTAACAAAACAGCTTTTGTCCATTCTAAGTTGTTAATATTAAATTGACCCACCGCATATTTACCTGCTTTTGCTTTTTGAAGCATTTCTTTTGCTGAAACCAACATATTATCTTACCTCCACGAATTTATTTTTGCAATCTCATAACTGAATTTGCGTTATTTATTATCTACAACATTATACAATATTTTTAACTTAAAAGCAAAGATGAATGCGTTAAATTTTTCACTTTCAACTTTATTCATTTCTATTTTGCTGTATAAGCAATTTTTTATCAAGATCTACTTTTATACTTAATGCTTGTTTATTATTGATAATCATAGCTTTTGTATGTTCACCGCCATACTCACCATCGAGCGTCCATGGAATATATTCATCTGAAGTCATCTCAACTCGGTCTGTTTTAAACGAATAAATATATTTCGAATCCAAATCTTCAATTAATAATGTTGTTATAATTTCTTGAAGTTCTATCGGATTGTTTGGTTTTTTAATAAATGTCGCTTCAAACAGTCCATCATCTAATAACACATTCTTTCCAGTCATAGTCTTAAAACCACCAACAGAAATAGTGTTACTAATCATTCCAAATATAATTTCATCTTCTATTGTCACACCATTACATTCAATGTAAACATGGTATGCTTTGATTGTATTAATACGTTTCATTCCTTCCAGAATATAGGCGGCATGTCCTAAAAGATTCTTAGCTTCTTGTTTGGTCTGATAGGATACATCAGTAAACACTCCAAATGCAGCTATATATACAAAGTTGTCATTGTTAAAACTTCCTATATCACTTAGAAAATAATCTTCACCAATTGTGACTTCGGCCGCCTTTATCATGTTTTTGGATATTTTAAGACTATTTGCAAAATCATTTGTACTTCCTGCGGGAATATAACCAATCGGAATTTTTTCTTCTCTTCTCATCATTCCCGTAACGACTTGGTCTAGCGTGCCATCTCCGCCACTACACACAACTAAATCATACGTCTCAATCGGCAAATCCTTTGTCACTTCCATTGCATCATTGCTACTTTGAGTAGGATATATTGTAATATCATAATTATTTTTTGCAAAAATATTCAAAATATCCATTAATTTATTTTTAATTTGAGCTTTGCCTGCATAAGGATTAAAGATAAACATCATTTTTTTCCTCATAATGTACTCCTATAATCACGTAAACGTATGACCGTTGACAAAGTCAACGGTCATACAAACTAATACTAATACTTGTAACTAGTTATTAAACTATCACCTTCGCTAGCTATTACATTTCATTGCTACTTAAATATTTTTCAATATTAAAAATAGCTTCATCTTCATCGATTCCTTCTGCTGTTACCAATACAGCTTCACCCGCAGCAAGGCCTAATGTCATCATGCCCATAATACTTTTTGCATTTACTTTCTTGTCCCCAAATTCAACGTAGATTTCGCTTTCATACTGGCTTGCAACTTGTACTAATAACGCAACCGGTCTTGCCTCTAGTCCTGTTGGGATTTTAATTGTGATTGGTTTCTTTGTCATAATATTTCCTCCTCTAATTCCCTTAGTTCTTGTGCTAAATTACTTAACTTCCTAAGTCTATGATTTACCCCCGATTTACCTACGGGTGGATTTAGTAATGCACTTATTTCTTTCAAAGTTGCTTCTGGATATTCTAATCTAATTCTTGCTACATTTTCTAGTCCTTCTGACAACCCCTCAAAACCCATATGCTCTTTTATATATCTTATATCTTCCATCTGCTTCACAGCAGCTGATACCGTTTTATTAATGTTAGCAGTCTCACAATTCACTTGACGGTTAACTGAATTTCTCATCTCTTTAAGAATTCGTACATTTTCCAAATTCATTAATGATACATGAGCCTCCATAACATTTAATACTTCTACAATTTGTGCACCTTCTTTGATATATACTACATAGTATTTCTTTCGTTGAACAATTTTAGCCTCAATATCAAAAGTATTTATAATTTCTTGCAGCTGAACTGCCTTTCTTGTACTCGTGCACACAATTTCAAAATGATAAAACTTCTCTGGATCACTGATTGAACCAGCCGCTAAAAATGCACCTCTAATAAATGCTCTTTTACAACAAGACCTTTGTATTACTAAATTACTAACAATGGACATGTTTTCTTTTATTTCACAATGTTCTATCAACTTGCAGGCATTCAATACTCTCTCTGAATCTTCATGCCCTTTAATTAGAATCGAATAAGTTCTGCTCTTTTTTAAATAGACATTTCTACGAATTGAAATTTCAGTATTTATATTAAATGTTTTTTTAATTAAAGTAAAGTACTTTCTTGCAACTGCAACATTTTCTGTATGAATTTTAATGCAATATTTCTCATCTGTTGTGATTATTATTTTACCACACAGACTAATTATAGCCGCTATTTCTGCAATTTGGCAATGCCTTCTGTGGCTTATTTGCCTAGAAAGCTCATCTTTTACATTACTTGAAAAAGACATTTTGCACCCCTATCTATTTGCTTTTTCTAATGGAATCTTTCTGAATGTCTCTATGTTCCACTTTTACGCCATATTCACTGTTTTGAGATAAATGATCACATAATTTATTCGCCAAAGTGACTGACCTATGCTTCCCACCCGTACAGCCTATTGCAATTACTAACTGATTCTTACCTTCTGTTATATAATTCGGTATTAAAAATTGTATCATATCTTCCAATTTAGTAAGAAACTCATTTGCCACATCAAATCCCATAACATAATCTTGAATTTCTTTATCATTGCCTGTTTTAGGTTTAAGTTCCTCTAAATAATACGGATTAGGTAAAAACCTTACATCAAATACTAAATCAGCGTCACTCGGTATGCCATACTTAAATCCAAATGATAGTACTGTAATAAACAAATTATTAAAACCTTCATTTTTAACAAATATCTTATCTAATTCACCCTTAAGTTCTCTTGTAAGCAATTGACTTGTATCAATGATATAATTTGCTTGTTTCTTTAAGAAATTAAGTTTGTTTCGCTCTTCTATGATGCCCTGATCAACTCTTCCCTCTCCGGCTAAGGGATGGCTTCGTCTTGTCTCTTTATATCGCTTTACTAATACAGAATCCGACGCATCTAAAAAAAGTATTTCATATTCAAAACCACCTGCCACTAAATCTTCTAGAACATGTTCCAACTCTGAAAGTGCTTGTCCGCATCTGATATCAACACCTATTGCAATATTGTTAACCCCAATTGACTGTTTATATGTTAATTCTGCAAATTTTCGAATTAAAGGAAGGGGAAGATTATCCACACAGAAATATCCTACATCTTCTAGCATCTTCAATGCTGTACTTTTACCTGCGCCTGACATCCCTGTTACTATAACAAATTTCATAATATCCTCCATTTATGCCCTTGAGCACGCGCATATTGGTAGTTGTGAAAGTTTCACACTCATTTCTACTTAATTAGTAATTAAATTAAAAACTCTCCTAGCATCTTAACTTCTGTTTCTAATTTGATACCAAATTGCTCTAATACTATTTTCTGAACATATTGAATTAATCTATAAATATCATTGGCTGTTGCATCTGCCTTGTTAATAATAAAACCACAATGTTTCTCCGATACTTGAGCTCCGCCTATGCTATATCCCTTTAGACCTGCATCCATAATCAGTTTACCTGCGAAATTACCCTCTGGACGCTTGAACGTACTGCCGGCACTTGGATATTCGAGTGGCTGTCTGTTCACTCTTCGGTTCCTGTAATCCTCAATTATTGTCTTTATATCATTTGAATTACCTGGTTGCAACTGTATAGTAGCCTCCAAAACGGTGTATCCCTTCACGCCAACTATGCTAGTTCTATAACCCAATTCGAGTTCTTCCTTACATAATTCGAAAAGATTCCCCTTCTCATCTAAAACAATTACACTATCTATCACATTCTTCATTTCACCACCATAAGCCCCAGCATTCATTGCCACTGCGCCACCTACTGTTCCCGGTATTCCTGCTGCAAATTCAAAATTCTTCAGTCCTGCATTACATGCTGCTGTCGCAATAGCCGATAGCAATGCTCCCGACTTCGCTTTCAGTTTCGTCCCATCTATTATTATTTCACTTATGTTCTTATATATCCTTATGATTACGCCTCTATATCCCTTATCACTAATTAAAACATTACTTCCATTGCCTAATACAAAATAAGGCACATTTAATTGCTTCAACCGTAAAATAAGTTCTCTCACTTCTTCAATGGTATGAGGCACAACATAATAGTCTGCCTTACCTCCTACGCGAAATGTAGTATGCTTATTCATCAATTCATCAACGGTAACCTTATCACTTCCTACTATACTACAAATTTGATTATATATCTCTTTATTCACGCTGACTCCTCGTAATTATCTTCAAAACGAAGAAAAATTATTTGCTTCTTACCCTTTTAATTATTTATATGTTAATACTTTTTAATTCACTACACTATAATACAATATCTCACAATATAATTCAACCTTTTGGAAACTAATAAATAAGTGGAATATAGCGCCAAATAGAAAGGATATTTAAAAGCTATTTTTCATTCCAAATTATTTTATATTTTTTAAAAGCTAACAAAAGATGAACAGCTTCTCAATGAGCAGTTATTCATCTTTTGTTTTAATATATGCACATTTCATTCTGATACATTTTTCTCTCTAATCCAAGATAACACTTTATAAATATGACGTTTATCATATTACTAACTTAGCTGCTCCATAAATTCCAGCATCATTTCCAAGCTCTGCTAATGAAAACTTTGCCTCTAGACAAGCTGAAAATGCATGTGCCTCATAATATTTCTTAATGTAATCTAATACGATGTCTCCTGCCTTAGAAACTCCACCACCAATCACGAATACTTCTGGGTCAGTCACTGCCGCAACATTAGCAAGCACGGTTCCAAGATATCTTCCAAATTGTTCAACCACTTCAATTGCAAGCTTATCTCCTACCTTTGCTGCATCAAATACAGCTTTAGCGGAAACCTCCCTGCCTCTCAAAACTGATGGATTATCTGAAACTTTTAATACCTTATTCGCCAATCTGACAATACCTGTGGCAGATGCCATTTGTTCTAAGCAACCTTTTTTGCCACAATTGCAACTCTCAGTTTCATTATCTTCAACATGAATATGGCCTATTTCACCACCAGCACCGTTCGTTCCCGTTATTACCTCACCATTGATAATAATTCCTCCGCCTACGCCGGTTCCTAATGTAACCATAACAACATTTTCACAACCGCGTCCGCCTCCTTGCCACATTTCACCAAGAGCGGCCACATTTGCATCATTTCCAACCTTAATGTGAACTCCACTTAGTTTCTCAAGTGTATCTGCAACGTTAAAAATACTCCAGCCTAAATTAACTGCTTTCAAAACAGTTCCATCTGCTTTCACCGGACCTGGAACACCAATTCCAGCTCCTACTACTTGACTCTTATCAATTGATTTTTCTTTTAATTTTAATTCCATTGATGAAGCAATATCTGGCAATATATTTACGCCATGATTGTCAGTATTTGTTCTAATCTCCCATTTATCTAGCACTTGTCCATCTAATTGAAACAATCCCATTTTGACTGTTGTGCCCCCAACATCTATACCAAAACACACCTTATTCATATGTTAAACCCTCTTTTTTGCCAGGTTTTTCTGCACTCTATTGTATAATTCTTGTGCTGCATTATAACCCATTTTCTTCTGTCTGTAGTTTACTGCTGCTGATTCACAAATAATCGCAAGATTTCTACCTGGACGAATTGGAATCGAATGGCATACTACTTTATTGCCTAAGAATTCTGTATATTGTTCTTCCAGACCCAAACGATCATATTCTTTATCTCTGTCCCAATCTTCTAACTTAATTACAAGATCGATAGACTGTGTCTCTTTTACACTCTCAACACCAAATAGCGTCTTAACATCAACAATTCCAATACCTCTAAGTTCAATAAAATGTCTCGTAATATCAGGAGCTGTACCTATCAACGTATCATCGCTCACTTTTCTAATCTCAACAACATCATCTGTTACTAATCGATGTCCACGTTTGATCAGTTCAAGTGCAGCCTCGCTTTTGCCAATACCACTTTCGCCCATAATCAAAACACCTTCACCGTAAACATCTACTAATACTCCATGAATTGAAATGGTAGGTGCTAACTGTACATTAAGCCATCTGATTATTTCAGCCATGAAGGAAGATGTTGTCTTATCTGTTTGAAAAATAGGTACTCCATTTTTGTTAGCAATTTCTAGCAACTCAACATCTGGCTTTAACTGCCTGCTGTAAACAATGCACGGAATATTGCTTGAAAGAAGTTTATTATACCTTTCCAGCTTTATTTCTTTATCCAATTTTTCTAAATAAGTATATTCGACATAACCAATAACTTGAACTCTCTCTACATCAAAATGATCAAAAAATCCTGCCAGTTGAAGTGCTGGTCTATTAATATCTGGTTGTGTAACCTTAATCGCCTCTAACGAAATATCTGGAGTTAGATTTTTAAGGTTTAATTTTTCCACAATTTTACTTAATTCTACACTTTGCATACCCATTTCTCCTCACTATCTATAGTTGTTTACATTTTATCATATATATTTTTTTTAAACAACAGCATAACTGTTAAAACACCAACTCTAATAACTATAATTGTACGTCAACTTCATGAAAAAATTCATAAACTTTTACAGCAGCGGATTGCGTCATACCTGAAACCTTGCTTAACTCTTTCACCTCTGCATTCTTCATATCGTCGATGGATGCAAAATATTTCATTAAAGCTCTTCGTCTCACTGGACCTATTCCCTCAATATCATCCAAAATTGAATGAACTTGACCTTTGCTTCTAAGGGAGCGGTGATATTCAATTGCAAATCTGTGAGCTTCATCCTGAATTCTGGTAATTAGTCGAAATCCTTCCGAATTTTTATCGATTGGTATCTCTACATTTTGAAAATACAGTCCTCTCGTTCTATGATTATCATCTTTGACCATGCCACAAACTGGAATATTGAGCCTTAAATTTTCTAACACTTTTAAAGCAATATTCACTTGTCCTCGTCCACCATCCATCATAATTAATTCAGGGAATTTAGTAAAACTTCCATACTCAACATCTTTGTCACTCATTTCCTGAAGTTCTTCTAGTCCATGTGTAAATCTTCTGGTTAGCACCTCATTCATACTGGCATAATCGTCTGGTCCCGAAACTGATTTAATCTTAAATTTGCGATAATCACTTCTTCTTGGTTTTCCTTGCTCATATACAATCATAGAGCCAACCGACTGAAATCCACTAATATTTGATATATCAAATGCCTCGATTCTTGAAATATCAGAAAGATGTAATAACTCTCCTATTTCCATCATCGCACCAATTGTTCTTTTTTCTTCCACTTTAAATCTTTCATTATCTTTGGTTAAAACCATAGTTGCATTCTTCTCAGCAAGCTCTACTAATTTCTCCTTTGAACCTTTCTTCGGAACTCGAATGTGAACCCTCTGTCCCCTTCGTTTCGTCAGCCACTGTTCTATGAGCTCTAAGTCCTCTATTTCCTCTTGAATCATAAGTTCCTTGGGAATGTATGGCGTGCCGCTGTAAAACTGCTTAATGAAGCTTGAAACGATTTGTCCCTTTTTATCATTGATTGAAATATTCATGTGGAAATGTTCTCGCCCTATCAATCTTCCATTCCGAATAAAAAATACTTGAATTACTCCATCATTTCCATCTCTCGAAAGTGCAATTACATCCTTATCTTCTAAATCACTATTGGTAATTTTTTGTTTCTGTGCAATCTGTTTTACACTATTTAGCAAATCTCTGTATTCAATTGCGTTTTCATATTCCATATGATTGGATGCTTCAAGCATTTTATTTTCTAACATTTTATGCACTTCACCTAAATTTCCATTTAAAAATTCCAGAACCGCACTAATGGACTTAGCATATTCGTCCTCGGTGGTGTATCCTTGGCAAGGTGCATTGCACTGCTTAATATGATAGTTCAGACACGGTCTCGCCTTTTTCACATCTCGTGGTAAATTTCTATTACATGTACGAATTTTATATATTTTTTGCATTAATTCTATCGTATCTTTCACAGCTCCACCGCTGGTATATGGTCCAAAGTACTTAGACTTATCCTTCTTCATTGTTCTAGATAACATAATTCTTGGATATGCTTCATTTACTGTCACTCGAATATATGGGTATGTCTTATCATCCGTAAGCATCGTATTATATTTGGGTCTATATTCTTTAATTAAGTTGCATTCTAATACAAGCGCTTCCACTTCTGAGTCTGTAACAATGTATTCAAAACGTCTAATTTTAGTAACCATTTGTTCAATTTTAACAGACTTATTCCTGCTGCTTTGAAAATATTGCCTGACACGATTTTTAAGACTGATTGCCTTACCAACATATATAATTGCATCCTTTTCATCATGCATGATATAAACTCCAGGTTTTGGCGGCAGTTTTTTCAATTCTTCTTCAATGTTAAACATGGTTACTCCTGTCATCACTTTTTCTCTAATCATAAATCAAGTGTCTGCTTGCAGACACTTGAGCGCCCGAGTTGATTGCTAAGCAATAAACTTCTTCTCCACGAGGTGCGCATTTTGGCACGTAGTACCTTTTAAATAGGGCTGTTCGTAAAACTTTCCCTATTATTTAAAAATCCCCCACCTGATAATACGTCTGGTAGGGGATGCAAACACAATACTAATCGATTAATTCTGGTTTGGAAGATACTACTTTTTTCTCTTCTTCTGCATTTTTCACTATTTCTACGTAATCGTCTTCTTTGGTAATCGTTTCTTCCAAAGTTGATTTCGGTAATTCAGTCTCCGATACGATATCTGAACTTTCTGCTGTACTTGAATCAATTTCTACTTCTAATGATTCATCCGGTGCATCTCCCTCAGCTTTATCTGATGGCTGAACAAACTCATCCTTATCTACGTCTATGTCCAAATCAGAATCTGATGGTTTATCTTCATTTATTTCAATTTTCTTTACCTTAGGTTCAATTCCACGTACTTTATTGTATATTTCCATGAATTCTTTTCCGGTAATTGTTTCTTTTTCGAAAAGGAAATCAGCTATCTTATCTAAAGTCTCTTTATTATCCGCAAGCAATGCTTTTGCTTCCTCATAACAAACTTTTAGAAGTCTCATTACTTCTCTATCAATCTTAGCTGCTGTAGCGTCTCCACAATTCAGAACCGGTCTTCCATCTAAGTACTGGCTCTCTACCGACTCTAGTCCCATTAGTCCAAATTTTTCAGACATTCCATATTGTGTAATCATTGCTCTTGCAAGCTTTGTCGCTTTCTCAATATCATTAGAGGCACCAGTTGTAATTGAGTTGAATATTAACTCTTCTGCTGCACGACCTCCAAATAAAGTAACTATTCTTGATAACAATTCTTCTTTAGACATTAAATATTTCTCTTCCTCTGGAACTTGCATAACATATCCAAGAGAACCCATTGTTCTTGGTACAATGGTGATTTTTTGAACCGGTTCTGCATCCTTTTGAAGTGCTGTCACAAGTGCATGACCAACTTCATGATATGCTACAATTCGTTTTTCACCTTTTCCAAGAATTCTATCTTTCTTCTCTTTACCAGCGATTACTACTTCCACTGATTCAAATAAATCTGCCTGCGCAACTACTTTTCTGCCATTTTTAACTGCATTTATAGCAGCTTCATTAATCATATTTGCTAAATCTGAACCTACCGCCCCAGACGTTGCTAAAGCAATCGCGTCTAAATCTACGCTATCATCCATCAATACATTCTTAGAATGCACTTTAAGAATATCAACTCTACCCTTTAAATCAGGTTTATCAACAATAATTCTTCTATCAAAACGTCCTGGTCTTAAAAGTGCTTGATCTAATACTTCTGGTCGATTGGTAGCTGCTAGTATTAATAGTCCCTTTGAAGTATCAAAACCATCCATCTCTGAAAGCAATTGATTCAGTGTCTGCTCTCTTTCGTCATTTCCACCACCGTATCTACTATCACGGCTCTTACCTATTGCATCAATTTCATCAATAAATATGATACATGGAGCACTTTGCTGTGCTTGCTTAAACAAATCTCTTACTCTAGATGCGCCAACACCAACAAACATCTCTACAAAGTCTGATCCAGATAATGAAAAGAATGGAACTTTGGCTTCGCCTGCAACGGCTTTTGCAAGTAATGTTTTACCAGTTCCTGGCGGTCCTACTAACAATGCACCTTTGGGCAGTTTCGCACCAATCTCAGTATATTTACCTGGATTATGCAGAAAATCAACTACTTCTTGAAGCGATTCTTTTGCCTCGTTTTGCCCTGCAACGTCCTTAAACGTTACACCCGTCAGCTTTTCAACATATACTTTGGCGTTAGACTTACCAACTCCCATCATTCCGCCACCCTTTGACATTCTCTTCATAACAAAGCTTGCCATCAACCAAACCATTCCGATTGGTAAAATATATATAAGTAAAATATCAAGAATGGTTGATCTCGAGTTGGGTATTTTAGCATCTGCACCCGCACCTGCTGCCGTGATCTTAGTCAAAAGGTCTGGGTCATAAAACGCACCTGTGTAATACGTAATATTAACTAGTTGTGAAGGTTGTGTTTTTGGAGTAATTACAATTTTGTCTGTATCCATAAATACACTTTTCACTTCCTTGTTATCTAGCATGGTCATAAACTCATCATATGTTATTTTTTTCATAGTACTTTCCTGAAGCATGCTGCTAAAAAAGCTCATTGCCATCAGTGTTATCAATGCTACTATTAGAAAAATCATAATGGTCTGCTTGTTCTTAGGATTTGTGTTTTTATTATTCTGATCATTCTGATTATTTTTGTCCATTATTATCCTCCTCAGGTTCAATATCTATATTATAGAGAGTGTTACAATATAAATCAACTACAAGAGTGTGAATTTTTCCTCACATTTATTAATAAATTAATATTTTTAAGCTTTTTCAAACAAATTTTCATTTTTTTGAAATAAGGTATAGCTTTATTATTCCATCGGTTGTATAATATATAAGTTATTTTGTGTCTTTTATTAGGTATGATTTAGCAAATATAATATTTACAAATTTAAATATACTTATAGTTAATCATGATACAATAATTTGATTAACTTTATAATTACACTTGAATCGATTTATCGATTCATTTGTTGTTTTATAAAATTAATTATTTTGGTATGAAATGCATATGTGTATTTTTATTTTAAACTAACTAGATAACTTTCATGATGGAAATCACGAAATGTGAACTTTCCATTGTCATTCATTCAAAGGAGGAACATTTAACTATGCCAGTAAAATATGTCTTTGTAACAGGCGGTGTTGTTTCAGGACTCGGTAAAGGAATTACTGCTGCTTCTTTAGGAAGACTTTTAAAAGCCCGCGGCTATAAGGTGACAATGCAAAAATTTGATCCTTACATCAATATTGACCCAGGAACTATGAATCCAATTCAACATGGCGAATGCTTCGTAACTGATGATGGCGCTGAAACAGACCTTGATTTAGGTCATTATGAACGATTTATAGATGAAAGTCTTGATAAATATTCTAATGTAACGACTGGTAAAATATATTGGTCTGTGCTTTCTAAAGAACGACGTGGCGATTTTGGTGGAGGAACCGTTCAAGTAATTCCTCATATTACGAATGAAATCAAAGGACGTTTTTATAGAAATTTCACTGATAAGGAGACAAGAATTGCCATTATTGAAGTAGGTGGTACCGTTGGTGATATTGAAAGCCAGCCTTTCTTAGAATCTATCAGACAATTTCAACACGATGTCGGACGTGAAAATGCAATATTGCTTCATGTAACTTTAATTCCATATTTAAAAGCTTCAGGAGAAATGAAAACAAAACCAACACAAGCAAGCGTAAAAGAATTACAAGGTATGGGAATTCAACCTGACATTATTGTTTGTCGTTCAGAACATCCTCTTGATCAACAACTACGCGATAAAATAGCATTATTTTGTAATGTACCAAACAAGCATGTCCTTCAAAATCTTGATGTTGATATTTTATATGAAGCACCTTTGGCTATGGAAGCAGAACGTCTTGCTCAAGTTGCATGTGAATGCTTACATCTAGAATGTCCAGAACCTGATTTGACCGAATGGGAAAATATGATTACAGCTTGGAAGAATCCAACTCATGAGGTAACTGTTGCTTTGGTTGGTAAGTATATTCAACTTCATGATGCTTATATTAGTGTCGTTGAAGCACTAAAGCATGGTGGTGTGGCAAATAGTTCTACCGTTAATATTAAATGGATTGATTCTGAACTTGTAACATCGGAAAATGTAGCTGAACTCTTAGGTGATGTAAGCGGAATTTTAGTTCCAGGTGGATTTGGAGATCGAGGCATTGACGGTAAAATTGCCGCAATCAAATACGCACGTGAAAACAAAGTTCCTTTCCTTGGTTTATGTCTTGGTATGCAACTTGCAATTGTTGAATTTGCTCGAAATGTAGTCGGTTATAATGATGCTCATAGTGTAGAATTACACGCTGATACTACTCATCCTGTGATTCATTTAATGCCAGATCAAGATGGCGTAGAAGATATTGGTGGTACGTTAAGACTTGGTTCTTATCCTTGTGTTTTGGATGAGGAATCCAAAGCGTTTGAACTTTACAAAGAAACAACAATTAATGAAAGACATAGACATAGATATGAAGTTAATAATGATTATAGAACCGTTCTTATTGAAAACGGAATGACTCTTTCTGGAATTTCTCCTGATGGACGTATCGTGGAGATGATAGAATTGAAAGAACATCCTTGGTTTCTTGGAACACAAGCTCACCCTGAATTAAAATCAAGACCAAATCGCCCTCATCCTTTATTTAAAGGATTTATCGAAGCAACACTTAATTATAGTAAATAATTGAAGTTGATTTTTGGAATTGTTTTTACTCGCTCTTAATTTATAAGCTAACTAGAAAGAAGGTACTATCTCCTAATTTAATTGGAGAAAGTACCTTCTTTTTTTGTTCATATACAAGCTTATATGTATGTAACAATCGTAACTATTCAGTACCCTCATAGTTATCGCTACGCGATGCACACAAAATGCTTAGAAATTGCATTTCGGCGCGGCAGAACTCGGGATTTTTCTGAGCAAAACACCTCGAGTTTATGGACACAGAATAGTTACTAACAATTAACTAAATACTAGTAAATTTAAGTGTTTCATGCCTCAATTTATCTGCTATCTTTTTATTATTCTCTAGTTGAGATAAAATAGTACTCATAGCTTCTACAAGTCCATTCGCATTATTTGCTACACTGGTAACGCCTTGTGTACTTTCATCAACCGTCACTTCAATGCCATCTAGCCCATCACTCATTGCTTGCATTGTTTTCTTTAATTCACCTGAGCTAATCGCAAATTCATTAATAATAGAATTGATATTATCTGCATCTCTCTTATATTCCTGTGTTGATTTAACAAAGTCTTCATAATCGCTTAATACATTGATGCTCACAAATTCAATCATAGATTCTGAATTCTTGGTCAATTGATCAACCGCTGAAATTACCATTTTACTTATTTCTTGAATATTATTTGCCGTATCTCTACTATTATCTGCTAACACTCTAATTTCTTCTGCTACTACTGCAAACCCTTTGCCTGCTTCACCCGCTCTTGCGGCTTCAATCGATGCATTAAGCGCCAACAAATTGGTCTGGCTTGATATATCAAGAATCTGTCCAGTAAGTTCATTGATTTTGTAAACACTCTTACTGCTTTCCAACGCACCTTGTAGTTCTGCATATATCTTATTTACTGTTTTGTCTGTTAAATTTTTACTTTGTTCTGCACTGCTATTCATCTCTTCTGCTGATTTTTTAATGCCCTTGGCCATCTCAGAACCTTCAATAGCTCTCTCATTCATCACTTCCGTAGCTTCTAATATAGATGAAGCACCTTCATTCAATTGTATAATTGTCGAGGTTACTTCTTGCATACTTGCTGCAAGCTCTTGCGTTGTAGAGGAAACCTCATTAATATTCGAGTCAGATTCAGCAACTTTTTGCTCTATTTGCAAAATAGATTCTTGTAAATCATCAGATTCATGCTTAATTGACTTTAATATTACTTGTAGACATTCAATCAGGTTATTAACCCCTTTTATAATTTGAGCAATTTCATCCTTGGTTTTTATTTTAATTCGCTTTGTCAAATCACCTTGATTATCATTAATGTCATTTACTACTTTTTCAATTTCCTTTTTGGCTAATTTTGCCGGATTTACAATTGAAATCATTGTCATTACTATTATTAGAATTGCAACAACAATACCAACCTCTGTCATTATAGTAATCGTTGTGACACCAAATTGAAATCTATTCGTCTGCTCCAGCTTTGCCTGAGTAGTCAACACATCAAACTGATCATCAGCAGCTTTAAGTGTCATTTCCATATTTTCATTTATTGCCAACATACTCGCATCTGCCGCTAATACAAGTTGTTTCTTCCCTTGCGCAAATAATGTGATATTATTATCTGTAGTACTTTCAAATTCAGCATAGGCTGTTTTGAAATCACTAAATGCCTGTATAAGCGTAGGATCATTTAACTCGTTATTAATAATTTCTATTTCTGCAAATTGATCTTGTATTTCTTTTCTTATTTGGGCTAATTCACCAGTCACGGCATCATAAGTTTCTGGTTCTGCTTCCTTTGTAAGGAGAATTGCAAACTTTTCTTCTTTTTGAATATTGATACCGATATGACCCAAATAACTAACGCCAACAATATATTTTTCGCTTAGGTCTTTACTTGCACTATTCATATTTTTTATTGATAGTATTGAAACAATATTACTAACTATACAAATAACAACTAAAACTGCTAACATACTTCCTATTTTAACACCTATTTTTTTATTCATCTTCATCTCTCCCTCTTATCTGTAGTAATTTAAATGAAACGTCTATTTATCATATCCATCCGGATTATTAGACTGCCATCTCCAAGAATCTTCACACATTTGTGCTAAATCACGTTCGGCCACCCATCCAAGCTCGTTCTTTGCTTTTGTTGAGTCTGCATAGCAAGTTCCAATATCACCTAATCTTCTTGGTTTAATTGCGTAATTGATTTTCTTTCCACAAGCTTTTTCAAAGTTCTTTACCATTTCTAATACGCTGCAACCCGTTCCCGTTCCAAGGTTATAGATTAACACGCCGCCTTTCGCCTCACGAATCTTAGCAATAGCTTTGACATGTCCAACTGCTAAATCGACTACATGAATATAATCTCTTACCCCTGTTCCATCTGGTGTATCATAATCATCGCCGTATACACTCAAACAATCTAACTTGCCAACTGCAACCTGCGTAATATAAGGAATTAGATTATTTGGTATTCCCTTTGGATTCTCGCCAATCAAACCACTTTTATGCGCTCCGATTGGGTTGAAATAACGAAGCAAAATAACATTCCACTCTGGATCCGCAACCACCAAATCTTGTAATATTTCTTCTAACATTAGTTTTGTTCTACCATATGGATTCGTTACTGATAATGGAAATTCTTCTGTAATCGGTACTGTTTTTGGTGACCCGTACACGGTTGCTGACGAACTAAAAACAATGTTCTTAACCCCATGGTTACGCATGATATCACACAAGACTAACGTGCCTGTAATATTATTATAATAATATTCTAAAGGCTTAACAACCGATTCCCCCACTGCCTTTAACCCTGCAAAATGGATAACAGCGTCAATCGTTTCCTTTTTAAATATCTCATCAATTGCATCTCTATCTAGCAAGTCAGCTTCGTAAAATTTAACTGCTTTGCCTGTTATTTTCTCTACTCTTCTTAATGATTCCTCACTAGAATTACATAAATTATCTACTACTACTACCTCATTACCTGCATTAAGCAATTCAATACATGTATGACTTCCAATGTAGCCTGCACCACCTGTTACTAAAATTGACATAGTTTAACTCCTCTCAATCAGGTACGACCCTTAACCCCGAAATCATTCCTATTTTTAACATATCTAAACAATAATATCACTAATATTTCTTAAATACAATATACTGTTTTTATAATTTAATACTTATTTTATATAATTTTTATATTTTTTATATCTCGGCTTGTAATATTGAAATATTATCACCTATTGTCTCTGTTGATAGTATGGTAGAATATGCACCATATTTGTTGTTTTCATTTATGGTGACATAAGCCCTTACTTTATATCGATATGTTTTTCCGCTTATTTTCTTTGTATCTGAATAGGTTGTCTTTGATCCATTCTTAATGGTTGCAATTCTAACAAATTTTTTCTTTGTATTATTATATCGATATACTGCATATCCACTTGCGCCATTTTGTCTATCCCACTTAAGTTTTATTGAATTTGATGTTTTCGACTTGGTTACTAACTTAGTCGTCATTCCAATACACACTGCTATTGTACTTTGGGCTACAATACCATGATTAGTTGAAGCTGTAATCGTAGCTCTTCCAATTCCTATAGCAGTTACGTTACCATTTGCGTTTACGGTTGCCACTTTGCTATCTGAGGTACTCCAATTCACGCTCACATCTGTTGTATTAGAGGGATACACAGTTGCACTCATATTCAATTGATTCCCTGTTCTCAAAGTAAAACTATTCCAATTCAATAGGATACTTTTGGCTACTATTACTACTGGATTGTTAGCTTCATTTACTTTATTGGATTCATTTACTTTATTGGATTCATTTACTTCATTGGATTCATCTACTTCATCGGATTCATTTACTTCATCGGATTCATTTACTTCATCGGATTCATTTATTTCATCGGATTCATTTACTTCATCGGATTTATTTAC